>NZ_JBHSLU010000149.1:0-27162 GCF_042655245.1 Allobosea massiliensis | reverse complement strand
TACGATAAGCGCCGCTATCGGCGCCGCAGCCGCATCGAGATCATGTTCGGCCGCCTCAAAGACTGGCGCCGCGTCGCCACCCGCTACGATCGCTGCCCTAAGGCCTTCTTCTCCGCCATCGCCCTCGCTGCCACCGTCATCTTCTGGCTGTGATCAACGAGTCCTGACCCTAGCGCGGCCGCGCTGTCGGCGAACAGGCTGGCGGGATAGGTCGCGGCGACGTGGCGCTGGGCTTCGACGAAAATCGACCAGCCGGAGCCGAGGCGGCGGAAGGCGTTGTTGAGCCGGCCGGCGACGGCGACCAGCTCGGCCGGCACGGCGCTGTCGAGGTCCGGCCCGCGAAAGCGCGCGGTCCTCTGGAAGCAGCCGTCCTTGTTGAGAACGATGCCTTCACCGGCCAGTGCCACCCAGGGCAGGAAATCGGCGAGCTGGGTGTTGGGGTTACGATATTCGGCAAGGTTCATCATGATGCTGGCTCCCTCAGACGCCGAGGTGGCCGGGGATGCGCAGATGGCGTCGCACCACATCGACGAACATCGGATCGCGCTTGGCCGCCCAGACGCCGGCGAAATGGCCGACGGCCCAAAGGCCGAGGCCGACCAGCCAGAGCCGCAGGCCGAGGCCGAGCGCGGCGGCCAGCGTGCCGTTGAGAATGGCGATGGCGCGCGGAGCGCCGCCGAGCAGGTGTGCTCGGTCAGCGCCCGGTGGACAGGCACGGAAAAGCCGGGCACCTCGGCCGCAGGGTCGAGCGCGCTCGCCATCAGACCAGCGCCCCGCCGCCGAACGAGAAGAACGACAAAAAGAAGCTCGACGCGGCGAAGGCGATCGACAGGCCGAAGACGATCTGGATCAGGCGACGGAAGCCGCCCGACGTGTCGCCGAAGGCGAGCGTCAGGCCGGTGACGATGATAATGATCACCGCGACGATCTTGGCGACCGGGCCTTCGATAGACTCCAGAATCTATTGCAGCGGCGCTTCCCACGGCATGGACGAACCGGCTGCATGGGTGGCGGGCGAGAGCATGAGCGACAGGAAGGTGACGGAGGCGGCCGTCGCGATATGGCGACGCGTGCGCAGGGCATGGCGGATCATGGGGGATCTCCCGATTGTTCGGAGGTTGCTGAGGGAATGACCGCCGACGCCGCGCCCGACGGTGTGGTCTGGTAGTCCCCGGAGGGGCCAAACCCTTCGACGCGGGCGAGTTCGGCCAGGCGCCGCTGCGAGCCGCGGCCGGCGAGCACGGCGACGACATCGATCGTCTCGGCGATCAGCGCGCGCGGCACGGTGACGACGGCTTCCTGGATGAGCTGTTCGAGGCGGCGCAGCGCACCGATCGCGGTGCCGGCGTGAATGGTGCCGACGCCTCCGGGATGGCCGGTGCCCCAGGCCTTCAGGAGGTCGAGCGCTTTCGGCGCCACGTACTTCGCCGATCGGGATGCGGTCGGGGCGAAGGCGCAGCAAGACCTGACGAGATCGGACAGCGAGGCGACGCCGTCCTTGGTGCGCAGGGCCACAAGGTTCGGCGCGGCACATTGCAGCTCGCGCGTGTCCTCGATCAGCACGACGCGGTCGGAGGTCTTGGCGACTTCGGCCAGGAGCGCGTTGGTCAGCGTTGTCTTGCCGGTCGAGGTGCCGCCGGCGACGAGGATGTTGCGGCGCTCGGCGACGGCGACGCGCAGCGCCTCTGCCTGGCTGGCGGTCATGATCCCGGCGACGACGTAGTCGCCGAGCGTGAATACCGCGACGGCGGGCTTGCGGATGGCGAAGGCCGGCGCTGCCACGACGCGCGGCAACAGACCTTCGAAGCGCTCGCCGGTCTCGGGCAACTCGGCCGAGACGCGTGGGCTACCGGAATGGACCTCGGCGCCGACATGGTGCGCGACGAGGCGGATGATCCGCTCACCATCGGCCGACGACAGCCACTCGCCCGTATCGCCGAGACCTTCGGAAAGACGGTCGATCCAGAGCCGTCCGTCGGGGTTGAGCATCACCTCGACGATCGAGGCGTCTTCCAGATATCGGGCGATGGCGGGACCAAGGGCGGTGCGCAACATGCGCACGCCTCTCGTGCTCGCTTCCGGTTGCTGGTGAGATGCCGCCACGTCGTCCCCGTTCTTCTGCGGGCGCGCACGACGCACGACCCTGGATCGGGGATGAGTGAAATGACCGCATTCGGGGCGGCCGCAACAGTGGTGATAGCGTAGTAGTGCTGCGGCGTGGAAAGACAGGGAAGCGGCGAACTTGCCGAATACTTGAGATCTCCAGACCGAGAACTATTGCTTGGAAGTCTGATCCTCGTGCGAGTCGTCGGACGGCATTGCGCCGGCGATGTCGTCGGGAATTTCCCGAAGGAAGCTCTGGCCTTTCTGGAGACGCCGTCCGAGCGTTTCGATGAATCCCTCGTAGCGCTCGCGGCCCTTCGCCTGCGCGGAGGCCTGGGCGTCGCCCGGCAAAGGCGGCGTGATAGTCAGCCAGATGCGGACGAACAGCGCCAGCGTCTCGGCGGTGATGCCGAGATCCCGTTCCAGCCGCTGAACCTGCCGCGATAGTCGGTCGAGCCGGCGGACAAAGGCCGCCTCGCGTTTGTCCGCCCCGTCGGGCGAGAGAAACGACGCTACAGCGGCCTCGACGATCGCCGAGCGCGACAGCTTCTTGCGGTCGGCGAGATCGCCGATGTGCTTCAGAAGCTCGGGCGGAAAATAGACGTTCATCCGGTCGCGCAGATCGGCCTCAAAGGTCCATGCCGTCATTGGGATGGAGCGACACCTGCCGGGCGACGCCGCGCATCTGCTGGCGCAGGATGCGGGACTGGCGCGCGGCGTCCTCGGGCTCGTCGTCGAGCGTGATGGCGAACTCGTCAGCCACGCTTGGGTCCGTCGTCTCCTTGGCGATGGCGACGTGATCGGGCAGTTCGGGCTCGCGGCGTAGGCCGCTATTGGCCGCATCCGCCTCGGCAATCTTCGCCAGCAAGGCCGCGTCGGGCGTCTGCGGTTTCAGCGCGGACCAACCATCGGTCCGCTTCGACCGTCCCGACTTGGCCGGATCGGGCGGCAAAAGCACTCGCTCCTTGAACCGGGCATCCTCGTAATAGCGCGCTTTCTTGGCGCGGATGGGCGGCGTGCCGGCCACCATGACGATCTCATCGGCGGGCGGGAGCTGCATCACTTCGCCGGGCGTGAGCAGCGGTCGCGCGGTCTCGGAACGCGATACCATGAGATGACCGAGCCAGGGCGACAGCCGGTGGCCGGCATAGTTCTTCATCGCCTTCATCTCGGTAGCGGTGCCGAGCGCATCGGAAACGCGCTTGGCCGTCCGCTCGTCGTTGGTGGCGAAGCTCACGCGCACATGGCAGTTGTCCAGGATCGAGTTGTTGGCGCCGTAGGCCTTCTCGATCTGGTTCAGGCTCTGGGCGATCAGAAAAGCCTTTAGGCCGTAGCCTGCCATGAAAGCCAAGGCCGACTCGAAGAAGCCGAGTCGGCCGAGCGCTGGAAACTCGTCGAGCATCATCAGCACGCGATGGCGACGGTCCTTGGCGTGCAGGTCTTCCGTCAGACGCCGGCCAATCTGGTTGAGCACCAGGCGAATGAGCGGCTTGGTCCGCGAGATGTCCGACGGCGGAACGACAAGGTACAGGGTCGCCGGCTTCGGATCGGCGATCAGGTCCGCGATGCGCCAGTCACACCGGCGCGTCACCTCGGCCACCATGGGATCGCGATAGAGCCCGAGGAACGAAATGGCTGTGGACAACACACCCGATCGTTCGTTGTCGGACTTGTTGAGCAGCTCGCGCGCCGTGGACGCCCCGACAGGGTGCGGCCCGGCTTCACCGAGATGCCGCGTCGTCATCATCGCCTGCAGCGTCGTCTCGATCGGTCGCCTGGGATCGGACAGGAAGGCGGCGACGCCGGCGAGCGTCTTGTCCTCCTCGGCATAGAGGACGTGCAGGATCGCGCCGACCAGAAGCGAATGGGAGGTTTTCTCCCAGTGGTTACGCTTGTCGAGCGAGCCTTCCGGATCGACCAAAACTTCGGCGACGTTCTGCACGTCGCGCACTTCCCATTGGCCGCGGCGGACTTCCAGCAGCGGATTGTAAGCGGCCGACCTGGCGTTGGTAGGATCGAATAGCAGCACGCGTCCGTGCTTCGCTCGAAAGCCGGCGGTGAGCTGCCAGTTCTCGCCCTTGATGTCGTGAACGATCGCCGAGCCGGGCCAGGTCAAGAGCGACGGCACGACCAGACCGACGCCCTTGCCGGAGCGGGTCGGCGCGAAGCACAGCACATGCTCCGGCCCGTCGTGGCGGAGATAGGCATGATCGAGCTTGCCGAGCACGACGCCGTCCGGCCCAAGCAGCCCGGCCGCCTTCACCTCTTTGCCGTCGGCCCAGCGGGCGGAGCCATAGGTCTCGACGTTCTTCGCCTCGCGCGCCCGCCAGACTGACATGCCGATGGCGACGGGGATTGAGATGAAGCCGCCCGACGCCGCGATATAGGCGCCCTCGACGAAGATCGGCGGCGCATAGGCGTCGTAGAAATACCCCCACCAGAAAAAGGCCGGCGGGTAATAGACCGGCCAGCCCATCAGCTCGAACCATGGATGGCCGAGCTGCGGCTGGAAGCCGAGGCGGTAGGCGGTCCACTGCGTCGCCGTCCAGGCGTGAACAGCACGATCAGGAAGACTACTGTGATCTGGCCCCACAAAATCTTAGTGGCGGACATGGCGACCCTTGCGGCAAATCCCGCAAAGGTCGGATCACGGCTATAAATAACAATTCAGATCTTGCCGGCGTATAGTAATCGGCGCTTCTATCGTAGGAATGGTATACTCTGTTTAGCAGTATCGGCGCCGAATATTCTATACGAGCTAATTTCCGTGCCTGGACGGCCCTTCCCCAGTGATCCTACTTCACCGCCAAAGCATCCCAACGTTCAATCACGGGCGGTGTCGACAAGAGTTCGTCCGCATGCTGCATCAGAGCGGCAGCAATTGGGCCATTCAGGTGAGCGCCGCGATCTTCATCGGTCGCAAAAGCGTCAAAAATCGCGTAGCTTTGAGGCCCGAATTTCACGGCGTACCACACCGGCGTGCCGGTCTCCTCCTGCGCCAACGGCAATGCACCTTGAAGAAACGCTTCAAGATCCGCCTCTTTGCCGGGCTTCGCTTCCAGCCGAACATACAGCCCAAACTTAATCATACCTATCTCCTTATCAGACTTGGAATCTGCCCCGGCACGGATCGACAGCAACGATGATTTCCAAGAGTGGTTGTTGCAGACACCCGAGTGGCTCGACTCGCGCCTTTGTCGATACGCGCCTCAACCGAGAGCGGCCTTCGTTCCCAAAGGCAGTCACAACCCTAATGGAGGTCAGTTCATCAGTCGCTTGGCATAAATGACAAATGTAGTACCATTCTCGCCATGAACATCGCGATCCTTGCCCTTGATGGGACTTTCGACACCGGACTGGCCGCGTTCCAAGACACGCTGACCACAGCCGCCGAACTGGCGCCGACCTCAGAAAGCAAGTCGTTCAAGGCGACCGTTCTGAGCGTCCGGCACGGCGCGATGACTGCGCATGGCTTGGCCATACCTGCTGTGCCGGCAGTCGCCTCTTTTGCGCCTGATCTTGTGCTCGTGCCTGCGGTCGGCGCAAAGACCGAGGAGGCGCTGAGCACCACACTCCGCCATCCGGATTGCGCGAGCGCTGGCGTTCTGTTGCGCGCGTGGCATAAACGGGGCTCGACTATCGCAGCGGCATGTACAGGAACGTTCCTGCTAGCGGAGGCCGGCCTGTTGGATGGTCGGGCCGCGACGACGAGTTGGTGGCTGAGTCCGTTCTTTCGCTCCCGTTATCCGCGCGTGGATTTGGATCATCATCGCACCATCGTGCGGGCCGACAACATCGTTACGGCGGGGGCTGTGTTGGCCCATTTCGATCTGGCATTGTGGTTTATTCGACAGCGCAGCCCTGAACTTGCGGCGACGACAGCACGCTACTTGATGCTCGACTCGCGTTCACCCCAGGCGACATACGCGATCCCGGATCACCTTCGACACACGGACGAGCTTGTCCAAGCTTTTGAGGTATGGGTGCGGACGAACCTTGATCGAGTTTTCTCGCTCCCAGACGCGGCGCAGTTCACTGGAGCAAGTACGCGAACGCTGTCGAGAAGAGTTCACGCCGTGCTGGGACGATCACCACTGGCGTACCACCAGGATCTGCGGGTCGAACACGCGACATATCTTCTGAGGACGACTCGATTGAGCGTCGATGAAATCGCTTCTCGGACCGGGTACGCTAATGGAACGACCCTTCGTGTGCTGCTTCGACGCAAAACCGGGCGTACCGCATCTGAGCTGCGCCGGCTTAGCGAGTTCGCCGACTAATCAGATCGCGCCTGAACCCTCCCGCGACATGACTGCATGTGGACGATGGCCCTTATAGTCCCAGGTCGCGTTTGCGGCCGAGGCTCCACTCGATGCCGCCGCCGGCTCGCGCGACGCCGGCGATGTGCTGGCCGAGCTTGCGATCGATCTCCCGCGACCACGGCACGAGCTGGAAGCCGAGCCCGTTGTCGATCATCGCGAACCGTCCGGACGACAGGGTGAGGCTTTGGCGATAAGTGCCGGCGACGTGTTCGCCCGCCGCCGCCTTCAGGTGAGGCAGGCCGGTTCCGGCGGCGAGCTTGGAGCCGACGGCGTCCAACTCGCGGCGGCGGAGCGTGCCCCATCCGCGATTTTCCGCAAGCTCGCGGTAGCGTTCGTACTGGTCGGCGGGGTGAAGGTCGTCATCTCCGTCTTCGTCGTTGTCTTCCTGGAGATCCATCCCTTTCAGGACGGCAATGGGCGCCTGTCTCGCGTGCTGACGACGCTCCTGCTATTGCGCGCCGGCTATGCACGACGGGAGACGCCGGGCTCATCTACGTCTTTTGCGGCGCCTGCGCACTCGCTCGCGTGGTGTCTTTGGCTCGCCCGCGACAATCCGCGCTGAACGACGCTCGCGCAATTGCGTCGCCACGACTTCAATCTCTGCGCCAGCAGCTGTTACGGCGTCATCGGAGAGGCAGTGCCCAGCAAGCCAGCCATCGAGAAATTGCCTAATGGAGGGGGCGCAGCCGCGCTTGATGAAGGCAAGCACCAACGCCCAGTCTTTGGACCGGAACCGAACCATTCGCTCGATCAGGATGCTCGTCGCGCGCTTGCAGGCTAGGTCGAACTCACCATGTTCAAGCCAGAGCTGGTTGAGGAACTCGACGCAGACATTGATATGCGATCACAACTCGGCGTTGCGCGTGCCCATGAAATTGGCAAGCGCTGCAAAATTTCCGAAATCTCGCGCTTGATCCTCGCGGATTGCCGTAAGCATCACGTCCGCATTCTTCCCAGGTCGAGGGCAAATGAGAACACCACTTGCAGCCAGGCCCCTTTGGTCGAGCAAGCGGCCTCGCCATACTGTCGGAAATACATGTCTTCCGAAACAAGCACATGCTTCGCGTCCGCGAGATTGGCGGCGTCGAGAGCATGGGGTCCAAAGGATTGATAGATCAACGCGGCAAGCTCGGAAGGTTCGCCAGGGATGCTGACAGGACGAACCTCGCAAGCCGGCTCGATGCGGGAGATCTGCTCTTCGATGTAGCTTCGCCGCGCCGCAGTTTCTTCTGCAGTATGCTCCTGCCGGATGAACTCGCCATTGTGCCAAGCGACGGTCATGGACGGCTCGGCACGCACCTCCTGCTCGTCTCGCACGGTTCGCAATTCGTCGATGACGGATTGGGGCACCATGATCGTTCCGAAGACGGATCTGAGGACGTCGAGGGCGTCCATCGTTGCGGCCGTCCAGGCGGTGTAGGTATCGACACAGCGCCCCCATCTCGATGTTGCTTTAGAACCTGACGCGCAGCGATGCGCTCAGCCTCGGTCCCATTGCAAGTCCGAATGTCAAAATCGAGCGAGCGAAGGTACTCGACGAACCCGATTGTGCCACGGCTCCGCTTTGAGACGACGAAGTGGATCGGGCAGTTGTGGACGAGATACAGATCGGCAACCTTGCGGTTGCTTTCAGAAACACGCCGCACCTGCTCCAACGCCGGCTGAATGTCGCCATCGCTCGACTTCCTGCTTCCCCTGTTTGTCTCTGGCGATCGGCCCGAGCGCTTCGAGAAAGTTGCCGGAGCAGGCGCGGACGCGGTGATCATCGACCTTGAGGGCGCTGTCGCCGCAAAAGCGAAGGACAAGGCGCGAGCCGCGCTACGAGCCGATCTCGTCGCTCTGCCCGTGCCGGCGCGCGTAAGGGTCTCGGCACGCCCCGGCACGAGGCCGACATGGCTGCGGCGATTGGCTTTGGATCGACCGGAGCACGACTATCAGCGTCGATTGGCGATTTCGGTTACAACTCCAATCAAGATCGATAGAAATTCCCGCGCATCCGCGCTGAGGCGGCTGCCTCGGCTCGCGACGGCAAGGTGGAAGGGAAGCGAAGGCACGAATGGCTTGACCACCATGTCGGTAAGCATCGTGTCGGAGGCCGTGAAGCCGTCCAGCAGCGTGATGCCGACACGATAGCGCACCAAGTCCCTCAACAAGGCCGACTGACTCGCCTCGACGGCGATCTCCGGCGGTGGATCCACGCCCTCGATGACCCGCCAGAACGTGTCAGCGAAATCGAGCGAGTTATGATAGGCGATCAGGCGTTCGTTGCGAAGGTCCTGAGCCTTAACGACGTCTGCGTTGCAGAGGCGATGGCCGGGCGGCAAGACGCATTTCAGCGGTGAGCTGGCGATGATCTTAAAGCCGGACGGTACATTCTCGCTCGACGAGTGAATAAGGCCGATGTCGACGCGACCGGCATCCAACTCGGCGATTATGCGTTCGGTGCGCCAAACTGATCCACCCCCGTTGAATTGGTCCACCCTGAAGTATGTCTTTTGGCAGACAGGAGGACCGATATGCCGAAGAAGCGCCACAAGCCTGAAGAGATCGTCGCGAAGCTGCGCCAGGTCGATGTGCTGGTCTCGCAGGGGCAGCCCGTTGCCGATGCGATCCGCTCGATCGGGGTGACGGAGGTCAGCTACTACCGCTGGCGCCGTGAGTTTGGCGGGCTGAAGACGGATCTGGTGAAGCGGATGAAGGAGCTCGAGGCCGAGAACGCCCGGCTCCGCCGCGCCGTCGCGGACCTGACACTCGACAAGCTGATCCTGAAGGAGGCGGCTTCGGGAAACTACTGAGCCCCGCGCGTCGCCGCGCCTGCATCGAGCATATCCGGCTCGCCCTGAAGGTGTCGGAGCGGCGGGTCTGCCGTGTGCTCGGGCAGCATCGCTCGACACAACGTCGGATTCCGCACGGACGCGACGATGAGGAAAAGCTCATCGCCGATATCGTCGAGCTGGTCCGCCAATACGGCCGCTACGGTTATCGCAAGATCGCCGCGCTGCTGCGCTCGACGGCAGGCTGGGTCGTCAATGGCAAGCGGGTTGAGCGCATCTGGCGACGTGAGGGGCTGAAAGTTCCAGCCCGACAATCCAAGCGCGGCCGTCTTTGGCTTGCGGACGGACCCTGCATCCGCCTGCGTGCCGAGCGGCCCAATCACGTGTGGTCCTACGACTTTGTCGAGGACCGCACTCATGATGGGAGAAAATACCGGATGCTGAACATCATCGACGAGTTCACGCATGAATGCCTGGCGATCCGCATCGATCGAAGGTTGAAGGCGATCGATGTCATCGACGGGCTCTCGGACCTGTTTATCCTGCGCGGTGTGCCGGAGCATATTCGTTCAGACAACGGTCCCGAGTTCGTCGCCAAGGCCGTGCAGGATTGGATCAGCGCGGTCGGTGCCAAGACCGCCTACATCGCGCCCGGCAGTCCTTGGGAGAACGGCTTCATCGAGTCGTTCAATGCCCGGTTGCGCGACGAACTCCTCGACGGCGAGATCTTCTACACCCTCGCGGAGGCGAAGATCATCGTCGAAAGCTGGCGGCGGCACTTCAACACCGTGCGCCCGCATGGCTCACTCGGATACAAGCCTCCCGCCCCGGAGGTCTTCGTCTCCGCCATGGCCGCACGGGCGGCTGCGCAACCCGGATCAGCTACGCCGCCCGCGCTGGCGTCGAGGCCAACCGTCCACTAACAATAACATTGGACCTCTCGGCGGGGGCGGATCAGTCCCCCATTGCACCGAACGGTCGGGCTTTCCCTGTGTTCCACCCGTGGCCAGGATCTCGCCGATGAACAATGCATGCTCGTCAAACCGCACGGATCATTTTCCAACGGTCAACGAAAACGGCCCCGGAATTACCGGGGCCATCCATCATACGCGGGCGGTTCGATCAGATAACCGCTGGCGGCACGCGCCCAGCCGCCGTGGCGTCGCGGACATACGGATCGGCGTTCTCATCGAAACGCGACCAGCCTCCAGCGCGGTAGTCGGCCTCACGGGTCGAGCGGTCGATCGGCGTGGCGCCATCGAGGATCGCCTGGACGGTGGCCTCGTGCTCCGGCTTGGTCCGGACGGAAACCACGGAGCCGCCGCGGCGAACCGTCTCGGCGTAATAGTTGGCCTCGTCCTCGTCGTGACCTTCCTTGACGAAGGAGCCGACCAGCCCGCCGGCGGCTGCGCCCGCAACTGCGCCCGCCGCGGTGGACGCGAGCCAGCCGGCGGCAACAACAGGACCAACGCCGGGGATCGCGAGAAGTCCGAGACCGGTCAGCAGGCCAGCGGCGCCGCCAACGCCCGCGCCGATGCCGGCGCCTTCTGCGGCATTGGTCTCGCCGGTCTCGCCGTCTCGTCCGACGATGCTGATGTCGCTGCTCGAAACGCCGGCTGCCTCCAGTTGCTCGACAACCGAGCGGGCCGTGGCGTTGCTATCGTAGGATCGGGTCAAGGTGCGGGTCATGTCGTTCTCCAAAGTTCGGGGTGCGAGCGGCACGGATCAGTTGCGGGTGATGTTGCCGCGATAGTCGACGGAAACATTGACCTGCGCGCCGGAATGAGTGGCGGTGCCCTTCCAGACGCCGTTGTCGTCCTTCTTGAGGGCGCCAACGTTGGAATAACCGTTGGACTCAAGGCGGGTTTTGGCCTGGCTCTCGGTGAAGCTGTTGGCACCCGGCAGGGGGGCGTTCTTGTCGGCGTCGGCCTTTGGCGCCGGGATGGGCGAAGTCGTTGACGTCTGGGCCATGGCGGCGAAGGACGTCGCGGAGGCGATCAACGTGGCGATGAGCAGCTTCTTCATGATGGTCTCCATCAGGCAGGTGGCGGCGTTCGCCGCGATGCAAAACCAAACGGCAGCTCGCCCAAGAAAGTTCCACCGCCAAGATCTCAAAGGGGAAGGAACACGGGGCCTGGGCTTACGTTTGGATCCACCACCCACCCATCCCCGGAGGACCTCCATGGCCACGACCCCGAAGCCGCTCGACGACCTGTTCCACGACATGCTCAAGGACGTCTATTACGCCGAGAAGCAGATCCTGAAGACCCTGCCCAAGATGGCGAAGGCGGCGCGGTCCGCCGAGCTCAAGAAGGCCTTCGAAACACATCGCGAGGAAACCGAAGGCCATGTCGAGCGTCTCGCGGAGGTGTTCGAACTGATCGGCAAGGCCCCGCGCGGCAAGACCTGCGACGCGATCCTCGGGATCATCGAGGAAGGCAAGGCGGTCATCGAGGATTACGGCGACAGCCCCGCGATCGACGCAGGCCTGGTGGCCTCGGCCCAGGCCGTCGAGCACTATGAGATGGCCCGCTACGGCACCCTCAAGGCGTGGGCCCAGCAGCTCGGCCACAAGGAGGCGGTCAAGCTGCTCGACGCGACGCTCGCCGAGGAGACCAAGACCGAGAAGGCGCTGACCCAGCTCGGCGGCCCCGCCAACGCGGCTGCCGTCGCCAAGGCGGCCTGAAGCTCATCCCCTTCCCAGCCCCGGCGGCGCTGCCGCCAGGGCTTTCCTTTGCCAGTGCGAGCGCGCCATGTTCGATTCCGAAACCACCGTCCAGCGCGACCTACGCGGTGGTTGCCCGCCATGGCTCTCCGGCTTCAAGCGCCCCGTCAGAGCACCGCTCGACCACGATCTGTCATGCGACATTCTCGTCGTGGGCGCGGGGATCACCGGAGCGCTGATGGCGCAACATTTGACTGCGCTCGGGCGTCAGGTCTGCGTGATCGATCGTGAGCGCGCCGGTTTCGGCAGCACCGCCGCCAGCACCGCCATGCTGCAATGGGAGATCGATTGTCCCCTCAGTGAGCTAACCGGCTTCTACGGCTTCGAGCGGGCCGCAAACGTCTATCGCAGAAGCCTCCAGGCCGTTGCGGGCTTGAGGGGTTTGGTCGACGATCTAGCCTTGCTCTGCACCTTCCGTCATCGGAGTTCGCTCTACATCGCGGCGGGAGACTTCGGAGCGCGACAATTGCTGGCCGAACACCAGCTTCGCGAAAGGGCGGGGCTTCCAGGCGTCTGTCTGGATTATCTCACGCTCCGGCGCGAATTCGATTTCGATCGCGAAGCCGTGATCGTTTCGCCAGGATCGGCGGATGCCGACCCTCTCCTCTTGGCCCATGCCTTGCTCGCTCAGGCCATCCAGCATGGCGCGAGCATGTTCGACGCGCAGGCCGTCACATACGACAACTTCGGCCACGGCCTGATCGTCGGCCTCGAAAACGGACGGCAGATCGAGGCGAAGACCGTCATCCTCGCGACCGGATACGTGATGCCCGAGTTCCTGAACTCGGATCTGCACAGCACGGCGTCGAGCTGGGCGATCGCCACGCCGCCGCAAACTCCGGACGCGCTGTGGCGTGATGGCGTGCTGATCTGGGAGGCGTCGGACGATTACCTTTACGCCCGCACCACCGCGGACAACCGCATCGTCATCGGCGGCGAGGACGACGATGCCGTGACGGACCCCGACGATCGCGACGCCCTGATGCCGGCGAAGGCAGAGATACTCAAGAAGAAGCTGTCGCTGCTGAGACCGAACGCGGTCGCCAAAGCCGAACTCATCTGGTCGGGTGCCTTCGGTGAAACCGACGATGGGCTCCCCTTGATCGGAAGAGCCCCGGGCATCCCCAACCTCTATGCCGCCTATGGATATGGCGGCAACGGCATCACCTTTAGTTTTCTCGCGTCGCGGGTGATCGCGAAAGTGATCGCCGGCCAGCATGAGGATTGGTACGACGATCTCTCCCTCGACCGACCCAAGCCGAAAAGCTGATGGGCGATGGGGCACGAAAAATCGGACTGTCTTTCGACAGTCCGCTCGATCCTTTCAGTCGCGGGGCCGTCAGGCCTTGCCGACGACCTTCTTCACGGCATCCTTGCCCTTGCCGAGCGCCTGCTGGACCTCGCCCTTGCGCTCCTGCGCTACCCCCTCTGCGTGAAGTCGCGGCTTGTCCATAGCCTTGCCCGCCGCCTGCTTGACGTTGCCGGCGGCCTGACGGGATCGGTCATGGAGGCCTCCAAGGATCAGGGGAAACGACCCCGAAATCCTCGGATGCAGCGCCTCACAGGCGAAATCTCAGCGATGACCGCGCCGCAGCGCCCTGCCGCGAAAGCGGCTTAGTCCTGTGGCGCACAGCGATCGAGTCGGCGATCAGAATAACCGGATGACAATAGTGCACTTGACATGCTGATGAACGGCCCGCCCGGTGCCGGCAAATCGATGCTGGCGAGCCGGCTGCCCTCGATCCTGCCGCCGCTCGGTCCGCGCGAGCTTCTCGAGGTCTCGATGATCCTCTCGGTCGCCGGCCATCTCGCCGAGGGCGCCCTGACCGATCGGCGGCCCTTCCGGGCGCCCCACCACTCGGCCTCGATGGCGGCCCTCGTCGGCGGCGGCCTGCAGGCCAAGCCCGGCGAGGTCTCGCTCGCCCATCACGGCGTGCTCTTCCTCGACGAGTTGCCGGAGTTCCAGGCGCAGGCGCTGGACGCGCTGCGTCAGCCGATGGAGACCGGCGACGTGCTGATCTCGCGGGCCAATCACCGCGCCGTCTATCCCGCCCGCTTCCAGCTCGTCGCGGCGATGAACCCGTGTCGCTGCGGCAAGGCGACGGAACCCGGCTACGCCTGCCGCCGCCAGCAGAACGAGCGCTGCATGGCGCAGTACCAGAGCCGGATTTCCGGCCCGATGCTGGACCGGATCGACATCGCCATCGACGTGCCCGCGGTCACCGCCGCCGACCTGATCCTGCCGGCGGCGAGCGAGGGGTCTGCGGAGGTCGCCGCCCGCGTCGCGGCGGCGCGGCGCCTGCAGAGCGCGCGCTTCGAAGCGCTGGGCCTGAGCGGCGTCACCACCAACGCGGCCTGTCCGGCACCGGTGCTGGACGAGATCGCGAGGCCCGACAATGCCGGGCTCGCCCTGCTGCGCGACGCCGCCGACGCCATGCGACTGACCGCACGGGCCTATCATCGCGTGCTCAAGGTCGCCCGGACCCTGGCCGACCTCGACGGCGAGGCGAAGGTCGGGCGCATCCATCTGGCGGAGGCGCTGTCCTACCGCACGCGCAGCGACCAGGTCGCCCAGGCAGCCTGACGGCGTCCAGGCGGCCTGACGGCGTCGCCGCGGGCTCCTGGCGGCTGCGGGCGGGGTGGTTAACGAAATGCCCTCAACGAGCCCTTGCATTCGCGCGTTCGGCCAACCTTTCCTCAACAGGCCGCTGCTAATGTGGCGGCATGGATTTTTCTTCCTCTTCCTCCTGGGCCGCGATTTCGCTGGTGGTGCTTGCCGTGTTCGCGACAGTCGCGGCCGTCCTGCTGCTGCGCCAGCGCGAGCGCATCGTCCGGCAGGCGGCCGAACTCGCCAGTGACGTCGAGGCGCTGAATGACCGCCTCTGGACGCTCGCAGACAGCGAGGAGCATTATCGCAGCCTGATCGAGGCGCAGGGTGACCTGATCGTGCGGCGCGACGGCGCCCGCATCGTCTATGCCAACGGCGCCTATGCCGCCCTGCTGGGGCTCGACGAGACGCAGATCGTCGGCTCCCTCGCCCAGCCGCGGCTCGTCGCTTCGCGACCCGCCCAGGCGCTGGAAGGTGGCGCCCGCGTCTTCGACGAGTGCCTCGCGACCCCGGAGGGCGAGCGCTGGATCTCCTGGGTCGAGACGGTTGTGCCCGTCGCGCTCGGCCAGAGTGTGCTGCAGCGCGTCGGGCGTGACATCACCGCCCGGATCGCAGCCGAGCAGGAGCTGGTCGAGGCCCGCGCCCGAGCCGAGAGCGCCAACGAGGCGAAGTCGCGCTTCCTCGCCACCGTCAGCCATGAATTCCGCACGCCGCTCAACGGTATCCTCGGCATGGCCGATCTGCTCGGCGACACCGGTCTCGACGCCGAACAGACGACCTATGTCAGGGCTCTGCGAACCTCGGGCGAGGCGTTGCTCGGCCTCGTGGACGACATCCTCGACTTCTCCAAGGTGGAGGCCGGCAAGCTCGAGCTCGCCAGCGAGCCCTTCGATCTCGGCGTGCTGGTCGAGACGGTCTCGGAGCTGATGGCCCCGCGCGCCCAGGTCAAGGGCATCGAACTCGCAGCCCATCTCGCGCCCGACCTGCCGACGCATCTCGTCGGTGATCGCGACCGCATCCGGCAGATCCTGCTGAACCTCGTCGGCAACGCGATCAAGTTCACCGACCGGGGCGGCGTCGGCATCCGCATCAGCCGCGACGACAGGATGGTTGTCATCGACGTTGCCGATACCGGCCCCGGCATCCCGGAGGAGCGGCGGCAGGCGATTTTCGAGGAATTCGAGCAGGCCGATGTCTCGCCCGCGCGCCGTCATGAAGGGACAGGCCTCGGGCTCGCCATCGTGCGCCGGCTCACCGCGCTGATGGGCGGTTCCGTCGGGGTCGAGGGCCGGGAAGGCGGCGGCTCCCTGTTCCGCGTCCGCCTGCCGCTGGAGGCTTCCGAAGCGACAGAGACCGCGGCCCTGCCGGACTGGCGCGGCAAGCGTGTGCTCGTCGTGTCCGGCGCGCCCTTCGGCGCCGGGTTCCTGCGCGAGATCATCCGGGCCGCGGGCGGAGACGCGCTCGTGGCGAGCGATGCCGAGGAGGCGCGGGCGCTGCTGCGCGACCCTGCGTCTTGCGACGCGGCGCTGATCGATCAGGAGATCGGGCGGACCGAGGCGATCGCGCTTGCCGCCGAGGCGCGCCGCGCCGGCGTCGCCGACTGCCTGATCATGCTTTCGCCGCTGGAGCGACGTCAGTTCGGCTCGCCGCGTGAAGCCGGCTTCACGGGCTTCCTGGTCAAGCCCGTACGCGCCCGCTCGCTCTATCAGCGGCTCTCGCCCCGCCCGGTGCTCTCGGCGGTCGCGGCCGAGCCGGCGGCCTCGCCGCCGCCGCCGTCCCGCCCGCGCCTGTCGGTGCTCGTGGCCGAGGACAACGAGATCAACGCCCTGCTGGCCACCCGCACTTTGGAGCGTTTCGGCTGCGCGGCCGTTTGGGCGCCCGATGGATCCCGCGCGCTGGCCGCGATCGAGGCCGGGTTCGCTGGCGACGGTCCCTGTTTCGACCTCGTCCTGCTCGACATCCGCATGCCGGGGATGGACGGCCTCGCCGTCGCCCGCGCCGTCCGGTCGAGAGAGAAAGAGGGGCCCGGCCGCGCGCCGCTGCCTTTGGTCGCCGTCAGCGCCAATGTGTCCGACGGAGATCGCGCTGCGGCGCTCGCGGCGGGTATGGATGATTGCCTGGCTAAGCCTCTGGAGCGCGCCGCGCTGCAGCGCTGGCTGGACCGCGTCGCTGCGTCGCATCCGCTCAGCCGCTCCGCCTAGCGCTACGTCACCACTTCGTCGCAGTTCCGTCGCGAACCCGTCAGATGGCGGGCGCATATCCGGCCCATTGCTAGAACGTGCGGCCCGGGGGACAAGACGACCATGGCACCCGACCTCCAAGGACGATCGGCCTCGCCCGTGTCCCAGGCCGCGGCAGCGGGCCTGCTGGCTTCTGGACTGGCGCCGCTGCGACGCATCGGCGGCGAGACCATCCGTCGCTTCGGCCTTCAGCCGGCTCAGTCCGATGCCCTGGCCGGCTCGCTCGGCCGCAGCGGCTCGCTCGAAGTCAGGCTCGCGCGCGGCCCCAGCGAGGTCTGGCGGGCGCAGCGCGTGCGTTATAGGGTGTTCTATCAGGAGATGTCGGCCAAGCCCGACGTGGTCTCGCGGATGGTCCGGCGCGATGCCGACCGCTTTGATGCGGCCTGCGACCATCTGCTCGTCATCGACCATGCCGCGCGCGGCCGCTTCGGCGGCGTGAAGCCGAAGATCGTCGGCACCTACCGGCTGATGCGGCAGGACGAGGCCCTGCGGCTCGGCGGCTTCTACACCCAGAGCGAGTTCGATCTCGCGCCGCTGATCGCCCGCCATCCCGGCAAGCGCTTCCTCGAGCTAGGACGCTCCTGCGTCCTCGAGCCCTATCGCAGCAAGAAGACGGTCGAGCTGCTCTGGCACGGCATCTGGACCTATATCCGCCACCACCGGATCGACGCGATGTTCGGCTGCGCCAGCTTCGACGGTACCGATCCGGAAGATCTGGCCCTGCCGCTGAGCTTCCTGCATCATCACGCCCGAGCGGAGGGCGAATGGAGCGCGCGCGCCCATGGCGTCCGCCATGTGGCGATGGATGTTTTGCCGGCGCAGATGATCGACGCCAAGCTCGCGCTCAAGCAGATGCCGCCGCTGATCAAGGGCTATCTGCGCCTCGGCGCCCGCTTCGGCACCGGCGCCGTGATCGACCGGCAGTTCGGCACCACCGATGTGCTGGTGATCCTGCCGGTCGAGGCGATCGACCAGCGCTATGTCGCCTATTACGGCGACGAGGGGCAGCGCTACGCCGCCTGACCCGGCTGGTTGGCGATCAGTCGCCCCCGGCGAGCAGCACCGGCAGCGCCTCGCGATAGGTCGGATACCGGAAGGCATAGCCGAATTCGCGCTTCACCAGCGCGTTCGAGACACGCTTGTTCTCGCCATAGAAGCTCGCCGCCATCGGGGAGAGCTTGGCCGGATCGAACGGCGTCTCGGGCGGCGGCGTCAGCCCGGCCAGCGCCGCGGCATGGACCACCACGTCCTGGGGCGGCGCCGGCTCGTCGTCCGTGACGTTGTAGATCGCGCCCGGACGCGGCGCCGCGATCGAGGCCATCAGGATGCCGGAGATGTCGTCGACATGGATGCGGTTGAACACCTGGCCGGGCTTGACCAGCCGCGTCGCCGTGCCGGTCCGCAGCTTCACGATAGGGTTGCGGCCAGGTCCGTAGATGCCAGAGAGCCGGAAGATCTGCACGGCCTTGCCGCTCCGCTCGCCTAGCGCCAGCCAGTCGCGCTCGATCTGCAGGCGCAGTTGCGAGCGATAGCTCGCTCGCGGTGCCGTGTCCTCGTCGATCCAGGCGCCGCCATGGTCGCCATAGACGCCGATGGTCGAGAGATAGCCGATCCAGCGGAGCGCAGGCGCCGCCTCCAGGGCAGGCCCAAGCGCCTGGAACGCGGGATCGCCGGCCTCTCCAGGCTGAACCGAGACCAGCACGGCCGCCGCCTCGGCGATTGCGGTCGCCAGCGACGAGGAGACGGCGAACCCGTCGAAGACGAGGGTGCGGATGCCCTCGCGGCTGAGCCGTTCGGCCTTCTCGGCTGTGCGAACCGTCCCGGTGACCTCCCAGCCGCGGGCCAGCGCCTCGCGGGCGAAGAATCCGGCGGAATAACCGACGCCGAGGATCAGGAGCTTCATGAGGCGGCATCCGTGGCAGGCGTGAGCGCCAGCCATTCGCGGCGCACATCAGGGTCCTTTTCCATCGCGAGCGCTCCGCCTGCAAGCGTCAGGGCCTGCGGCGGATCGAGCCGGATCAGCGCCCAGACCGCCATCGCCCGCACCAGCGGCGAGGGGTCGGCGAGCAGCGCCACGGCACTCGCCGCGAGGTCTGCCCGGCCACTGTTGCCGATCGCGATCAGCACATTGCGCAGGAAGCGGTCGCGCCCGGTGCGCTTCACAGGCGTGCCGGCGAAGAGGCTGCGGAAGGCGGCGTCGTCGAGACGGGCGAGATCGGCGAGCGGCAGCGCGTCGAGTTCGTCGCGCAGCGACAGCCGCGCCTCGCGCGCGGCCTGCGCGAACTTGTTCCAGGGGCAGACGGCCAGGCAGTCGTCGCAGCCGAAAACGCGGTTGCCGATCCCGGGCCGCAAGCCTGCGTCGATATGGCCGGGATGCTCGATCGTGAGATAGGCGATGCAGCGCCGCGAATCGAGCTGATAGGGCGTGGGAAAGGCGTCGGTCGGGCAAATGTCGAGACAACGCCGGCAGGAGCCGCAATGGTCGGTCTCGGGCGCATCCACGGGCAACTCGGCTGTGGTGTAAATCGCGCCGAGGAAGAGCCAGGAGCCGTGCTCGCGCGAGACCAGGACGGTATGCTTGCCCTGCCAGCCGAGGCCCGCCGCCTGCGCCAGAGGCTTTTCCATCACCGGGGCGGTGTCGACGAAGACCTTGACGTCAGCGCCGCCCTGGGCGGCGAGCAAGCCGGCGACGCTCTTGAGCTTGCCCTTGATCACGTCGTGATAATCGCGCCGGCGCGCATAGAGCGAGATCGCGGCCCGGTCGGGATGGCCGAGCACCGCCAGCGGATCGCCCTCCGGCGCATAGCTCATGCCGAGCATCACGACCGAGCGGGCTTCGCTCCAGAGCCGGCGCGGCGCGGCGCGCTGGTCGGTGCGCTCCTCCATCCAGGCCATCTCGCCCTGATGGCCCTGCTCCAGCCAGGCGGCGAGGCGGCCCGGCGCCTCCGGAATCGAGTCGACGCCAGCCACGCGCACGACGGAAAAGCCTTCGGCGAGCGCGCGGGCGGCGACTGCCTGCTTGAGGCGCTCGGGCTTCAGAAGTCGAGGTCGTCGTAATGCGCGCTCGGCGCCATGCCCGGCACCCGGTCGCTCAGCAGCGGCCGGAAGCTCGGCCTCGACTTGATCCTCGCATACCATGCGCGCGCCGCTTCATCCTCATCCCAGGGCACGTCGCCGAGATAGTCGACGCAGGAGAGATGCGCCGCCGCGGCGAGGTCGGCATAGCTCAGCTCGGAGCCGGCCAGCCAGTTCCGCTTGGCCATCAGCCAGGCGATGTAGCGCAGATGATAGCGCACATTGGAGCGTGCCGCGCGGATGGCGCTCATCTCGGGCGGGCCGCCGCCTTCCTCGCGCCCCATGAAGCGCTTCATCACCTTCTCCAGCACCAGCGGAGCGGTGATCTCCTCGTTGAACTTGATCGAGAACCAGTCGAGCAGGCGGCGCACCTCGACGCGCTGCCCCGGCCCCTCGGGCAGCAGCCTGCGCTCGGCCAAAGCAAGTCCCCGTGTCTCGTCGAGATATTCGGCGATGGGGCCGGCTCCGGGAACGGCGAGTCCGCTGTCTTCGCGGAACACCGGCGTCGTGCCGGCCGGGTTCATCTCGAGGAATTCGCGCCGCCGTTCCCAGACCCGCTCCTCGACGAGCGCGGCATCGAGGCCGAATTCCCCGAGCACGAGACGGATGAAGCGCGAATGCGGGCATAGCGGATAGTGATGAAGGGTCGCCATGGCACTCATGAATCAGGCTGGTGGGGCCGAAGCGGGGCCGCTGGACGAAAAAATCGTCCGCAGAGGGCAGGGCGCCGCTATAAGGCCGCGCGCCCGCCCTCACAACCCGCCGCGCCGCAAATGTCCCGGAATCGCCATGGTTCGGTTGGGATTTTGGTAACCAATTCGCAAAGGGCTGGGCGTATCGATGCCCACGGCCCCGGGCGGATGCGCCGGACAGTGACGAGGACGAGCCGCCATGGAAAATCTGTTCGAGGCGCTGATCCTCGGGATCGTCGAGGGACTCACCGAGTTCCTGCCGGTCTCCTCCACCGGGCATCTGCTGCTGCTCGGCCATTTCCTCGGTTTCGAATCGAACGGCAAGTCCTTCGAGGTTCTGGTTCAGCTCGGCGCCATCCTGGCGATCACGCTGGTCTATTTCCGCCGCCTGCTCGACATCGCGCTGCGCCTCCCGAGCGACCCGGCGGCCCGGCGTTTCGTGCTCGGCGTGCTCGTCGCCTTTCTGCCGGCGGCGCTGATCGGCGCATTGCTGCACGGCTTCATCAAGAGCGTGCTGTTCAACCCCGTCATCGTCTGCTGCACGCTGATCGCCGGCGGCCTCATCCTGCTCGTCGTCGACGATCTGGAGCTGGAGGAGAAGCATCAGGACGCCACCACCTTCCCGCTGGCGATGTATCTGAAGATCGGGCTGATCCAGTGCCTGGCGATGGTGCCCGGCGTTTCCCGCTCGGGTTCGACCATCGTCGGCGCCATGCTGCTCGGCGCCAGCAAGCGCGCCGCGGCGGAATTCTCCTTCTTCCTCGCCATGCCGACCATGGCGGGCGCCTTCGCCTACGACCTGCTCAAGAACTACAAGACGCTGACGGTCGACGACGTGACCCTGATCACGGTCGGCTTCGCCGCGGCTTTCGTCTCGGCCCTGATCGTGGTCCGCAGCTTCCTCGATTTCGTCTCGAAGCGCGGCTTCGCCCCCTTCGCCTGGTGGCGGATCGTCGTCGGCCTGTTCGGCCTGGCCGGCCTCTGGATCCACGGCTGACGCGTCGCCCAACCCGGGCTGCCCTAGGCGTCCCGGATCTGCTGCGGTGGCAGGCCGCGTGGCAGCGTCGCCGTCTCGCGCTCGATCATGCGGTGGACCACGGGCGGGTTCGGGCCCTTGTGCAGGGCACGGACGCGGTCGGTGATCTCGGCATCCGCCTGGGTGATGCGCTGCGCCTGCCGGACATATTCGACCCAGGTCGGTGTGTCGTAGCGCTCGATCCAGAGCTCCGGATCGGTCAGGTCGCGCAGCAGGGTCCAGTGCCGGGCGCCGTCGCGGCGGCGGATACGACGGCGCTCCGCCATCGCCTTAAGGAACTCGACCACATCCTCCTCGCGGATCAGCCATTCGATGGTGACGATCACCGGGCCGCTGCGGGGCTCGATGTCGACGGCGACCTTCGGCTCGCGCCAGCGGCTGAGCGGGTCGAGATTGAGCGCCTCCAGCGGCGGCAGCCGGTAGCGGAAGCCCAAGGCCGCGCCCGACAGCAGGGCGAAGGCGGCGAGCAGGAGCGCCTGTTCCGGGCCGAAATGCAGCACCGCCTGGCCCCAGACCCAGCTGCCCCCGGCCATCCCGCCGAAGGCCGCCATCTGGTAGAGCGCCAGCGCCCGGCCCACCACCCAGCGCGGCGCCGAGAGCTGCACCGTCGCGTTGAAGGTCGAGAGCGTCATCACCCAGCAGGCGCCGGCCACGGCCAGCGCCGGCAGCGTGAGCCAGAGCGTCGTGCTCATGCCGATCAGCGCGGCCGCCAGCGCATTGGCGCCGAAGGTCGCCCGCACCAGCGATTCGGTCGAGAGCATCCGGCGCAGACGCGCGCTCAGGAAGGCGCCGACGACGGCGCCGGCCCCGAAAGCGCCGAGCAGGATGCCGAAGACGAGTGGCCCGCCCTGGACGAGGTCGCGCGCGATCAGCGGCAGCAGTGCCAGAGCGACGATGCCGCCGAAGCCATAGGCGAACGCGCGCAGGATGACGCTGCGGATGTTCGGGGACATCGCGACATAACGCACGCCAGCGCCCATCGCGATCAGCAGTGTCTCGCGCGGCAGAACGCGCTCGACCTTCGGCGGCTGCCAGCGCGCCAGCACCGTGATGAGCGCGATATAGCTGAAGGCATTGAGGACGAAGGCCGCGACCGCACCGACCGCCGCGACGATGGCGCCGCCGATCGCCGGGCCGACGCTGCGGGCGATATTGAAGGCGACGCTGTTCAGCGTCACCGCCGCCGGCACGTCGCGGCGCGGCACCATGTCCCCGACGGAGGACTGCCAGGCCGGGTTGTTCAGCGCCGTGCCGCAGCCGATCAGGAAGGTGAAACCGAGCAGCAGCCAGGGCGTCATCAGGTTCAGCCAGGCCGCGGCCGCGAGCAGCACCGAAACGACCAGCATGAAGCCCTGCGCCGTCAGCATGATCCGCCGGCGGTCGTAATTGTCGGCGAGCGCGCCGGCGCTCAGCGAGAACAGCATCACCGGCAGCGTCGTCGAGGCCTGGACGAGGGCGACCATGTCGGGCGAATCGGCGATCGCCGTCATCATCCAGGAGGCGCCGACCATCTGCACCAGCCCGCCGAAATTCGAGGCCAGGCTGGCGAGCCAGACCGCCCGGAAGATCGGCTGGCGCAGCGGCACGAAGGGCGAGTTGCGCTCCGCCGCCGGCTCGACACCCTCCGCGGCGAGCTCCGCCCTGGCGACGTCGGCTACCGGTTGGGCGTGAGGATCGTCTGGCATGTCACAGGGTTAGAGCCTGTGTCCCGGCCTGCCAACCCGGCTGGGCGCAAGGGCGATGCTCACCGGGCGGCGCCCGCCACCTCCGGATTGCGGCCGCGGCGGGGACGGTCCGCCCGGCGCTGGCGGACGGCGCCCATGGCGGCGATCGCGAGCCCCGCCAGCGCAACCCAATGGCCGGGGCGCAGCGAGGCCCAATCCTGATAGACGAGAATGTCGCCATTGGCCTGGAAGACCAGCCAGGCGGAGGCGCCGGTGGCGAAGGCATACCAGGCGGTCTCGCACAGCGCCGTCGCGAGCCCGGTCGCCAGCGCCGCCACAACCAGCACCGACGGGGTCAGGGCCACCTTGAAGCGGTCGAGCAGCCGATAGACCATCAGCAGGCCGAACAGCCCGCTCATCAGCACGGGTTGGGTGACATCGATTTTCGACTGCAGCGCGAAATGCAGCAGCGCCAGCAGCATGACGGGATAGACGAGATTGTGCAGGCTCTGCCAGCGGCGCGCGCCCATCCGCCGGATCATGCCGTCCGTCGAGGTCATGCCGAGCGCGACCAGCCCGGCCAGCGCCGTGATGCCGACGATCAGATAAAAGCGCTTGACGATCTCGGAGAGGATCAGCCCCCAGTCGAAGGCGAGGTCGATGCAGTAGAGCGCCAGATGTGCGCTCGCATAGGCCAGCACGGAAAGGCCGAGCATCCGCCGCACGCCGATCAGCTTGCCCCAGTCGAGGATGCGCCGCAGCGGCGAGACCGCGAGCGTCACCAGCAGAAGCCGCACAGCCCAGGTGCCGGTGTCGTGCACGGCGCGCGTCCAAGGCTTCGAGCCGAGCTGCCCGGTCCAGGCCTCGGCCGCGAGGATCAGCGCCGGCAACAGCACGAGCAGGAAGACGCCGAGCCGCAGGCCGGACACGCGTCCCTGCCGGTCCAGCCATGGCAACCATCCGATCATGCCGGTCTCCCTGTCCACACTGTGTGCTTGCGATACGCGAGAGTTCGGGCATTTGTCCCATCGCGGCGCACACAAGCCCGTGAGCCTCGGCCGTGAGGGGGAAAGCCACCATGCCTACCGCAGTCTTCGACGTCGGCAACGTCCTCATCCGCTGGGACCCGTTCCGGGTCTATCGCGAGATGATTCCCGACGAGGCGAAGCGTCATTGGTTCCTGCAGAATGTCTGCACGGCGGCGTGGAATCTGGAGCAGGATCGCGGGCGCAGCTGGGAGGAGGGCGTCGCTCTGCTGGTCGCCAGCCATCCCGAATGGGAGGCTCAGATTCGCGCCTATGACGAGCGCTGGCACGAGGCGGTTCCGGGCCTGATCGAGGACAGCGTCGCGGTGCTGGAGGATCTCAAGGCCCGCGGCGACAAGGTCTATGCGATCACCAATTTCTCGCGCGAGAAATGGGCCGAATGCCTGATCCGCTTTCCGTTCCTGCAGAGCTTCGACGGCGTCGTCGTCTCGGCCCATGAGCGCGTCATCAAGCCCGACCCGGCGATCTACCGGGTCCTCTTCGAACGCTACGACCTCGTACCCGAAGACTGCATCTTCATCGACGACAGCGCCAAGAACATCGAGACCGCCCGCGCGCTCGGCATGCAGGCCATCCACTTCGTCGAGCCCATCGATCTGAGGGGGGAGCTGGCCAGGCACGGCGTCGCCCTCTGACAACGGGGGGGTAGGATCGATTGAACAGCCCTGCCTTCTCTCCGCGCCGGAGGGCCGCGACGTGGGAGCGGTCTTCCTGCCATCGAGCCAGCGCGATCAGAAGCCGTATGCAATCTGTTGCCTTGCTTGCGCGCGGTGGGCATGGCGCGTTGCCGGATGCGGCCGCGCTTGTCTCAGGTGTCGTAGCAAAATCGGAAATGCCGTTCATGATCGATGCCTCGGCTCTCGGGGGTCGGGCGCTCGTCGACGTTGCCGTTAGCAAAGCGCGATTCCGAAAAGGCCGATCGCGCGTCGGCGTCATCGGGCTGGGTTATGTCGGGTTGCCCCTGGCGCAGGCCATCGCCACGAGCGGACACAGCGTGCTCGGATTCGACATCGACCCGACCAAGATCGAGATCTTGGCGGCTGGCCGCTCCTATATCCGCCATATCGACGGTGCGGGGCTTGCCGCCTTCCGTGCGCAAGGCCGGTTCGACGCCACGACGGATTTCTCGCGGCTGGGAGAGATGGACGCCATCCTGGTCTGCGTGCCGACGCCGCTGACGCGCCAGCGCGAGCCCGATCTCAGCTACGTCGCCGAGACGACACGGCAGATCGCCCGGACCCTGCGGCCGGGTCAGCTGATCGTGCTCGAAAGCACGACCTATCCCGGCACCGTGGCGGAGGTGATGAAGCCGATCCTGGAGCAGGGCGGGCTGATCTCGGGTCGCGATTTCTTCCTGGCCTATTCGCCGGAACGCGAGGACCCCGGCAACATCGACTTCGCCACCGCGTCGATCCCGAAAGTCGTCGGGGGCGACGGACCCGAGGCCCTGAGGCTGGCGATGGCGCTCTATAGTGAGGTGGTCCAGCACATCGTGCCGGTTTCGACCATTGAGACGGCCGAGGCCGTGAAGCTGACCGAGAACATTTTCCGGGCCGTCAACATCGCGCTGGTCAACGAACTCAAGGTCGTCTTCGACGCCATGGGAATCGATGTCTGGGAGGTGATCGAGGCCGCCAAGACCAAGCCCTTCGGCTATATGCCCTTCTATCCTGGGCCCGGGCTCGGCGGCCATTGCATCCCGATCGATCCGTTTTACCTGACCTGGAAGGCGCGCGAATTCGGTCTCTCCACCCGCCTCGTCGAGCTTGCCGGCGAGGTCAACACCGCCATGCCGCGCTATGTGATGGCGAGACTGGGCGAAGCTCTGGACCAGATCCAACGGCGTGGCTTCAATGGCTCGCGCATCCTTGTGCTGGGCGTCGCCTACAAGAAGAATGTCGACGATGTGCGCGAGAGCCCGGCGCTCAGCCTGATCGAGTTGATCGAGGGCAGGGGGGCGACCGTCGATTTCCACGACCCCTTCGTGGCGCAGCTGCCGCCGATGCGGGAGCATGCCAGCCTGCATGGCCGGCGCGGCGTGTCCTGGGATGAAGCGCTCGCCGGCCATTATGACGCTGCCCTGATCGCAACCGACCATGACGGCCTGGACTACGCCGCGCTTGCTGACGCAGTACCCCTCATCCTCGACACCCGGAACGCCTGCCACAGGGCGGGCGTTCAGCGCCCCCACATCGTCAAGGCCTAGCCCGCCCTGCTGCGTAAGCGACGAGCCAGCGTCCTAACTGCACTCGGCGGGTCGGCAAGGCTGAAGATCGCGGGAGGGAGGTCGGCTGCTGACCGAGATGCCGTAGTCGGCAAGATTTTGGCTGCCCGCCCGCAGCCGCCGAGATTCCACGCCTGGGTGACGCAGACCTGTGAGCGTCGTCAAGCACAACGATGAGCGAGGGATGACCATCGCGAAACAACTGCACGTGAGAGATCTCGCCATGATCTGGATGTGCTCCCGACGGAACTCGCTTAGCAGCATCGGGCGTGAATAAGAGCGGGCCATGATGCCTACATCGCGAGAACGAGAAAGGCATCTAGCCGTGTCAGGGCCACGTACACCGTCTGGAATTGGCACGGCTTTAACAGGAATCGCCCCGCCCAAAGTGACGCGTTGCGACAGAACGCGTCTTTTAGTGGGAGAATGCGACACGCGCCGGCACTTCCCGGTAACTTAGATGGCTGCCTGTGTCCTTCGCTCGCACAATGTGGAGATCTTGCGACAGTGGCCACCGGGTATGGACATCTGCCTCTGGAGTTGACCTCGTTTCGCGGTCGTGTCCCATAGCGTGGTGTAGCTGACGGTGGTCACCGGCGATTGCCGGTTAGGTTTGGGTTGTGAACGCCAACCCTGAACCGAGAGATCCCCGA
>NZ_JBHSLU010000148.1:77901-123650 GCF_042655245.1 Allobosea massiliensis | reverse complement strand
TCCCATCGTCAGCCTGCCAGCCGGGGCCGCCTGACCAGCCCGGCCAAAGCCGGCATCGTGGTTGCTCCGCGAAGCTACACCACCATCAGGGACACGACCAAGCTCAATCGCTGCCATCTGATCACCGGCCGAACGAGCTATCTCCTGCCGACCCTGGTTCGCTCCGAGATCGACGAGCAGGCGAGCGGGCCGCAGATCGTCACGGTCGAGGACTCGACCACCTGCATCCATGGCTCGCGCGGCAGGTGGAAACCGGCTGCCGAGACGCTGCTTGCCGAACCCCGCATCGTGGCCGAGCTCGCCAAGGCGACGCTGGAGCCCAATCCTCAGGTTCCCTGGGACGAGTGGGTCGCCGATTATGCGAAGGTGCGCGACGCGATCGAGGCGACCTATCCCGACCAGTTCGAACGCTTCAATCAGCGCCTCGACATTCCCGGCGGTTTTCCGCGCCCGGTGGCGGCGCGCCAGAGGCGCTGGGAGACCGAGAGCGGCAAGGCCCATTTCAAGGTGCCCAAGGCCCTTTGCGCCAGCTTCGACGATGGCCGCGACCATGGCGTGCTGCGGTTGATCACGCTGCGCTCGAATGACCAGTTCAACACCACCGTCTACGGCTATGATGATCGCCTGCGCGGTATCAGCGGCTCGCGGATGATCGTCATGATGAACCGCGACGACCGGATCCGCTTCGGCATTGCCGAGAAGGGCAAGGCGCGGCTGACGACGGCCGTCGATGACGGTGTCCGGCGCTCGATGGGCGGGTTCGAGGTCATCGACTACGACATCCCCGCCGGGACCTGCGCCGCCTATTTCCCCGAATGCAACGCCCTGCTGCCCCTCTGGCACTATGCCGAGGAGAGCAAGACCCCCGCGGCGAAGTCGATTCCGATCCGGGTCACGGCAGAATGAGCACCCTCCTCCCCCTGGCAACCCAGGCCGGCAGCACCGCCTGTCGCCCGGTCGCAAGCACACGCTGGCGCTACGAGGCGGAAACCTGCGTCGCACGCGATACCGAGATCGCCGTCGAGTGGCCGGTGAACATCCGCTACGGCTCGGTGCCTTACGCTGTGATGATGGCGACGCCGCTCGACCTGGAAGACTTCGTCACTGGCTTCAGCCTGACCGAAGGGATCATCGCCGACGCATCCGAAATCCGCGCCATCCGCATCTCCGATGAGCCAGAGGCGATCAGTGTCGATGTCGAGCTGGCGCCGGGCCGTTTCCGGCAGCATCTCGGCCGGCAGCGGCGACTGACCGGGCGGACCTCCTGCGGCGTCTGCGGGGTCGAGGACGCGAGCCAGTTGCCCCGTGCCGAGAGACGATCGGCGACGCGCACGCCGGTGGCTGCCGAAGCCGTGGCTCGCGCCGTCGGTGACCTGCGCGCCCATCAGCCGCTCTATGCGCGCACCCGAGCCGTTCACGGCGCCGCCTGGTGCGACCGCGAGGGACGCATCCTGATGGCGCGTGAGGATGTCGGCCGCCACAACGCCCTCGACAAGCTGATCGGTGCGGTGCTGCGGGCGGGCGAAGCAGCGACGGGCGGGTTCGTCGTCGTGACCAGCCGAGCCTCCTATGAGATGGTCGAGAAGACTGCGATGCTGGGCGCGGCGGCGCTCGTCTCGGTCTCGGCGCCGACCTCGCTGGCGGTGAGCCGGGCGAGAGCCGCCGGGCTGATGCTGGTTTCTGTCGCCCGGGAGGACGGCTGCGAGGTGTTCTCGGGCGAACTCACCCGTTGATCGGGCGCGGCGGAGTTGCCTGCCGCTCAGGGCGAGCCGCCGGAGCTTGGGTTCGCCCAGGGACGGTCATGATCCAGCGCCGTCCTGTAGCGCCGGATGTCGCCCGCGAAGGAGCGCGTGACGTCGATATCGTCCCAGCCGTTGAGCAATTGCTCGCGCCACACCGGGTCGATCGCGAAGCTGGCCGCGCGGTTGCCCCAGGACACGGTCTGGGCCGCGAGATCGACGGTCACGGGCAGATCGGGTGTCGCCGCGAGCGCCGCCAGCAGATCCTCGACATCTTCCTCGCCGAGGACGGCCGGCAGGACGCCGTTCTTGACCGCGTTGGAGGCGAAGATGTCGCCGAAGGTCGGCGCGATCACCGCATCGAAGCCATGATCGGCCAGGGCGTAGACCGCCGCCTCCCGCGACGAGCCGGAGCCGAAATTGCGCCGCGCGACCAGGATCGGCGCGCTGCGCCAGGGCTCGCGGTTGAGCGGGAAGTCCGGCCGCTCCGCGCCCGATTCGTCGCGCCGCAGATCGTGCAGGAGGAAGGAGCCGTAGCCTTCCGAGCGCGGCCGCTTCATGAAACGGGCCGGGATGAGCTGGTCGGTGTCGACATTGGCCAGCCCCAGCGGGCAGGCCACGCCGGCGATCCGCGTCAGGGGCTTCACGCGCGGCCCTCCAGCATGGGGCGGACATCGGCGAGCCGGCCGACCACCGCGGCAGCCGCGACCATCGCCGGCGACATCAGATGGGTGCGCGCCCCCGGCCCCTGCCGGCCGCGGAAATTGCGGTTCGTGGTCGAGGCACAGCGCTCGCCGGCGGGCACCGTGTCGCCATTCATGCCGACGCACATCGAACAGCCGGCCTCGACCCAGTCGAGCCCGGCCTCGGTGAAGATGCGGTCGAGCCCCTCCTCCTCCGCCTGGCGCTTCACCAGCGAGGAGCCCGGCGATACCAGCCCCGGCACCCTCGCCTTTCTCCCCGCGAGAACGCTCGCCGCAGCGCGGAGGTCCTCGATGCGGGCATTGGTGCAGGAGCCGATGAAGACGCGGTCGATCGCGATCTCCGAAAGCTTCTGGCCGGCGCGCAGCCCCATATAGTCGAGCGCGTCGCGCAGGGTCGCCGCCCGGCCCTCATCGGTCTCGCGGGCCGGATCGGGAACGGTCGCGTCGATCGGCAGCGCGTCCTCCGGACTCGTGCCCCAAGTCACCACGGGCGCGATCTGCGCGGCGTCGAGCGTGATTTCGCGATCGAAGGCGGCGTCCGCGTCGCTCGGCAGCCGGCGCCAGTCCGCCACCGCTCGGGCGAAAGCGTCGCCCTTGGGTGCGAAAGGTCGGCCCTCGATCCAACGGAAGGTCGTCTCGTCGGGAGCGATCAGCCCGCAGCGCGCGCCGGCCTCGATCGACATGTTGCACATCGTCATGCGACCGGCCATCGGCAGCGCCCGCACCGCCGCGCCGGCATATTCAACCGCATGGCCGCGCGCACCGTCCGCGCCGATGCGGGCGATGATCGAGAGGATGAAGTCCTTGGCGCCGACACCGGCGATGGGCGTCCCGTCGATGCGGATGCGCATCGTCCTCGGCTTCTTCTGCCAGAGCGTCTGCGTCATCAAGACATGCGCGACCTCGGAGGCGCCGATCCCGAAGGCATAGGCCCCGAAGGCGCCATGGGTCGAGGTATGGCTGTCGCCGCAGACCATGGTCAGGCCCGGCAGCGTCAGGCCCTGCTCGGGCCCGACGACATGGACGATGCCCTGGCGCGGGTCCTGCATTCCGAACAGTTCGATGCCGTGCCGGGCGGTATTGCTGCCGAGATCGTCGATCATCCGGGCAATTTCCGGCTGTTGGATCCGGTCGCGGTTGCGCGTGGGGACGTAGTGATCGGCGATACCGAAGGTCAGCCCCGGTTCGGCCACGGTGCCGCCGCGGGCCTGAAGCTGGTTGAAGGCGTGGAAGGAGCCCTCATGGACGAAATGCCGGTCGATCCAGAGCAGCGCGTCGCCGGACGGCCGCTCGACCACGACATGGCTGTCCCAGAGCTTGTCGAACAGCGAGCCCGGCCGTTCCGCCGCCTGTCCCCTGTCTGCCGATCCCGTCATCGTCATCTCCCTCGGCGAAAAACATAACCGCTCGCCCGCTTGACGCAAGTCAGTTGTTCTATACGCTAGACAACTAGCTGTCCGATGAGACAGTCAATTGTCTGGTGGATGGGACGGACAGCACACGGTGGATCCTTCGCTCGAACCGCTGAAGGCGAGACGGCTGGCACTGCAACTGCGCGAGCGCATTGCCAGCGGCGAGATCGCGCCGGGTTCGCGTCTGGCGAGCGAGCCGGCGCTTGCCCTGGAGCACGGCGTCTCGCGCGTCACGGTGCGGCGCGCGCTCGACAGCCTCGCCGCCGAGGGTCTGATCGATCGCCGCGTCGGCGCCGGCACCTTCGTGCGCGAGGCCGAGGCGCCCAAGCCGATCGTCGCCGACTTCGCGAACATGCTGACCCACCTGGTCGAGATGGGCCGCCGGACCGGCGTGAGGCTGGTCTCCTTCGGCTACGGGCCGCCGCCGGAGCCGGTCGCGAGGGCACTCGGCCTCGCTCCCGGTGAGCGCACCCAACGCTCGGTGCGCGTGCGCCTCATCGACGGCCAGCCCTTCTCCTATCTCACCACCCATGTGCCGGAGCGCATCGGTCTGACCTATTCCGAGAACGATCTCGCCAGTGTGCCGCTGCTGACGCTGCTGGAGCGAGCCGGCGCCGCGGTCGAGCGCGCCAGCCAGACGATCAGTGCCACGCTGGCGAGCCCCGACGTCGCCGAGGCGCTGGGGCTGGAGATCGGCTCGCCCCTGCTCTCTCTGACCCGCGTCGTGCTGGGGCCCGACGGGCAGGGCGTCGAGCATCTGCACGCTCTCTACCGGCCGGACCGCTACTCCTTCCAGATGGAGCTACACCGGGCCGGTGCAGCCGGCGACCGGCGCTGGTCGCCCGTCCCGAGCCATGGCGCGGAGCCGGATGGCGGCACGCCCGTCACGCCACCATCCGCCGCAGCGAGGGGTTGAAACGATGACGGGTCCCATGACGATCGATCGCCGCCGCTTCGGCCTGCTCGGGCTCGCCGCAGGGTTCGCGGCGACGCGCGCCGGCGCGCAGGAACCCTGGCCGAGCCGACCCGGCCGCGTGATCGTTCCCTACCCTGCGGGTGGGGCGACCGATGTGATGGGTCGCTTCGCCGCGGAAGCGCTGAACCAGGCGACGGCCCAGCGCTTCATCGTCGAGAACAAGGGCGGAGCCTCCGGCGCCATCGGCTCGGCCGAGGTCGAGCGGGCCGCGCCCGATGGGCACACGCTCCTCGTCGCAACGCCGGCGACCCATGTCACCAACCAGTATCTGCGCGACAAGCTGCCCTATGATCCGGACCGCTTCGAACCCGTGGTGCTGCTCTCGCGCAGCCCGCTGCTGCTGATCGCGACGTCCTCGTTTCCCGCCAACAGCGTCGCCGAGCTGATCGTGCTGGCGAAGCAGAAGCCCGGCAAGCTGAACTATGCCAGTTCCGGCGTCGGCGCGACGAGCCATCTCGCGCCTGAGCTGTTCAAGACCATGGCCGGGGTCGACATCACCCATGTCCCCTATCGCGGGGCCGGCCCGGCGATGACCGACCTGATCGGTGGCCAGGTCGAGCTGATGTTCGACAACCTGCAGACGGCGCTGCCGCAGGTGGAATCCGGCAAGGTCAAGGTTCTCGGCATCACCAGCGCGGAGCGCGCGCCGAACCTCTCGCAGGTGCCCGCCATTGCCGAAACGGTGAAGGGTTACGAGGCGCTCAGCTTCCTCGCGTTGATGGCGCCGCTGCGCACGCCGACGGCGATCGTCGAGAGGATCAACGCGATCGTCACCGCCTCCTTCCAGACGCCAGAGGTGAAGCCGAAGCTCGCCGCGCTGGGGGTCGAATTCGTGCCCATGACGCCGAAACAGCTCGACGATTTCATCCGCGAGGAACGCCGGAAATGGGGCGGCCTCATCCGCGAACGCGGCCTGAAGGCCGAGTGACCGAACGACCAGCCCGGCGCCAGACCGGGTTCACCCCAGAGGAGAACGACGATGACCGACCAGCCTGAAGTCAAGACCGCGAACCGCGCCGGGCTCTCCCGCCGCGCCGTGCTGGCCGGCTCCGCCGCCGGCAGCGCCGCCATCGCCATGCCCGGCGTGCTGCGCGCCCAGGCGCCGGCGGTGAAGATCGGCATTCTCCAGCCGGTGACCGGCGCCCTCGCCTATGACGGGCAGCAGGGCCAGATCGGTGCCGAGGCCGCGATCAAGGCGATCAACGATGCCGGCGGCATCAAGTCCCTCGGCGGCGCCAAGCTTCAGATGGTCTTCGGCGATGCGCGCTCGACGCCTGAAGGCGGCACCGCGGAGGTCGAGCGCATGCAGGAGCAGGGCGTGGTCGGCATCGTCGGCGGCTTCGCCTCACCGATCTGCCTCGCCGCGAGCCAGGCGGCGGCCCGCTACGACCTGCCCTATATCGTCGATGTCGGCGTCGCCGATTCCATCGTCACCCGCGGCCTGAAGAACACCTTCCGCTTCGGCCCCGGCTTCGGCATGGTCACGAAGACCGCGCTCGCCAACCTGGCCAAGCTCAACGAGGATGCCGGCCGGCCGGCCAAGACGGTCGTGCTGGTGCATGAGGACGGGCTGTTCGGCTCCGGTCTCGCCAAGCTGATGCAGGCGGAGCTGCCCAAGCTCGGCTTCGAGGTTCTCGACACCATCGCCCATCCGACGCCGACCCGCGACATGTCGAACGTCGCGCTGCAGATCCGTTCGAAGAACCCCGATCTCGTCATCCCCTCCAGCTATTACGGCGAGTTCGCCCTGCTGGCGCGCACCATGCAGCAGCAGCGCATCCGGCCGAAGGGCATCTACGCCGTGCTCAACGGGGCGGCCTCGAACTACCGCTTCGTCAAGGAGTTCAACGACGCGGCCCAGTTCGTGATGGACTGCAACCACTGGCACGATCCGCGCAAGCCCGTGGCCGAGGCGCTGCGCCAGCAGGTCGAGGCGTCCGGCAAGTTCTGGACCTACAACATCCCGCTCAACTACTCCTGCGTCGGCCTGCTGGCGGACGCGATCGAGCGCGCGGGCTCGGTCGACAAGGCGAAGGTCATCGAGGCGCTGGCGGCATCCACCTATGCCGGCCACATCATGCCCTATGGCCCGACCAAGTTCACCAACGGCCAGAACGAGGGCGGCGCGCCGGTCAACACCCAGGTCCAGGGCAACGACATCAAGGTGATCTTCCCGTCCGACTTCGCCGACGCCAAGCCGGTCTTCCCGCGCCCGGCGTGATCTCCTGCGCTGATGGATGAGGGCAGTCCTGCTCCTCATCCGTCATTCCCTCATCCGTCCCGGCTTCGCCGGGCCACCTTCTCCCCTGAGGGGAGAAGGAAGAGCGCCCCATGTTCGCACCCGACATCATCCTCGCCGCCGTGCTCAACGGCCTGATGACCGGCTCGGTCTATGCGCTGATCGCGCTCGGGCTGACGCTGGTCTACGGCGTGCTCCACATCATCAACTTCGCCCATGGGGCGATGCTGACGGCGGCGATGTTCGCCGTCTATGTCGCGCAGACGATGCTCGGCATCGACCCATACGTCGCGCTGGTGCCGGTCACGCTGCTGTTCTTCGCGCTGGGCTACGGGGTGCAGCGCTTCCTGATCGGGCCGGCGAGCCATGGCGAGGATCGCAACATCCTTCTCGTCACGCTCGGGCTCTCGATCATCATCGAGAACGCCATGCTCTCGATCTTCCGCTCCGACACGCGTTCGATCGACGTGCCCTACGCCTTCGAATCGATCGATCTCGGCTTCACCTTCCTGGCGCTGCCACGGGTCGCCGCCTTCGGCGTGGCGCTGCTCGTGGCCCTGCTGCTCGGACTGCTCCTGACCGCGACGGATACCGGCCGGGCGATCCGCGCCGTCGCTCGCGAGAAGACCGGCGCGGCGCTCGCCGGCATCGACGTCGCGCATATCTACGCCGTCACCTTCGGCCTCGGAGCGGCCTGCGTCGCCATTGCCGCCTGCCTGCTGATGCCGACCTTCTATGTGACGCCGCGGGCCGGCAACGCCTTCGTCCTCGTCGCCTTTACCATCGTCGTGCTGGGCGGGATGGGCTCGATCCCCGGCGCGCTGATCGGGGCCCTGTTCATCGGCGTGGTCGAGAGCCTGTGCGGCCTGTTCTTCGGCGAGAGCCTCGGCCAGATCGGCATCTTCCTGATCTTCATCCTCGTCCTGCTGGTGCGACCGACCGGCCTGTTCGGAGCCCGCGCATGATCCGCGCCTATGGTCCCGCACTCGGCCTGATCGCGCTGGGCGCGCTGCTGCCCTTCGCCGTTTCGGCCAATACCGTGCTGAACTTCGTCGTGTTCGCGCTGATCATCGCGCTCGCGGCGCAGGGCTGGAACCTGCTCGGCGGTCTCGCCGGCCAGTTCTCCTTCGGCCATGCGGCCTTCTTCGGCACGGGCGCCTATGCCGCCGCCCTGCTGCAGACCCGCTACGGCGTCAATGCCTGGGCGGCCTTCGCCTGCGGAATCGCGCTGGCGGCGGCCATCGGCTGGGTGATCGGCTTCCTGAGCTTCCGCTCCGGCTTGCGCGGCTCCTATTTCGCGCTGGTGACGCTGGCCTTCGCCGAGGTCATGCGGATCCTCGCCAATGCCTCCACCTTCACCGGTGGCGCGGCGGGCACGCTGGTGAAGCTCGATATCCGGCCCGAGAACTTCCAGTTCGCCAGCCGCGCCGCCTTCGTCTGGATCGCAGTGGCGCTGGTTGGTTTCGTGCTGCTGCTGACGATCGCGATCACGCGCTCGCGCTTCGGCGCCTGGCTGACGGCAGTGCGCGAGAACGAGGACGCGGCCCGGGCGCTCGGCGTCGATACGCTGGCGGTGAAGCTCAAGGCGATCACGCTCTCGGCCGCAATCACGGGCGCGGCCGGCGCGCTCTATGTCCAGTATTTCCTCTATCTCGACGCCGGCATCGCCTTCGGCGCCTGGATCTCGGTCGAGGCGCTGATCGCGCCGATCGTCGGCGGGATCAGCACCGCCTTCGGGCCGATCCTGGGCGCGCTGGCGCTGCATCTTCTCGGCGAATTCGCCAAATCCGTCGCGGGTGGCATCCCCGGCATCGACCTCGTGCTCTACGGGCTGCTGCTGGTCGCGGTGATCGCCTTCGCTCCCGGCGGCATCATGGGGCTGCTGCGGCGCCCCCGCCGAGCCGGCCGGCAGGAGGCGCGCTGATGCTCTCCGTCACCTCCGTCACCAAGCGCTTCGGCGGGCTCGTCGCGGTCGACAATGCCAGCCTCGAGGTCGCGCCCGGCTCGATCACCGGGCTGATCGGCCCCAACGGCGCCGGCAAGACGACGCTGTTCACGCTCATCGCCGGCTTCGAGCAGCCGAGCAGCGGGGCGATCCGCTTCGACGGCGCGGACGTGACCGGCCTCGCCGCACACAAGCGGGCCGAGCGCGGCATCGCCCGCACCTTCCAGATCGTCCAGCCCTTCGCCGGGCTCTCGGTGGTCGAGAACATCGCCGTCGGTGCGCATCTGCGCCACCGCGGCCGCAGCGACGCCCATGCCAAGGCGCGGGCGGTCGCCGATTTGCTGGGGCTAACCGCCATGCTCGACCAGCCGGCCTCCGACCTCACGGTGGCCGGGCGCAAGCGGCTGGAACTCGCACGCGCTCTGGCGACGGAGCCGCAGCTTCTCCTGCTCGACGAGGTCCTGGCCGGCCTCAACCCCTCCGAGATCCGCGACATGTTGCCGGTGATCCGTCAGATCCGCGACCAGGGCGTCACCATCCTGATGGTGGAGCACGTCATGCAGGCGGTGATGAGCCTGTGCGAGCACATCCATGTGCTGGCCCAGGGCAAGATGATCGCGCAAGGCAAGCCGGCGGAGATCGCCGCCCACCCCGCCGTGATCGAGGCCTATCTCGGACACGGCGCCGCCAAGCGCCTGCAGGCGGCACCGGAAGGAGCTCCCCATGCTTGAGGTGCGCGGGCTCGTCGCCGGCTATGGCGCGACCGAAGTGCTGCGGGGGATCGATCTCGACGTCGCGCCCGGCGAGATCGTCGCGGTGCTCGGCGCCAACGGCGTCGGCAAGACCACGCTGAACCGGGCGCTGTCGGGCCTGATCCCGTCCAGGGCCGGCTCGATCCGCTTCCTCGGCGAGGCGATCGCCGGGCGCAAGCCGGCGGAGATCGTCTCCGCCGGGCTGATCCATGTGCCGGAAGGCCGCCGCATCTTCCCGAATATGAGCGTGCGCGACAATCTGGTGCTCGGCAGCTACCGGCGCGGCAAGGCCGACCGCGAGACCAATCTCGAGCGTATCTTCGCGCTCTTCCCGCGGCTGCGCGAGCGCATGGCCCAATCCGCCGGCACCCTCTCCGGCGGCGAGCAGCAGATGCTCGCCATCGGCCGCGGGCTGATGGGCAACCCCAGGCTGATCATCCTCGACGAGCCTTCGCTCGGGCTGTCGCCGCTGCTGGTCGAGGAGATGTTCGGGCTGATCGCCCGGATCGCGGCGGAGGGGCTGGCGGTGATGCTGGTCGAGCAGAACGTGGTGCAGTCGCTCGAACTCGCGGGCCGCGCCTATGTGATGGAGAACGGCCGCATCGTCGTCGCCGGCTCCGCTGCCGAGATCGCCGCCAACCCGGCCCTCAAGCACGCCTATCTCGGATTGTGAGACGCCGATGACCCTCCACGTCAAAGCCGAACCGGTGATGCGCCGGCCCGATACGCCGGCCTGGCTGACCGACCTGGCCCGATTCTGCGCCGGGCTGCGCTTCGAGGACCTGCCGGAATCCGTCGTCGCCCGGACGCTGCAGGTGATCGGCGACTGCATCGCCGCCATCGCCGCCGGCGCCCAGGAGCCGGAGACGATCGCGCTCGTCGCGCGCATGCTCGGTACCGACGGCGACGCCGGCGCGGCGGTGATCGGCGCCGGCCGTCGCGGCGCGCCTTCCCTCGCCGCCTTCCTGAACGGCACCGCCGGCACAATGCTCGAGCTCGACGAGGGCAACCAGTTCTGCCGCGGCCATCCCGGCATCCATGTCGTGCCGGCCGTGCTGGCGGCGGCGCTGCGAAGCGGCGCGAGCGGGCGCGACTTGATCACGGCCGTGGCGCTCGGCTACGAGATCGGCGCGCGCATCGGCATAGCCTCGAAGCTGCGCGTCACCATGCACCCGCACGGGACCTGGGGCACGGTGGGTGCGGCGGTCGCCATCGCCTGGCTCGCGCGGCGCGATGCCGCCGGCATGGTCGAGACGATCAATGTCGCCTCCTCGCTGGGCCTCTCGACCAGCCGGCGGACGATGCTGGAGGGCGGCACGGTCCGCAACAGCTTCGCCGGCTTCTCCAACCAGATCGGCCTGATGGTGTCCGACCTCGTCGCCGCCGGCTTCACCGGCGAGGCCGACGGGCTCGGCACCGTCTATGGCAGCGTCATCGCCGACGACTGGCGGCCGGACGAGATGGTCGCGGAACTCGGCAGCCGCTGGGAGATCGCGCGCAACTATTTCAAGCGCCATGCCTGCTGCCGCTACAACCACGGCGCGCTCGACGCCCTGCACGAGATCGTTGCGAAGGAAGGCGGCCGGCTGGAGCCGGACGCGATCGCGCGCATCGACGTCGCGACCTATGTCTGGGCGGCGCAGCTCGCCGGGCAAGAACCGCACAACATGCTGGCGGCGAAGTTCTCGCTGCCCTTCTCGATCGCCACCACGATCGTCCATGGCGCCGCGACAGTCGACGCCTTCCGCGAGGCGGCGCGGACGGACGACACGATCCGCGAGCTGGCCCGGCGCGTCTTCGTCCGCGAGGATGCGGCGGCGACCGCGAAACTGCCGGCGCAGCGGCCGGCCGAGGTGAGCGTGACACTGAAGGGCGGCCGCGTTCTCGCCGCGCAGGCGCTGACCAATCGTGGCGACACCGAAGACCCCTACACCCCTGCCGAAGTCCGCCAGAAATTCTTCGATCTCGCCGTTCCGGTCTGGGGCCAGTCCCGGGCCGAGGCGATCATCGCGGCCGTCGATGCCCTGCCGGGCGCGGCCGATATCGCAGCGCTCGACGCCTTGCTGGCGGCGGCGCCCGTCACCAGGACCTGATCGATGACCCTTTCCCTCAAGGCTCGCTTCCGCCAGCCGCAGATCGTGCTCGCGCCCGGCGTCTATGATGCGCTGACCGCCTCGCTCGCCACCGATGCCGGTTTCGAGGCGCTCTACGTCTCCGGCGCCTCGATCGCCTATACCCGCCTCGGCGGACCCGATATCGGGCTCGTCTCGATGGCCGAGGTCGCCGAGACGATCACCATGATCCGCGACCGTGTCGCGACCCCGCTCATCGTCGATGCCGACACGGGCTACGGCAATGCGCTCAACATGCAGCGCACGATGCGCCTGTTCGAGCGGGCCGGCGCCAACGCCCTGCAGATCGAGGACCAGAGCTTCCCCAAGCGCTGCGGCCATCTCGCCGACAAGGGCGTGATCCCGGCCGCCGAAATGGTCGGCAAGATCAAGGCGGCGACGGACGCCCGGGCCTCCGACGAGACGCTCGTCATCGCAAGGACCGACGCCATCGCGGTCGAGGGGTTCGAGCGCGCGCTGGAGCGGGCCCATCTCTACGCGGCGGCCGGCGCGGACATGCTGTTCGTCGAGGCGCCTGGCTCGAGCGAGGAGCTGACCCGCGTCGTCAGCGAGCTGAAGGGGACGCTCCCGCTGATGGCCAACATGGTCGAGGGCGGCCGCACGCCGATCCGCTCGACGGGCGCGCTTGAGGACCTCGGCTTTTCGCTGGTGATCTTCCCGGGCGGGATCGTGCGGGCGCTGGCGCGGGCCGCGCAGGATTTCTACGCCAGCCTCAAGACCCATGGCACGACCGACCCGTTCCGCGACCGGATGTTCGATTTCGACCAGCTCAATGCCGTGATCGGCACGCCCGCGATGATCGCCGCCGGCAAGGCCTATGAGGGCAGCCTGTGACCGCGACGCTCGATCCCGTCACGCTCGCCGTGCTGAAGGGCCGGCTCGAGCAGATCGCCAACGAGATGGACGCGACGCTCTATCGCTCCGCCTTCAACCCGATCATCGCCGACCCGTTCCGCGACCGGATGTTCGATTTCGACCAGCTCAATGCCGTGATCGGCACGCCCGCGATGATCGCCGCCGGCAAGGCCTATGAGGGCAGCCTGTGACCGCGACGCTCGATCCCGTCACGCTCGCCGTGCTGAAGGGCCGGCTCGAGCAGATCGCCAACGAGATGGACGCGACGCTCTATCGCTCCGCCTTCAACCCGATCATCGCCGAGGCGCATGACGCCTGTCACGGGCTCTATCACGCGACCACCGGCGACACCCTGGTCCAGGGCACGTCGGGCCTGCCGATCTTCGTCGGCGCGATGGCCTTCGCCGTGCGCGCCGTGATCGCGCGCGTCGAGGCCGGAGCGCCGAACGAACCCGGCGACACCTGGCTGTTCAACGACCCCTATGAGGGCGGCACCCATCTCAACGACATGCGCCTGGTGCGGCCGATCTTCCGGGACGGCAAGCTGTTCTGCTGGCTCGCCTCGGTCGGTCACTGGCTCGATGTCGGCGGCAACGTGCCGGGCAACTTCAACGCCAAGGCGACCGAGAGCTTCCAGGAGGGCTTCCGCATCCCGCCGGTGAAGCTCGTCCGCAAAGGCGAATTCCAGGGCGACATCGTCGAGATCCTCAGCGCCAATTCGCGCCTGCCGCAGTCGAACTGGGGCGATCTCAACGGCCAGCTCAACGCGCTCGACCTCGGCGAGCGGCGGCTCTCCGCCCTGCTCGACGATTACGGCACGCCGACCGTCGAGGCCGCTCTCGACGCCTTCAGCGCCCGCGCCGAGGCGCTGATGCGGGCCGAGATCGCGGCCCTGCCGGACGGTCGCTACAGCTTCGACGATTTCCTCGACAATGACGGCATCAGCGACGAGCCGCTGCGCATCGCGCTCGACCTCACCATAGCGGGCGATGCGATGACGCTCGACTTCTCGCGCTCGGCGCCGCCCTGCCGCGGGCCGCTCAACATCGCCTACTCGACCGCGGTCGCCTGCTGCTATGTCGCGCTCAAGCACATCTTCCCGCATGTCCCGGCCAATGCCGGCGTGCTGAAGCCGATCACCTTCGTGATCCCCGACACGACCCTGCTCGGGGTCAAGCCGCCCAAGCCGGTCGGCGGCTATACCGAGACCATCCTGCGCGTCATCGACACGGTCTTCGGCGCCTTCGCGCAGATCGCACCGGAGCGGGCGAACGGCTCGCCCTATGCGACGATCAACGCGCTGTCGCTGGCCGGCCATCGCGACGACGGCTCGCGCTTCGTGATGTTCTCCTTCTTCGGCGGCGGCCTCGGCGGCAATCCGGAAGGCGACGGGCTGAACCATGGCAACAACCCGATCTCGACGGCGACGATTCCGCCGGCCGAGATTCTGGAGGCGGCCTACCCCGTGATGTTCACGCAATGGGCGCTGCGACCGGATTCGGGCGGAGCCGGCCGCCATCGCGGCGGCTGCGGTGCGATCTACGAGATCGAGGTGCTGGCGAAAGGCGGCGCCGACGTCTTCCTGCTCGGCGAGCGCGGCAAGTTCCCTCCCTTCGGCGTCGCCGGCGGCAAGCCGGCCGCCATGAACCGCTTCGTCTACGACACGGAGAACGGGCCGAAATCCCCGCCGCTCGTCACCAAGATCGCCGACATCCACATCGCGAAGGGCCAGCGCGTGCGCCTCGAAAGCCCCGGCGGCGGCGGCTATGGCGACCCGCACCAGCGCGACCACGAGGCTCTGCGCCGCGACGTGGCCCATGGCTATGTCAGCGCCGGAGCGGCCCGTGACGTCTACGGCTTCGACAGCGAGATCGGCTGATGACCACCACCTCTCCCAAGGCCGTCGTCGGCGTCGATGTCGGCGGCACCTTCACCGATCTGTTCTGGTTCGACGAGGCGGCCAAGCGCTTCCGGACCGCCAAAGTGCCCTCCCAGCGCGGCGACGAGGCCAAGGGCTTCATCGCCGGGCTAACGACCTTCGGCCCGGTCTCCGAGCTGGCCTCCATCGTGCATGGCACCACGGTCGGCACCAATGCGCTGCTGGAGCGCAAGGGCGCCCGGGTCGGCCTCATCACGACGCCGGGCTTCCGCGACGCGCTGGAGATGCGCCGCCGCGACCGCCGCCAGACCTGGGGGCTCTGGGGCGATTTCGTCCCGGTCGCAGCGCGCGACTGCCGGCTTGAAGTGCCCGAGCGGACGCTGGCCGACGGCACGATCCATGTGGCGGTCGATCGCGAGGCGGTGCGCGAGGCCGCCCGCGCCCTGCACGGGAAGGGCTGCGAGGCGCTGGCGATCATCTTCATCAACGCCTATGCCAACCCGCAGAACGAGCGCGACGCGCTGGAGGCCGCCCGCGCCGTCTGGCCGAACGAGAACATCGCTTGCTCCTCCGCGATCCTGCCGGAAATCCGCGAGTTCGAGCGATCCTCGACGACGGCGCTCAACGCCACGCTCCAGCCGGTCGTCGGCTCCTATCTCGGCCGGCTCGAACAGGCGCTGGCGGCCGACGGCTTCGAGGGTCGCTTCCACATCGTGCAGAGCAATGGCGGCGTGATGTCGACCGCCACGGCCCGGCGCCTGCCGGTCCGGACTGCGCTGTCGGGCCCGGCGGCGGGCGTCATCGCGGCGGCCGCGATCGCGCGTGCGGCGGGTCATCCCGACATCATCACGGGCGATCTCGGCGGCACCTCCTTCGACGTCTCGCTGATCGCCGGCGGCCAGGCCGCGCTCGCCGCCCAGACGACGATCGATTTCGGCATGGTCATCCGCACCCCGATGATCGAGATCACCACGATCGGCGCCGGCGGCGGCTCGATCGCGCGCGTCGATGCCGGCGGGCTGCTCGAGGTCGGCCCGGAAAGCGCGGGCTCCCGCCCCGGCCCGGTCTGCTACGGCCAGGGCAACACCCGCCCGACCCTGACCGACGCCAATCTGGTGCTGGGCCGTATCGACGGCGAGAAGCCGCTCGGCACGCTGCAGCGGCTCGATGTCGAGGCGGCGCGCGCTGCGATCGCCAGGGAGATCGCCGAGCCGCTCGGGCTCGACGTGATGGCGGCGGCGGAAGCCATCGTGAAGATCGCCAATGCCCGCATGGCCGGAGCGATCCGCCTCGTCTCGATCGAGCGCGGGCACGACCCGGCGAAGTTCATGGCGATGCCGTTCGGCGGCGGCGGCGCCCTCCACGCCGGCGCCCTGATCCACGAGGTCGGGCTGAAGGGCGCGCTGGTGCCGCGCTTTCCGGGCGTAACCTCGGCGCTGGGCTGCGTCATCGCCGATATCCGCCATGACGGCGTGCAGACGGTGAACCTGATGCTGGAGGGGCTGGACGCCGCCGCCCTCGACGCCCGCATGGTCGAGGCCGGGCGCGAGGCCCACCGGGTCGTCGCCGAGGCCGGCCTCTCGGTCGAGCGCATCGACGTGCTCTACGAACTCGACATGCATTATCTCGGGCAGACGCATACGGTCTCGGTGCCGCTCCCGGTCACGCTCGGAGAGGCCGGGACCGGCGTCACCGCAGACGTGATCCGCGAGGCTTTCGAAGCCGCCTATGGCGCCGCCTTCAGCCGGCTCCTGCCGGGTATCCCGCTGCGTATCGTCACGCTGCGCACCGCCGCCATCGGCCGCCGGCCGGCCTTCGACCTGACGGCGCTCGCTCCCTCGGCCGGGGCCAGCCTGGAACTGGCCCGCCGCGGCACGCGCCAGGTCTATCTCGACGGGGCCTGGCGCGAGACCGCGATCTGGTCGCGGCTCGATCTTCCGGTCGGCACCCGCATCGCGGGTCCCGCGGTCTTCGAGCAGCCCGATGCCACCGTGCTGCTCGACCCCGGCCTCACCGCCGAAGTCGACGCGCTCGGCAACCTCGTCATCCTGAGGAGCTGACCATGGCTGGCCCGATCACCGACATCGCCGCGACCGCATTGCTGATCGTCGACCTGCAGAACGACTTCATCCATCCCGACGGCGCCTATGCGAAGGGCGGCGCCGCCTCGCCCGAGGCGCAGGCGCTGCCCGGCCGGCTGCTGCCCTTGGTCGAGCGCTTTCGCGCACAGGGCGGGCTGGTGGCGGCGACGCAGTTCACGCTGGTGCCGGGCCGCGGCGGCGAGCCGCTGATCTCGCCGCATCTCAAGCAGATGCGGCCCTTCCTGAAGCGCGGCGACTTCCTGCCCGGCGGCTGGGGCCACCGCGTCGTCGACGCGCTGCAGCCGATCGACGTATCGGTCGAAAAGATCGCCTATTCCGCGTTCTACCAGACCCGGCTGGAGTGGGTTCTGCGCAAGCTCGGCATCGCGCATCTCGTCGTCGCCGGCATCGTCACCAATGGCGGCGTCGCCTCGACCGTCCGCGACGCCCATGTCCGCGATCTCGACGTGACCGTGCTCGAGGATGGCTGCGCGGCTCCCACGCCGACCATGCATGCGGAGGCGATCGCGGCGCTGAAACCCGTCGCGCGGATCGCCACCATCGCCGCAGTGATGGCCGAGATATGAGCGCCGTGACCGCCGTCCTTCCGGCCGCGGGCCGCTCCTTCGAAGCCGAGGCCGACGTCCTGATCATCGGCGCAGGCGCGGCCGGGCTGGTCGCCGCGCTTGCCGCCAGCGAGGCGGGCGCCGAGGTCGTCGTCGTCGAGCGCGACGCGCTGCCGAGCGGCTCGACCGCACTCTCGGCCGGCCTGATCCCGGCCGCAGCGACCCGCTTCCAGCGCGCCGCCGGCATCGAGGACAGTGCCGAACTGTTCGCAGCCGACATCATGGCCAAGGCCGGGAACGAGCCCGATCCCGCCATCGTTTGGCGTCTCACCGCGCATGTCGGCCCGGTGCTGGAATGGCTCGCCGACCGCCACGGCCTGCCCTTCGATGTCGTGACGAACTTCTCCTATCCGGGCCATTCCGCCCGCCGCATGCACGGCCTGCCGAAGCGCACCGGCTCGGAGCTGGTCGACCGGCTGCGCGAAGCAGCAGAGGCCCGCGACATCCCGATCCTGACAGGGTTTCGCGCCACCACGCTCTTCACCGACCCTGCCGGCCGCGTCGCCGGCATCGCGGGCACCCGCCCCGGCGGCGGCGAGGAGCCGATCGGTTGCCGGGCGCTGGTGCTCGCCTGCAACGGCTATGGCGGCAACCGCGCTCTCGTCGCGAAACACATCCCCGAAATGGTCGACGCGCTCTGGTTCGGCCATTCCGGCAATGAGGGCGACGCCGTGCTTTGGGGCGATGCGCTCGGCGCCGACCTCGTCGCCATGTCGGGGCATCAGGGCCACGGCTCCGTCGCCCACCCCCACGGCATCCTGATCACCTGGGCGACGATCATGGAGGGCGGGTTCCAGGTCAATGCCCGGGGCGAGCGCTTCTCCGACGAAAGCCATGGCTATTCGGAACAGGCGGCAACCGTCCTCGCCCAGCCCGGCGGCAAGGCCTGGACGATCTTCGACGGCCGCATCGCGGCCATCGCCCGGCAGTTCGAGGACTTCCGCAACGCCGAGGCGCAGGGCGCCATCGTGCAGGCGCAGGACATCGCCAGCCTTGCCCGGATGCTCGGCCTGCCGCCCGATGCCCTGGCGGCGACGGCGGCCGAGGTCGAGGCGCTGAAGCAGGGCAATGGCAGCGACCGCTTCGGCCGCGACTTCCGCGGTGCGCAGCCTTTGGCGGCTCCGTTCTGCGCCGTCGCTGTCACCGGGGCCCTCTTCCACACCCAGGGCGGCCTGAGGATCGACCCGCAGGCCCGCGTGCTACGACCGGACGGATCCGCCTTCGCCAATCTCTTCGCCTGTGGCGGCGCGGCAGTCGGCGTGTCGGGCCGCCGTGCCTCCGGCTATCTCTCGGGCAACGGGCTGCTGACAGCCGTCGGGCTGGGCGAGATCGCCGGGCGGGAAGCCGCGCGCTTGGCATCGGTCGATCCGGCCTGAGACATCGTCGCCGCATGGCCAGTGCGACAGCGGGGCTCTCAGGGCGATCGACCGAACGCGATGGTTCATGATGGCGAGGCGCGGATTCGTGAAGATCCGCGAGCGGCGACGCAGAGACTCAGCGCAAACACTTGCAATCATTTGCAAATTCGCGGCGCGTCGGCGTCGCTCAGGCGCCCCGATATGTCCTCATCCGGAGGGACATCCTTGCCGGCGACCCTTGCCTGAACCGCAACAGCGCCATTTATGATCCATGCGGACGAAGCGACACGCCGCGGCAGAGCCTCTCCCCTGAGCCATCCTGCCGTCCGCCCCTTCGATGACCGAGCCAGCAAGGAGACGTCGCGTTGAGCCAGGACCGATCGACCCGCCGCGCCTTTCTCGCCAGCGGCTCCGCCCTTGCGGGCGCCGCGCTCCTGACCGGCGCACCCGGCCTGCTGTTGCCCGCCCGGGCGCAGGGGCTGGCCCCCACCCCGACCATGCCGGGCGGTGCCAATAACTACATCCCCGGCGCCCCGATCGTCAGCCGGATCGGCGGCGGCGGCTTCTGGATGACCGGTACGGTGCGTCGCGCCGGTGACGGCGCGCCGCTGCCCGGCATCCGCATCCAGATCTGGGCCCATACCACCGAGGGCCGCGAGAACGACGCCCGCAGCCACGGTGCCACGCTCACCGGCGCGGATGGCACGTTCCGCCTGGAAATGCCGCAGATCATCCCTGCCTTCGGACAGGCGCATGGCCACCTCGCCTATGAGGGCGACGGCTTCAGGACGGTCTTCCTGAGGCCCGTCATGGCGTGCGCGCGAGACACCAGCCTCAGCGCCCATTTCGTGCTCCAGCCGGTCTGAGCGGCTTGGCCTCGCTTCGGGGACCCCTGATCTGGGGACTGCTCACCCTCGCCGTGGCGGTACCGATTGCGCTCGCGGCCGGGAGTCCTCTGCTCGCCTGGCGCGACGGCGTCTACATTGCATCCGGCTTCGCCGGCATCCTCGCTTTGGCCTTGCTGCTCTTGCAGCCCCTGCTGGCGGGCGGCGCATTGCCTGGCCTGCCGGCCCGGTGGAGCCGTCGCCTGCATGGCTGGGTCGGCGCGGCCCTTGTCGCGCTGATCGTCCTGCACGTCGTGGGGCTATGGGTGACGAGCCCTCCCGACGTCGTCGATGCGCTGCTCTTCGTCTCGCCGACGCCGTTCTCAGCCTGGGGCGTCGTCGCCATGTGGGCGTTGTTCGCCTCGGCGGCGCTGGCGGCGTGGCGGTTCCGCTTTCGGCTCGCCCCAAGGACATGGCGCCTCGCCCATTCCCTCCTCGCGGTCGTCATCGTCATCGGCAGCGTCGTCCATGCCTGGCTCGTCGACGGGACAATGGAGCCATTCTCGAAAGCGGCGTTTTGTCTGTTCGTGCTGCTGGCGACGGCATGGGTGATCCGCGATCGGCGCGCCTGGGCGCTGCTCCGGCGAAACCGGCGCCCGCCGACCGCTCGGCCTGAGAGGCCCTGAAGGGGCTGCAACCGGGCCCCTCCCGAGATCGATGCAAGCTTTGGACTTTTCGGAGGCGGCCTGTTCGCGGCCAATGGCCGGGTCCGACTCGCCGAGCCGATCCTGCCGATGCCTTGCCTTCCCGAAGCCCGATGCGCCCGAACCCGCAGAAACCTCTGCCGGGCCGGCCGAATGGTGGGGATGCGGGTCAGACGGCGTGATCGGCGCGGCCGCCTCTGCGGCGGTCTCCTGTTCGTCCTGCTGGCCCACCCCGCACAGGCCCAGTCGAACGGCAATGTCGGCGGCTTCGCCGAGATCGGCACCAGCAATCCCTACCCCTATTCCAGCCTCACCTTCATCGGAACGGCCGGCCATCTGCGGGCCATCAGTGATCTCGACCTGGGAAGCCAGGTCGCAACGGAGATCGGGGCAGAGGGGCGATTGTCCGCCGCGACCGGAACCCGGATGATCGTCAATCTCGACTGGCTCCGCTCGAATTCGGTCCTTTACCTCGGCTCGGCGACCGACCGGGGACAGATCGAGGTGCAATCCTGGAGCGGGCGCTGGAACAGCTCGGCACGGCTGGTGATCGATGGCGGGACGGTCGTCGCCAACACCGCCGGGTTTGCCGGCCTGAACGAGCTGGTCGAATACATCGCTTCCGTCACCATCAGCAACGGCGCGACGCTTTATCTGGGCAGCCAGAACACGACGATCCGCCGCCTGGAAGGCAATGGCCAGATCGGTTTGGCCGGAGCCAATCTGACCATCCGCGGCGGAACCTTCTCGACCGGCATCACCGGGGCCTCGACGCTGACCTTCTCGGGCGACAGCACCTGGACCGGGACCGGCTCCAGCGTCGGGACGCTCGCGGTCCTCTCGGGCGTGACGCTGACGACCAGCAACCCGGCGGCGGTCGAAAACACGACGGCGCTGCGGGTCGACGGGACCTACGCGCTCAATTCGGCGCTGGCAGTGGACGGGCTTTCCGGGAGCGGCACCATCGCCCTCGGGACGGGCTCCAGGCTGACGGCCGGCTCGCAGAATGCCAGTTCGACCTTCGACGGCACCATCTCCGGCAGTGGCGGCGGGCTGACCAAGGCGGGCACCGGGACGCTGACCCTGACCGGCGCGAGCAGCTATACGGGCGCCACCATCGTCGAGGCGGGGACGCTGGCGATGGGCCGCGTCAACGCCTTGCCGACGACCAGCCCCGTCACGATCAATGGCGGAACCTGGTCGCTGGCCGGCTATGACCAGACGGCGTCCAGCCTGAGCGGAGGTCCTTTCGGCACGGTTTCGCTCGGCGGCGCCCGGCTGACATTGGGGGGCGGAGCCGACAGCGCGTATCAAGGCACCATCACCGGCACCGGCGGCCTGACGAAGATCGGCGGCAACCGGCAGGAGCTGTACGGCTCCACCACCTATTCCGGGCCGACCGTGGTGTCCGGCGGCTTGCTCCGGCTCTACGGCACGCTGCCGAATTCGCGGTCGATCAGCGTCGATGCCGGCGCCGAACTCGATGCCGCGACGGCCAATACTCTCTCGACCCAGGCCCGTGTCACGCTGACCGGCAGCAACGCCACATTGCGGATCAGCGGCGACCAGAGCATCGGGGCCCTCGACGGCACGAGTGGCGCGCGGGTGCTGTTCGGCGCCGGGCGGACGCTGACGCTGGGCGGCGGCAATGCCGATGGCAGCTTCGCCGGCACGCTCGGCGGCGATGGCCGGGGCAGCCTCACCAAGGTCGGCAGCGGAACCGTCACGCTGTCGGGGACAAGCGGGTACCAGGGCGCGACGCTCGTGAACGCCGGCACGCTGGTGGTCAACGGCTCGATCGCCGCCTCCTCCGGCGTCACGCTGAATGCCGGGGCCTTCCTTGGCGGCTCCGGCACGGTGCCGAGCGTCACCGTCGCGGGCGGAACGCTATCGCCCGGCAATTCGCCGGGGACGCTGACCATCGCCGGCGACCTGACCCTCGACGCCGCCTCGACCTACCGGGCGGAAATCCAGGGCGCCGTGTCGGACCGGCTGAGCGTTACCGGCACAGCGGCGCTGGCGGGGCGGCTGCAGCTCGTTCCGCTCGGCGGCAGCTTCACGTTCAACAGCCCCTATACGCTGCTGACGGCGGCGGGCGGGCGCAGCGGCAGCTTCGGCACGGTCGAGACCATCGGCTCCTTCGGCGACGGCGTGACCTCCACTGTGAGCTACACCGCGCAGGATGTGCAACTCACCCTGGCTCCCAAGCCGCTCGTCCCGATCGTCGATCCCGCGCCGACGCCCTCGCCCTTTCCCGGGGATTCCGGCACGAGCCCGGGCACTCCGGCAACCTCCCCGGGCTCCTCGGCCGGAACCGTGCCCACGCTCTCCGGCGCGGCCGCGCCGAACGTCGTCGCCATCGCCTCGCGGATCGACGATGCGGTCTCGAGGGGCGTCGATGTCTCCCGGTTCTTCCCGATCTACAATCTGCCGGCCGCGGCCATCCCGGCCGCGGTCAACCAGCTTTCGGGCGAGATCCATACGGCGGCTCCGGCGATCGACCGGCGCCTCGCGGACCGGTTTCTCGGCACGATGCTGAACGCAGGCTTCGGCCAACGGCTGCGGCCCGGCGGCCTCGGACCCGGCCGCGCCGGCTACAGCGCCGCGTCCGCGCCCGGCTTCGACGACGCGACCGCGGCTTCGCGTCTGGAAGCGCCCCGCTTCGCCCTGTGGGGCACCGCTTCCGGCGGGGCCGGTCGCAGCGAGGGTTCGCTTCGCAGCGGCACGGCGCGGCGCGCGCTCGACGAGATGCAGTTCGCCGTGGGGGCCGATGCGAGGCTGGGGACCGACGCCGTCATCGGTGTCGCCATCGGCGGGGCCCGCGGGCGGGCCTCACTGCCGGGCGGGCTCGGCCGGATCGAGAGCGAAGGCGTCCAGTTCGGCGTCTACGGTCTGACGCGGATCGGCCGGCTGGAACTTGGAGCCGCCGCCGCCTTCGGCCGCAGCGACCACAGCGTCTCGCGCAGCGTTCCGGCTCTCGGCGGGGGGCTGACAGCGTCCTATGCCAGTACGCAATGGAGCGGGCGGCTGCAGGCCAGCCTGCCGGTTCTAAGTGCCGGCGGCTTCAGCCTTTCGCCCGTCGCCGCGCTGCAGCGTGTCACCATCCGCACGCCCGCCTTCGTCGAGCGCTCGGCCTTCGGCGAGAGCGCCGCTGCGCTTGCGGTCGCCGGGCGCCGGGACGCCGGGACCCGGGCCGAATTCGGCCTGCAGTTCGAGGCGGAAACGGCGATCGGCGGCCTGCCGGCGTCCGGCTTTCTGCGCGCCTCCTGGGCCCGCGCTTTCGACGATGACGCCCGGATCGCCGCAAGCTTCACCGCCCTGCCCGGCCTGGGCTTCGTCGCCCGCGGCGCGCAGCGGCCCCGCAACAGCGCTCTCGTCGCGGCTGGTCTGGAGGTAAGGCTGTCCGAGCTCCTCGCGATCGGCCTGCGTGGCGACGGGGAGGTCTCCGCTACGGGCGGCCATTACAGCGGCATGGGCCAGATCCGGCTCAGCTTCTGAGGCGGCGCCGACTGCCGCGGCATCAGCCGACGAGAAGAGCGCGGATCGAACGCCAGCTGTCGCCATCGGGAGCGCAGAGCAGCCCGGTCGAGGGCTGGCCTGGCCGGTAGAGGCTGCCATCGAGCATGCGGGCGTGGCCGCCAGCTTCGCCGAACAGCAGCACGCCGGGCGCATGGTCCCAGGGGTTCAGCCCGCCATAGAGCAGGAAATCGCAGCGCCCGGCAGCGGCGAGGCGATACTCCTGCCCACAGCAACGCAGCGACGCCACGCTGGCGAAGGCGGGGAAACGAGCCGGCAGCGCGCTGCGCATCGGCTCGGGAAAGTACTGCCAGCTCGCCATGCCGTTCATGTCCGCGATGGCGACCGGGCCGCCGGCGCGCAGATCGCGGGATGTGCCGCCCGAGCTCTCCAGCCAGGCTCCCTCGCCTCGCAAGGCGAGCGCGCTGTCGTTCAGCACGGGATCGTGGATCACTGCTGCCGCGGTCTCGCCCCTCACAACGGCCGCGGCCATGACCGCGAAGAGCGGCAGGTCGGAGGCGTAGTTCAGCGTGCCGTCGACCGGATCGATCACGAAGGCGAGCTCCGCCTCCGCCAGCCGCCCCAGCACGGCCGGGTCGCGCGTCGCGGCCTCCTCGCCGACGAGCAGCGCGCCGGGAAAAGCCCGCTTGAGTTCGGCAAAGATGAAACGCTCGGCCGCCTCATCGGCCTCCGTCACGAGATCGCCCGGCGCCGCCTTCTCGCGGACGTCGCCGGCGGCCAGCCTGCGGAAGCGCGGCATGATTTCGCGCCGTGCCGCCTCGGCGAGGATGCCGCTCAGGCGATCGAGATCGCGCCGCGAAACCATCATGACATGCTCCGGGGCCGACCGTCAGCCGACATCGAACTCGACCAGGATCGGCTGGTGGTCGGAGGCGCGCGTGTCGACATCACAGACGATGCGGCGGGCGCGGGCCGCGAGATCGGGAGTCGCCAGCACATAGTCGAGGCAGCCGGGCGGGCCGTAGGTCTGGTCGACGATGAAGGCGGTGGGCGGCGGCGGTGCGTCACCCATCACGGCAGGCCAGAGATCGCGCAGCGGCGGCGTGCCATCCTCGAAGGGCGCCATCAGCCGCGCCAGAGCCGGATCATCCGGCCGCATGTTGAAGTCGCCAGTCAGGATCGCGCTCGCCGTGTTCGGCGTCGGCGCATAGGTGTGTGGCCCCGGCGCGCGCGGCGTGCCGGCGCGCGACGCGGCCATGCGATGCGCCTCCCGGATGCCCTCGACCTGGGCCGCCCGCAGCACCGGCGAGGAGTATTCCAGATGCGTCGTCATCAGCCGCACCGGGCCGAGCGGCGTCTCGGCGACCGCCTCGACCAGCACGCGCGGCATGTTGCGTGTCGCTGCCGCCTCCCAGGGCAGGAGATGGCGGAGCGCCTGCGCGACGCGGTAGCGGGTCAGGATCAGGTTGCCGAAGCGCTTGCGCCCGCCGCGACCGTCATCGACATCGACGCCGATGCCCTCGATGGCGGTAAAGCCCGGCAGCATCTGCGCGAAGAGGGCGAACTGGTCGGTGGCGTCATTGCCGTCGAGATCGGGAAAATTCGCCGCCACCTCCTGCAGGCAGAGCACGTCGAAATCCGCCATCGCCCGCGCGTGGTCGATGATCCGTCTCGGATCGACGCGATCGTCGGTACCGCGCGCCCACTGGATGTTCCAGGTAATCAGCTTCATCGGAACCTTGCTCGCGTCACTTGATGCCGGCGCGCATGAAGCTCTGCACGAACTGGCGCTGGAAGAGCAGGAAACCGACGAGCAGCGGGGCGGACGTCATCAGCGTCGCGGCGCAGATCACCGCCCAGTCGATGCCCTGATCGCTCGACGAGAACACCTGCAGGCCCACCGTGAGCGGGCGCGACTCGACCGAGTTCGTCACCAGCAGCGGCCAGAGGAAATTGTTCCAGTGATAGCTCACCGAGACCAGCCCGTAGGCGATGTAGGTCGGCTTCGCGAGCGGGACATAGACCTTCATCAGCACCTGCAGCGGGCTCGCCCCTTCCACGCGCGCGGCGTCGTCCAGCTCCTTCGGCACGGTCTTGAAGGTCTGCCGCAGCAGGAAGATGCCGAAGGCCGAGGCGATATAGGGCAGCGCGATGGCGGGGATGGTGTCGATCAGCTCGAAACGGGCCAGCGTCCGGTAGTTCTCGACGATCAGCGCGTCCGGCATGATCATCAGCTGCGCCAGGATCAGCGCGAAGGCGACGTCGCGGCCCCAGAAATCCTGCCGCGCCAGCGCATAGGCCGCCAGCGTCCCCAGCACGAGCTGGAAGGCCAGGATCATCGTCACCAGGATGAAGGTGTTGAGGAAGTAGCGCGCGAAGGGCGCCGCCGCCCAGGCGCGGGTGAAGTTGTCGAGCGTCAGCGGCGCGGTCAGCACGAAGCGCGTGGTGTATTCGGCCGGGTGGATCGCCGCCCAGATCGCATAGGCCAGTGGCAGCACCCAGATCAGCGCCAGCAGGATCGCCCCCGTCGACTGCAGGGTCAGCGAGAGCCCCTTGGGCGCATAGGGGTCGGTGCGGGCCGCATGGGCGACCGGCTGCGGAGCGGGCGCGCTCATCGATAATGCGTCCTGCGCTCGAGGAACCCATACTGGACGAAGGCGACGAGGGCGAGCAGCAGCAGCAGCACGCAGGTCAGCGTTGCCGCATAGGCCGTGTCCCAGAAGCTGAAACCAACCTGGTAGATGTAGAACAGCAGCAGCGTCGTCGCGTTGTCGGGGCCGCCGCGGGTCATGACGAAGATGTGGTCGACCATGCGGAAGGCGTTGATCACAGCATTGATCAGCACGAACAGCGTCGTCGGCATCAGCAGCGGGAACTGGATGCGCCGAAAGTAAGTCCAGCGCGAAGCGCCCTCGATCGCCGCCGCCTCGCCGAGGCTGGGCGGCAGGGCCTGCAGCGCCGCGAGGTAGAAGATCATGAAGAAGCCCGCCTCCTTCCAGATCGCGACGATGGTGATCGCGTAGAGGGCGGTGTCCTGCGAGCCGAGCCAGTTGGTGCTGCGTCCGCCGAAGGCTCCGACGATCTGCTCGAGCAGGCCGTATTGCGGCGTGAAGAAGAACAGCCAGATGTTCGCCACCGCGATCATCGGCAGGATCGTCGGCGTGAAGAACGCCATCCGGACCCAGGTCCGCCCGACGATCCTGTCGTTGACCCAGACCGCCATCAGCAGGGCGAGCGCGATCGAGGTCGGGATGGTGCCGAGCGCGAACCAGAGATTGTTCGACATCGCCTTCCAGAAGATCGGGTCGGCGAGGAGCTGCTGGTAATTGTCGAGCCCGACGAAGCGCGCCGGGCGGCGCGCCTTGGGTGTCGAGTAGAAGCTCTCGATGAAACTCGCGACCGCCGGCCAATGCGTGAAGAGGGCCAGGCAGGCCATGGCCGGCAGCAGGAGCAGCCAGCCATGGACCGTGGCGGTCGCGCGGGTGTTCATCGCGGAGCGGCTTCCTGGCTCAGCGATAGGGCTTCAGGATGCGCTCGGCCTCGGCCTGCGCGTCCTCCAGCGCCTTCTTGGGCGGCTTGGTGCCGGTCAGCGCGGCCTGCAGCCCATCATTGAGCGCCTTGGTGACGCGCTGGTTCTCATGGGTCGAGAGTTCGGCCACCGCATGCGGGAGCTGGTCGCGCGCCACCAGAGCCGGCGGGAAGTCCTTCGCATAGGCCTGCATCGCGGGCGTCTCATAGGCTGCCGGCGAAACCGCGACATAGCCGGTGTCGATGCCCCATTGCGCCGCGCGCTCGGGCGTCGTGATCCAGCGGATGAACTTGAAGGCGGCCTCCTGCTGGGCCGGCGTGGCCTTCTTCGAGAGGTAGAAATTGCCGCCGCCGGTCGGGCTGCCGCGGCGCTTGCCGGCCGGCAGCATGGCGACGCCGAAGGAGAATTTGGCGTTGCTGCGGACATTGGTGAGGTTGCCGGTGGTCGTCCACATCATCGCGACCTTCTTCTCGAAGAAGTCCTTCGGTGTGGTGCCCCATTCGACGATGCCGGGCGGATGGACCTTGTGCTTCTGCGCGAGGTCGACCCAGTACTGCAGGGCCTCGACCACGGCGGGATCGGCGTAGTTGGTCGCGTTGCCCGCGGCATTGGCGAGAATTGCGCCGGCCTGCGTCGAGAGGCCCTGGAAGAGCCAGTAGGGGAAGCCGGAGGACGGGATCTGGATGCCCCACTGGGTGACGTTGCCCGAGGCGTCCTTCTTGGTCAGCTTCTGGGCGAAGTCGAGCTGCTCGGCCCAGGTCGCCGGCGGCTTCTCGGGGTCGAGCCCGGCCTCCTTGAACAGCTCCTTGTTCCAGTAGAGCACCACGGTCGAGCGCTGGAAGGGAATGCCCCAGGTCTTGCCGCCGGTCTGGCTGTTTTCCATGAAGGCCGGGAAGAAGGAGGCGAGCCACTTCTTGTCGTCCTCGGTCTTCACGAAGCTGTCGAAGGGGACGATCGCGTCCTCGTCGATCAGCGTGAACATGTCGGTCGAGAGCAGCACCGAGGTCACAGGCGGCGTGCCGCTCTTGTGGGCGGTCAGCGCCTTGACGATCGTTTCCTGATAAGTGCCGGCATAGATCGGCTTCAGCTTGATCGACGGGTTCTCCTTCTCGAAATCGGCGGCGTAGGTGTCGATCAGCTTGGTGATCGGCCCGCCGACGGCGACCGGATAGAAGAACGACACCTCCGTCGCGGCCTGCGCCCGGGCGATTCCCGGCAGCGCCAGCGACCCTGCGAGCGCCGCAGCGCCGGTCAATACGTCACGCCTGTCCATCTGTTCTCTCCCTCTCGAGGTGGCTGTTGCGCCCGACCCTTGTGACCGGATCTTAAACGGGAACCGCTCTGCGTTCGGACGCCTGGTCGAACCAGTGCAGCGCCGATTGTGACAATGTGATGTAGACCTTTTCACCTGGCTTCGTCCGTACCTTGCCGGCGCGGCGGACGATGAAGCCATGCCCGCCGATGCGGGTTTCGACCAGCGTGTCGGCGCCGAGATACTCCACCGCGACGACGTCGGCGGCGATGCCGGCCTCGCCGAGATCGGTCATCTCGGGGCGGATACCGACCGCCAGACCGGCGGGATCGTGCCCCGGCGGCGGCGTCAGAACCCCTGCCCCGCCGGCGGCAAGCACTGCTGGCAGCGGCACGACGTTCATCGGCGGCGTGCCGACGAAGCGGGCGACGAAGATGCTGGCCGGGTTCTCGTAGATCTCGTCGGGCGGCGCGTCCTGCTCGATCCGCCCGTTGCGCATCAGCACGACCTGATCGGCCATGGTCATGGCCTCGACCTGATCATGGGTGACATAGACCATGGTGATCCCCAGCCGCTGCTGCAGCTCGCGGATCTCGCGGCGCATCTCGACGCGCAGCTGCGCGTCGAGATTGGAGAGCGGTTCGTCCATCAGGCAGACCGGGGCCTCGGCGACGATGGCGCGGCCGAGCGCGACGCGCTGCTGCTGGCCGCCCGACAGCTGCGAGGGCTTGCGGTCAAGCAGCGCGCCGAGACCGAGGATTTCGGCGGCGCGCGCCAGCCGGCGGTCGCGCTCGGCACGGGCCACTTTCCGCACATCGAGCCCGAAGGTGATGTTCTGCGCCACCGAGAGATGCGGAAACAGCGCGTAGTTCTGAAACACCATCGCGATGCCGCGCCCGGAGGGAGCGGCCGTCGTCACGTCGCGCCCGCCGATCAGGATGGTGCCGCTCGTGGTGTCCTCGAGCCCCGCGATCAGCCGCAGCGTGGTCGACTTGCCGCAGCCGGAGGGGCCTAGGAGCGCGACCAGCTTGCCGCCGTCGACCGTAAAGCTGACGTCGTCGACCGCGGCAGCGCCGCCCCAGCTCTTCGAAACCGCTTTCAGCTCAACAGAAACCATGCGTCATCCGGGCTGCGGCCCATGCCCAGTGAGCCGGCACAGGAGCTGCGTTGTCGTGGGCGCCGATATGGCGCGAAATCGCGCCGGGGCACAAGCCATTGCGGAAGTTGCCGCAACGGCCGCCTGCAACGACCACTGGTCGCGCTCGGCCGGCGGTCCTTGAGCCGGCTCATCGCCGACCTTGCGTCTCAGGCGACGGTGCGGGCCGGTGCACCGGCAACGGCGGCCTCCGGGATGCGGCCCTCGAACCAGTAGGCCGCCGCAGCGTGGGACATCGCCTCGCCGTCATGGCCGATGCCGGGCACCTCGATATGGACCCAGTTGCAGGGCGCGCCGCGGCGCTGGGCCTCGGCCCGACCGAGTTCGATCATGCGATGCGAGCGCGCGAAGCGGTGCGGCCCCTGGGCCAGGGCCTCGGGCTGGGACGGCAGGTTCGGATCGTCGGTGGCGATGTCGCGGTCGCCGGCGAGGATGATCATCGGCGATGCGAGCCAGCGCAGCAGCGCCGCCTCGTCGAGCCCGAGGCCGCCCAGCCCTTCCGGGAAGGGCTTGTCGAGCGTCGGCAGGGTGTACCAGCCGGAATTGGCGGCGATGGCCGCCTCGAAGGGACCGAACCCTTGCGTCGCCAGCATGCGGTGGACGAACTGGCCGCCCGCCGAATGGCCGAAGATGCGGATAACGGGCCTGTCGATCACGCCGCCTGCGCGAAGCGCCTCGAGGACGCGCGCGGGGACCGCGTAGAGCCAGTCCTCGCGCGGCGCGACAGAGCTGTCCGGCCCGACGACGAGCCCGTTATTGTAGCCTTCGGCCTTGGGATAGACCGCATCGGGAAAGGTCGGCGCGACGATCAGGAGATTGTGCTTCTCCGCGGCATCAATCCAGAAGTCGCGATAGTCGTCGCCATTGCGCATCATGCCGTGCTGGACCACGACGACGGGATCATTCGGGCGATGACGCTCGGGACGGTAGCAGTTGACCGTCAGCGGCCGCTCCGGGTGGCGGGCATCGACGAAGGGCAGCGTGCTGCGGCCGGTGGGCGGGTTGAGCGTGGCGGTGGTCATGCGGCCTCCGGAGGCGTGTGCAGATGGCAGGCGGCGCTGCGGCCGGGCGCGATCTCGGCCAAGGGCGGCCTGATCTCGCGGCAGACCGCCATCGCCTGCGGACAGCGGGGGTGGAAAGGGCAGCCGGGCGGCGGCGCCAGCGGCGAGGGCAATTCGCCGCCCAGCGGCTTGAAGGCCTGCTTGCGCCGCGCTGCAGAGGGAATCGCCGCGATCAGGGCGGCGCTGTAAGGATGGGCCGGCGTCGCGAAGATCTCGGCCGCCGGCCCGATCTCGACGATGCGGCCGAGATACATGATCGCGACGCGGTCGCTGATGTGGCGCACCAGGCCGAGATCGTGGCTGACGAAGAGATAGGTCAGGCCGTGGCGGGCGCGCACATCCATGAACAGGTTGATGACCTGGGCCTGGATCGAGACGTCGAGCGCCGAGACCGGCTCGTCGCAGACGAGGAAGTCGGGCTTCACCGCGAGCGCCCGGGCGATGCCGATGCGCTGGCGCTGGCCGCCCGAGAACTGATGCGGATAGCGCTCGCGATAAGCGGTATCGAGCCCGACCTCGGTCAGGGCGCGGTCCACCGCCTCGTCGATCTGCGCCTTCGGCACCAGCTTGTGCAGGCTGAGCGCCTCTCCGACGATGCGGGAGACCTTCATGCGCGGATCGAGCGAGGCATAGGGGTCCTGGAAGATCATCTGGACCTTGAGCAGGTAGTCCAGGCGGTCCCTGCCCTTCAGCCCCGCGACCTTGCGCTGATCATAGACGACCTCGCCGGAGGTAGGCGGCAGGATGCCGGTGATCACCCGGGCGAGCGTGGACTTGCCGCAGCCGGATTCCCCGACGAGGCCGAGCACCTCGCCGCGTGCGATGGAGAGGTCGACGCCATCCACGGCGCGCAGCACTGGCGGCGGCTTGCCCCGGCCGGTCGCCATCAGGATGCGCTCGGCCAGTGTCGGGCTGCGGCGGAAATGCCGGGTGATGCCCTTCAACTCGAGGATCGGCGCGCTCATGCGGCGTCTCCCTGCGGCACGGGGTTGTGGCAGCGATAGCTCCGGCTGCCTTCCTCCGTCGGCATCGGATCACGTTCGGCACAGAGCGGCAGGGCATTGGGGCAGCGCGGGCGGAAGGGGCAGCCGCTCGGCCGGTCGTCGATGCGCGGCGCGACGCCGTCGATCTGGTTGAGGCGCCCGCCCGGCGCAACCAGCGTCGCCGAGGAGTTCAACAGCCCGAGCGTATAGGGGTGGCGCGGCGCGTCGAGGACGGCATCGACCGGCCCGATCTCAACGATGCGACCGGCATACATCACCGCCACCCGGTCTGCGAGTTCGGCCACCACCGCCAGATCGTGGGTGATCCAGAGCACGGCGGTGCCGGCCTCGCGGGCGAGCTTCTGAACCTCGAACAGGATCTGGCTCTGGATCGTGACGTCCAGCGCCGTCGTCGGCTCGTCGGCGATGATCAGGTCGGGGTCATTGAGCAGTGCGGTCGCGATGGCGACGCGCTGGCGCATGCCGCCGGAGAATTCGTGCGGGAACTGCTCCAGTCGCGCCTGCGGCGAGGAGATGCCCACCCGCGCCAGCGCCTTCGCCGCTTCGTCCAGCGCCGCGCTCCGGCCGATGTCGCGATGTTCGAGGATGGCCTCGCTCATCTGCTCGCCGATGCTCAGCACCGGGTTCAGCGTCATCAGCGGGTCCTGAAAGATCATGGCGATGCGGTCGCCACGTAAAGCGCGCAGGCGCTCATCGGACGCCGCCCTGATGTCCTCTCCCGCGAAGCGGATCGTGCCGGCGACGATCTCGCCCGGCGGATCGATCAGCCGGACCAGCGAGAAGCCGGTCACCGATTTGCCGGAGCCGGACTCACCGACGAGGCCCAGCACCTCGCCGCGCGCGATGGCGAGATCGACGCCGTCGACCGCCGGCCAGGCGCCGTCGAGCGCATGGAACACCGTCCGCAGGCCGCGGACCTCGAGCAGGGTTTCGGTCATGAGCGCACGTTGAAGCTGCGGCGCATGCGGTCGCCGACGAGGTTCAGCGAGACGATCAGCAGCACCAGCGCGATGCCGGGGAACACCGCGATCCAGTATTCGCCCGAGAGCAGGAATTCGAAGCCGTTGGCGATGAGCAGGCCGAGCGAAGGCTGCGTCACCGGCACGCCGACGCCGAGGAAGGAGAGCGTCGCCTCCAGCGTGATCGCGCTCGCGATGCTGATCGAGGCGACGACCAGCACCGAGCCGACCGAGTTCGGCAGCAGATGCGCGAGCATGATGTGCCGCGTCGGCAGGCCGAAATTGAGCGCCGCCTCGATGTACTCCTTGCGCCGCTCGACGAGTGCGGAGGCCCGCATCAGCCGCGCATATTGCGCCCATTGCACCAGCACGATGGCGAGAATCACCTTGTCCACGCCGCGCCCGATCGAGGCGAGCAGCACGAGCGCGATCAGGATCGAGGGGAAGCCGAGCATGAAATCGACGATGCGCATGATCAGCGCATCGACGAAGCCGCCGAACTGCGCGGCCAGCAGTCCCGCGGAGATGCCGATGACGAGCGCGCCGAGCGTGGCGGTCAGCCCCACCATCAGGCTGGTGCGCAGGCCGTAGAGGATCGCGCTCAGCATGTCGCGGCCCTGCGAATCGGTGCCGAGCCAATAGGTGATGCCGGTCATGCCCGCCTCGCCGGGCGGCAGCCGGTTGTCCATGACGCTGAGCGAGGCGAGGTCGTGCGGGTTCTGCGGCGCGATCATCGGGCCGAGCAAAGCGAGCCCGACCATGATGGCGAGCAGGATGGCGGCGCCGCGCGTGGTCGGGCGGCTGCGGATGCGGCGCAGCACGGCCGCGCGCAGCGTCGTCTCGGCCTCGGGCGGGACGGCGGGCGCCTTGGTCGTCGCGCTCATGCCGCCTCTCCCGTCAGCTTCACCCGCGGATCGAGCGCGGCATAGAGGATGTCGACGAGGAAATTCACCGTGACGAAGAGCAGCGTCGCCAGCAGCACATAGGCGACGACCACCGGGCGATCGAGCTGATAGACCGAGTCGATCAGCAGCTTGCCCATGCCGGGCCAGGCGAAGACGGTCTCGGTGATCGTTGAGAAGGCGACGAGGCTGCCGAACTCGATGCCGACGACGGTCACGACCGGGATCAGGATGTTGCGCAGGACGTGGCGGCCCACGATCCGGCGCGGCTTCACGCCCTTGGCACGCGCGTATTTGACGTAATCCTGCGTCATCGCCTCGCTCGTGCCCGCGGCGACGAGGCGGACCATCAGCGCCATGTTCGGGATGGCGAGGTTGATCGCCGGCAGCGCCAGATGGGTCAGCCCGTCCCAGGTCAGCAGGCTGGTGCGGATGCCGAGGACGGTGACGGTCTCGCCGCGTCCCGCCGTCGGGAGCCAGCCCAGCAGCACGGCGAAGAGCAGGATCAGCATCATGCCCTTCCAGAAGCTCGGCAGCGAATAGCCGAGCACGGTGGCGCCCATGATGATGCGCGCACCGCGGCTGTCGCGGTCGAGACCGGCATAGAGCCCGAGCGGGACGCCGAAGGCGATCGCCAGCGTCATCGCGAGCAGCACGAGCTCGAAGGTCGCGGGCAGGCGCGCCAGGATCAGTTCGATCGCCGGGACGCCATGGACGAAGGAGCGGCCGAGATCGCCCTTCAGCGCATTGCCCATGAAGACGAAATATTGCTGCCAGACCGGCAGATCGAGGCCGAGGCGGCGGATCAGCGCCTCGCGCTCGGCGGCGCTGGCCGAGGGCGAGACCAGAAGCTCGATCGGGTCGCCGATGCCGTAGACGGCGAAGAAGACGACGACCGAGACCGCGAGCAGCACGAATACGCTCTGGATCAGCCGCTGGAGGACATAGGCGGTCATGGGGTGCGACCGGCTCCGCGTTGCGGCGCGGGCCGCGCGGAGGCGGCCCGGCCTGTCGGGTCTTCGGCGGTCACTTCGCCTTCGGCTTCACCGACATCGCCAGCATGAACTGGTCGGCGCGGCCCTTGAGGTCGAGCTCGGACTTGAAGGCCCAGATGCCGCTCTCGAAGTGCAGCGGGATGAAGGCGTAGTCGGCGAGGACCAGCTTGCCGGCCTCCTGCAGCAGGGTGGCGCGCTTGGCGTCGTCGAGCGTCGTCACGGCCTCGCGGATCACCGCGTCGAACTTGTCGTTCTTGTAGCCGCCATAGTTCGAGCCGCCGAGCGTCTTGGTCTCGTTGGGGGTCGGCGGCCACTGACGCAGGAAGGAGGCCGCCTCGCCGGTCGCCGAGCCCCAGCCGCCGATCGCGACCGAAAACTCTTTCTTCGCGCGGCGCGGAAAGTAGATCGCCCGGGTCATCGCGTCGACCTCGGCCTTGATGCCGACCTGGGTCAGGTACTGCGCCACGGCCTGGGTGATCTGGCTGTCGTTGATGTAGCGGTCGTTGGTCGTCGAGAGCGTGACCTGGAAGCCCTTGGGGTAGCCGGCCTCGGCGAGGAGCTTCTTGGCCTGCGCCGGGTCATAGGCCAGCTTCTGCGGGTTGGCCTGCGTGCCGAACATGCCGGTCGGCAGGAACTGGTAGGCCGGCTCGGCCGCCCCGTCCATGATGCGCTTGACGATGGCGTCGCGGTCGATCGCCAGCGACATCGCCTGGCGGACGCGGACATCCTTCAGCGGGTTCTTGCCGTCCTCGGCCTTGACGAAGGGGCTCTGGTCGCGGGCGACGTCGAGCTGGAAATAGATCACGCGGGTCGATGGCGTGATGACGTGGTCGAAGCGCTTGTCGCCCTTGATGCGACCGAGATCGCGGGCGGCGGGGTTCTCGATCACGTCATAATCGCCCGCGAGCAGGCCGGCGAGGCGCGGGCCGGCGTTGGTGACCGGCAGCAGGCGCACCGTCGCCCAGGGCTCGGCCTTGCCCCAATAGGTCGGGTTGCGCTCGAGCTCGATGGCCGAGCCGCGGACATAGGATTTCAGCTTGTAGGGGCCGGTGCCGATGGCGAGGCTGCCGTCGTTGAAGCCCGTCACGGTCGGCCAGGGGCCGGTGACGCCGCAGTTCTTGGCGATGTCGTAGGTGATGGTGCCGTGCTCGACGATCGAGGCCGAGAGGATGCCGAGGCCCGAGAGCAGGTTCGGCAGCAACGGCTCGGGCGCGATCGTCTCGATCACCAGCGTCTGCGGATCGGGCGACGTGACCGAGGCGAAGTTGCCGGTGATGTCGGCGAAGGAATCGGAGACCTTGGTCTCGTTCTTGAGCGTGCGGCAGAAGGTGAAGATGACGTCCTGCGCGGTGAAGGGCTTCCCGTTCGAGAAGGTGACGCCCTGGCGCAGCTTGAAGGTCCAGCGGTTCTTGCCGTCGTTCTCCCAGGAGGCGGCGAGTCCGGGCAGCAGCTTCTGCTGCTCGTCCTGGCTGACCAGCGATTCGAAGATGTGCTGCGCCAGCGCGTTGTTCGGCGTCAGGTCGTGGTAATGCGGATCGACGGCGGTCGGCTCGGAGGCGAGCGCGATGCGCAACGTCTGCGCGCTGGCCGCCGATGCGGCCAGGCAGGAGACGGCGACGGTGGCGGAAAGCAGGAATGTGCGCATGATGACGGTTGCTCCCGGCTGAAACCGTTTTGACAGGTTTATTTTCGTCCAGTAGCAAACATGAAAATTTTTTTACGTCAACCGGGCGCGACCGCATGTCCCAAGGCCTGAAGCCATCGACGGATCTGTCGAACCGGATCGCCCTGATCTACCCCTCGCTGAGCGACGGCCATCGCCGCGCGGCGGATTTCGTGCTGCGCCATCCGCTCGACGTCGCGACGATGACGATCGAGGGGCTGGCCGAGGGCAGCGGCACCTCCAACGCCACGGTGACCCGCTTCGTGCGGGCGTTGGGCTATGGCGGCTATGGCGAGTTCAGGGCGGCGCTGTCGGCGGCGCTGAAATTCGCGCATGAGCCGGTGGACAGCTTCGCCGGCGCGCGCGCGGCGCCGGGCTCGACCTTCGCCACCTTCTCCCAGGCGCTGGCCGACCAGGCCGCCAATCTCCAGGCGGCGCGGGATGGGCTCGACGAGCCGACGGTGACACGGGCGGTCGCCCTGCTGACCACGGCGTCGCGCGTCTTCATCGCCGCGTCCGGGGCCAGCCACCATGTCGCGGGCTTCCTCGAGGACGGGCTGGCGCTCTATCTCGACGCCGATGTCACCTTCGCCTCTTCGCGCACGGGGCCCGAGCGGGCGATCCGGCACATGCTGTCGGCGCGGCCGGACGATCTCGTGGTGGCAATCTCGATGCAGCGCTATTCCCGCGCCACGCTCGATCTCGCGAGCTTCGCCAAGAAGCGCGGCGCCTCCGTGCTGGCGCTGACCGACGGCGCGACCTCGCCGCTGGCCGCGATCGCCGACGTCACGCTGTTCGCCCCGTCGCGCAGCCATCTGCTGCCGAATTCGCCGACCGCGATCTTCGCGCTGGCGGATGCGCTGATCGCGGCTGTGGCGCGCGAGCGTCCGGATTCAGCCGAGGCGCTGCGCGAACTCAGCGAAAGCCTGCTCTGGACCTTCCACCGCTAGGCCAGGCGGGGCAGCGGCTACCGCCGACGGCCCTTCGGTCCGCGCGTCTCGGGCGTCTTCGCCTTGTTCTCGGCGTCGAGCTTGCGCCAGCGGGCGAGCCGGGCGGGATCGACCGCGCCGCTCGCCACCGCCGCCTGAACCGCGCAGCCGGGCTCGTGCTCATGGGTGCAGTCGCGGAAGCGGCAGAGATGGGTGAGTTCGGTGATCTCGGCGAAGAGCGTCTCCAGCCCGGAGGCGGCATCGCTGACATGAAGCGTGCGCATGCCCGGCGTGTCGATGACCCACCCGCCGCTGGCAATCGCATGGAGCGAGCGCGAGGTCGTGGTATGGCGGCCCTTGTCGTCGCGGGCGCGGATGCCGCCGGTCTCCTGCGCCTCCTCGGGGGCGAGACCCGCCAGCGCGTTGACCAGCGTCGACTTGCCGACGCCCGACGAGCCGACGAGGGCGACCGTCCGCCCCTCCCCGCACCAGGGCGTCAGCACCGCCGTGGCGCCGGTTTCCTTCGGGTTGACGAGCGCCACCGCCAGCCCGCGCTGCAGCGCCGCCGCCTCGGCGCGGTAGCTCTCCGCCTCTTCCGTCAGATCCGCCTTGGTCAGCAGGATCACCGGCTCGGCGCCGCTCTCATTGGCGAGTGCCAGATAGCGCTCCAGCCGCGCGACGTTGAAGTCGGCGTTGCAGGAGGTGACGATGAAGAGCGTGTCGATATTGGCGCCGGCGAGCTGGGGCGTCTTGCTGCCCTCGACTCGGCGCGCAAGCACGGTGCGGCGCTCGAGCAGGCGCCCGATCGCATGCGTCCCCGGCTCGACCAGCACCCAATCGCCCACGGTATAGGCACCGGTGTCGGTGTGGACGGGGAGAGAAAGCCGGATCGGCCCCTCCTGCCCGATCGCGCTCATCCTCGCGCGATGGACGGTGGCGATGCGGGCGGGCCGCAGGCCAACGTCCTCCGGACCGCACTGCTCGGCGAAGAAGGAACTCCAGCCGAGCGCGGGAAGCGTCCAGGCGGCGGGCTCGGGCGCGGTCATCGGCGGGCGGTCCTGCAACGGGCGATGCTCATCCTGCCGGTAGAGCGGGCTTCGGGCCGGCCGGCAAGCGCCCTGGTCTCGGCCGCCGCATCAGCGCGACGAAGAGCGGCGGCGAAGACATCATAGCCCTGCGCCGGGCGGCGCTCGCGGCTGGCCGCGGCTTTGCTATGGTCGGAGGCAGCGGCCCGACTCCAGGCCGCCAGCCTGCCGGAGAACAGCATGACGACGCAACCCTTCGACCTTGTCATTCGCGGCGGCACCGTCGGCACATCGACCGCGCATTTCGTCGCCGATGTCGCCGTGAAGGACGGCAAGATCGCGGCGATCGGCACCGGGCTCGGCCAAGGCGCGCGCGAGATCGACGCGACCGGCAAGTTCGTCCTGCCGGGCGGCATCGATACCCATGCCCATGTCGAGCAGGTGTCGGCCGGTGGGCTGATGAACGCCGACACCTTTGAGAGCGCCACGACCTCGGCGGCCTTCGGCGGCAACACCACGCTGGTCTCCTTCGCCGCCCAGCATCGCGGGCTCGATCTGCGCAAGGTCGTCGACGACTACGCGGCGCTCGCGAAGCGCGGCGCGCTGATCGACTACGCCTTCCACATGATCGTCGCGAATCCCGACGAGAAGACGATCAAGGAGGACCTTCCGGCGCTCATCAAGGAAGGGCACGCCTCGATCAAGGTCTTCATGACCTACGACCTGATCAAGGTCGACGACGAGCCCCTGCTCGACCTGATGCTGACGGCGCGCGAGCACCGCGCCCTGATCTGCGTCCATGCCGAGAACCACGGCATGATCTCCTGGATGGGCAAGAAGCTGGTCGAGCGCGGCTATACCGCGCCGAAATTCCACGCGATCAGCCATCCGCGCGGCTCGGAATCGGAGGCCTTCACAAGGCTGATCACCCAGGCCGCGCTGATCGACCAGCCGATCATGATCTTCCACGTCTCGACCGCCGAGGGCGCCGCCGTGATCCGGCAGGCGCGCGGCCAGGGCCTCAAGGTCTTCGCCGAGACCTGCCCGCAATATCTGTTCATGACCAAGGCCGATCTCGACAAGCCGGGGCTGGAAGGCGCGAAATGGATGTGCTCGCCGCCGCCGCGCGAGACGACCGACCAGGACGCGCTCTGGCAGGCGCTGGCGCTGGGCGATCTCCAGACGGTGTCCTCCGACCACGCGCCCTACCGCTTCGACGAGAGCGGCAAGCTCTCCGCCGGGCCGAACCCCAACTTCAAGCAGATCGCCAACGGCCTGCCGGGGCTGGAGACCCGTCTGCCCCTGATGTTCGACGCGCTGGTCTCGAAGGGCCGGCCCGAATTCGCCGGGCGCGGGCTGGAGGCCTTCGTCGACCTGACCGCGACCGCGCCGGCCAAAATCTACAACCTGCCGGGCAAGGGCGCGATCCAGCCGGGCTATGACGCCGACATCGCGATCTGGGACCCGACGCGCGAGGTGACCATCACCGACGAGGCGATGCACGACCTGACCGGCTTCACACCCTTTGCCGGCTATCAAGTGACCGGCTGGCCCGAGACCGTGATCCGCCGCGGCGAGGTCGTCGTCAGCGACGGGGCGCTTCATGCCAAGGCCGGCTCCGGCCGCTGGCTCTCGCGCACGGGCGGCCCGGCCGCCGAGCCGACCGGCAACCTCGTGCTGGAGATGGACCCCGAACGGAATTTTGGCGCGACGATTTTGTGAGCGTCGCAGTTTGCCCTCGGAAACGCCCCGTCATCCTGGACAAGCTGCGATGCAGCGCAGCTCCGGGATCCATCATAGGGTTACGACATCGCCCTATGATGGATCCCGGTCGTCGCTTCGCTCCGCCCAGGATGACGGAGTGGCTCGGAGGCGAGGCAATCCGGCTCACCCCTCCGGCACCCACGGCACCATCCGCAGGATCGTGCCGCCGAGTTGGGCGAAGGCGCGCTGGCGGCAGGAGAAGACGATGATCTGCTGGCCGCTGGCCTGGCGGTGCAGCGCGTCGAACATGCGCTCGATGCGGTCGTCGTCGGAATAGACCAGCGCATCGTCGAGGATGACCGGGGCCGGCTGGCCGTCCTTGGCCAGCAGCCGCGCGAAGGCGAGCCGCGTCAGCACGGCGAGCTGCTCGCGCATGCCGCCGCTGAGCACGCCGACCGGCTCCTCCAGCCCGTTGCGGCTGACCGTGCGGGGCAGCAGCGTCTCCTCGTCGAAGGTCACTGTCGCATCCTCGAACAGCAGGCCGAGCAGCGGCCGCAGCTCCGTCATCACCGGCGCGAAATAATGGTCGCGCGCTTCGGCGCGGGCCGCCTCGAGCGCCGCCCGCAGCCGCGTCAGCAGGGCGACCTCGCGCTCCAGCGCGACCACGCGCCGCTGGGCGGCACCGAGCTTTTCCGACGCCTCCTGCCAGGCCTCCTCGACAGCGGCGTCGGCGCGGGCGCGGATGCGGCCGTTCAGCTCGGCCGCCTCCTCGCGCAGCGCCGCGATCTCGGCCAAGGCGCCGTCGAGCACGGAGCGCATGCGGCGCAGCTTGGCCTCGGCCCCCGCGATATCGACCGCACCGGCCCGGAGCGCATCGCGCTGCGCCTGCGCCGCCGACCAACCCTGCTGGGCCTGCGCCAGCGCAGCGCTCCGCTGCGCCTCCAGCGCATCCCGCTCCCGCTCGGGGCCGAGCGTCGCCGCCAGCCCCGCCAGCTCCGAGGCAATGCCGGCCAGGGCCCGTTCGGTCTCGACGACGGCCGCATTGGCGGCGTCGCGGGCGGCCTGCGCCTCCCGCTGCGCGCGGCGCGCGGCGACCACGCGGCCTTCCGTCTCGACCAGGCTCGCACGCGCGGTTTCCGGATCGCCTTCAGCTTCTTCGGCGCCAGCCCCTTGCGCCTCCAGCCGCGCGATCTGCTCCTGAAGCGCGGGCAGACCGTCCGGGGCCAGCAGGCGCAGGCGCTGCCGTGCCAGATCGAGCCGTCCGTTCAGCTCGCTGGCCGCGCTGTCGCGGCGTCGCGCCTCGGCGAGATCGGCCACCGCGAGTTCCGCCAACAGCGCCGTCCGCTTCGCCTCGGCCCGGGCGAGATCCGCCTCGTCGTCGCCACCCTGCGGCAGGGTGATGGCGAGCCGGCCGACGCCCTGGATGGTCAGGGTCGCGGCGCCGGACAGGGTGCGTTCCTCCTCGTCATCGAGCGCCGCGCCGTCGAGCTGGATGGCGGCGGCGACGCCAGGATCATAGGCGACGCGCAGCAGCGGGCGGCGCGCCGCCGCCGTCGCGCGCAAGCCGACGAGCTCGCTTTCCAGCGTTTCCAGCCGCGCCAGCGCCCCCGCCGGCAGCCGCAGCGCCTTCAGCTCGGCCTCGATCGTCTCGATCTCGGCACGTCCCTCGGCCGCGCGCTCATGCTCCTGCCGCAGACGCGCCAGCTTCTCGCCGGCCTCACGGGCGCGCATCGCCTTGTCCAGCCGGGCGAGCAGCTCACGCGCCTCGCGCTCCCCGGCTTCAGCCCGCTCGACTTCGGTCGCGGTTGCGAGACCGGCCTCGTTGGCAGCGCGCTGGCGCGCCAGCGCCTCGTCGCGACGGCCGCGGCTTTCTGCCTCGCGTTCGCGCAGCAGCGCCAGCCGCGCGAGATCGCGACGCAGCGTGTCGAGCGCCTCGCGGGCCGCGTCGCGGGCATTGCGGGCGAGCGCGGCCTCGACCTCGGCCGTGCGCAGCGCCTCGCCATGGGCCCGGGCGGCGGCGAGCGCCGCCTCGGCCTGGGCGACCTCGCGCAGCAGGGTCGCATGGCGCTCGGCGTCGTCGAGCTCGGCGAGCCGGGCCCGCAGGCTGCGGCGCCGGTCGAGCGCGTCGCGCAGTTCGCGCAATTCGCCCGCTAGCTTCTGCTCATGCTGGGCCAGCGCGTCGCGCTCCTCCAGCGCCTGCGCATAGGCGCCGCCGGCCTTGGGCCGACCCGTCGCCGTGACGAGAGGCGCCAGTTCCGCCTCGCAGGCGGCGAGCGCCTGCGCCATGCGGCGGCCGCCGGTGAGGGATTCGACCTCGCCCTGGACCGAGGTCAGGACGGATTCGCGGGCGCGCTTCTCGCCCTCCTCGTCGCTCCTGGCCCGCCGCTCGATGCCGGTGATGCCCTGACGCACCCAGAGCAGACCCGCCGGCCCCGCCGTGCCGCCCTGGACGAGGTTGGCGATGAAGCGCTCGGCCTCGTCGGCCTGGGCGACGAGCCGGCCGGAGGCGAGTTCGCGCACCATGGCGCGCTTGCCGCCATAGAACTGCTTCGTCAGCCGGAAGGCGCCGTTCGCGGTCGTGATGTCGGCCTCGACCAGCGGGTTGCCGCCGCTATAGGGCCGCAGGCCCTGTACGGCACTGGGCGTGCCGGTGTGGGGCTGGAAGAACAGCGCGTGGAGCGCGTCGAAACAGGTCGATTTGCCGAATTCGTTGACGGCGCAGAGTACATTGACGCCGTCGCCGATGCCCTCGACGGCGACGCCCCGGCCGGCGAAGCGGCGGACATTGTGGAGGCGCAGCGCCGTCAGCTTCATGCGGGCATCGCCGCGCAATAGGAGAACAGCCGCGCCAGCGCGTCGCGCGCCGCCTGGCGCTCGGCTGCGGAACGCGCCTCGTCGAGGCTCTCAGCGAGCAGCGCGTCGGCGGCCTGGCGCAGCGCCCCTGCCCGGTCGATCGCGTCGAGATCGTCGCTCTCGCAATCCGTCGCCAGGGCCTCGGCATCCAGTTGCAGGAAGGCGAATTCCGGCGCGACCGCCGCGATCGCGGCGTCGAGCCAGGCGCGCGCCTGTGGCCGCAGGCGCCCCGCAGCGACGACGCGCAGCAGGGTCTGGCGACGGACGGGGCCGGCCGGCAGACGCTTCGTCAGAGCCGAGGCACCATCATCGCCGGAGAGCAGGTCGAGCGGCAGGCTGCGCCAGTCGAAGCTGCCGGTCTCGACGGGCGTGACCTCGGGCATGGCGCCGGGACCGGTGAGCGACACCAGCAGCGCGCGGCCCGGCTGGTCGTGCTTGAAGCGGTCGGGCTCCGGCGAGCCGGAGTACCAGCTGCGCGGGCCGATCGGCATCTGGCCGTGCCAGTCGCCGAGCGCGAGATAATCGAGCCCGGCCCGGATCGCCCGGTCGGGCGCGATGATGTCGAGGCCGCCGCCATCCTCGGAAAAACTCTGGATCGCGCCATGGGCGAGGCCGATGCGCAGCGCCCCTTCCGGCGTGGCGGCGCCGTCCATCCAGTCGGTCAGGTCGCGGCCCGGGCGCCGCGTGGTGCAGGGCGCGGGCAGGATGACGATGCCGGGTGCAAGCGCGAGCGGCGCGGCTTCCGTCGCCAGCACGACATTGGCCGGCAGGGCGGCGCGTGTCGCGGCCCAGAGCTCGTCGGCGAGCAGCGAGTCATGGTTGCCGGGCAGGATGACCCAGCGCAGCGGCGCATGGCCCGCCATGGCGGCGAGCGCCTGGCGCAGCATGGCGGGGCTCGGCGTCTCCGTGTCGAAGCTGTCGCCCGCCAGCAGCACGGTCTGCGCGCCGCCTGCCCGCGCCTGCGCCGCCAGCCGGTCGAGCACCGTGTGGCGCGCCTCGCGCAGCCGGCCGCGCAACTCCTCCGGCAGGGTGCCGAAGCGCTTGCCGATATGCAGATCGGACGAGTGGAGAAACCGGAACATCGCACCCTGAAACGAAACAGCGGACCGCGAATCCACCGAGGCCCGTTCGGGCCGGCGCGCAGCATCGTCGCAAATGCGCGCGAAGGAAATGGCGGGCCGCGATCAGCCGAAGAGGTCGGGCTGCTTGGCTGGCCTGGCCCGAGCCGGCGCGTCGAGCCCGTCGAGGATGACGGCGGCCTCACGCCGGATCGTCTCGACATGGGCCGGCGTCATCCGGTCCAGGTTCTTGTAGGGCATCGCCATGCGGGGATTGTTGCCGAGCCGGTCGCGGTTGCGGATCAGGAAATCCCAGTAGAGCGGATTGAAGGGGCAGGCCCCCTTCCCGGTCTTGATCTTTGGATCATAGGCGCAGGACCCGCAGTAATCCGACATCCGGTCGATATAGGCGCCCGAAGCTGCATAGGGCTTCGAGCCGAGGAGCCCGCCATCGGCGAAGATCGCCATGCCATGGGTATTGGGCAGCTCGACCCATTCGAAGGCGTCGGCATAGACGGCGAGGTACCAGGCCTCGATCTCGGACGGGCGGATGCCGGCGAGCAACGCGAAATTGCCGGTCACCATCAGCCGCTGGATGTGATGGGCATAGGCGTTGCGGTTCGTGTCGGCGATGGCGTTCGCGAGGCAATTCATGTCGGTCTCGCCCGACCAGTAGAACCAGGGCAGCGGGCGATCGGCTTCGAGCGCATTGGTCTGCGCATAAGCGGGCATCTCCAGCCAGTAGATGCCGCGGACATATTCGCGCCAGCCCAGGATCTGGCGGATGAAGCCCTCGACGGCGTTGAGCGGCGCCTTCCCGCCCCTGTAGGCGGTTTCGGCGGCGACACAGACCTCGCGCGGCAGCAGCAGGCCGATGTTCAGATAGGGCGAGACAAGGGCATGAAAGAGGAAGCCTTCGCCCTCGGCCATCGCATCCTGATAGTCGCCGAAGCGCGGCAGCGCCGCCTCGACGAAATGAGCAAGAGCTTTGAGCGCATCCTCTCGCGTCACGGCCCAGCCGAAGCCGTCGAGATCGCCGAAATGCCCGGCGAAGCGGGTCGCGACGAGGTCGATTACGTCGGCCGTCACCGCATCGGGCGCGAAGCGCAGGCGCCGCGGCGGCGTTATGCCGGCCGGCAGGCGCTTGCGGTTCTCGGCGTCGAAGTTCCACTGGCCGCCGACCGGACCATCCTCCTCCATCAGCAGCCCGGTGCGGCGGCGCATCTCGCGGTAGAAGAACTCCATGCGATAGGATTTGCGGCCATCGGCCCAGGCGGCAAACTCGGCGCGCGAGCAGAGGAAGCGGTCGTCGTCGCGGATCTCGACGGGGAGGCCAAGATCCCGCGCCCAGTCGTCCATCATGCGACGCACCCGCCATTCGCCGGGCTCGGTGACGATGACGCGGTCGGGCCCGTGGCGGGAGACCGCGCGCGCCAGCTCGCTCGAGAAGGAGCCGGTGTTGGCGGGATCGTCGAGCGCCACGTAATCGACGCTCAGCCCCTCCTCGCGCAGCTCGCGAGCGAAGTGGCGCATCGCCGAGAGAATGAAGGCGATCTTCTGCTTGTGATGGGGGACATAGGTCGTCTCCTCCGCCACCTCGACCATCAGCACGACGTCTCGCTGCGGATCGAACCCGTCGAGCGCGGAGAGGTCGCGGCTGAGCTGGTCGCCGAGGATCAGGACGAGGGTCTTCACCGGGCGGAGCTCCTCCGGCCCCGCCGGTCGCTCACAGATCCTGTCGGGCTCATCGCAGCGCTCCTGTCGTTGCGATGACTACGCGCCGCTCCCGCGAACGGTTCAGCCGAAGGCTCTGGCGCCCCTCAATCCTCGTCTTCGCGGGCTCGGCCTGTTTCGACGAGGATTTCGCGTTTGCCGGCGTGGTTGGCGGGGCCGACGATGCCTTCGTTCTCCATCCGCTCCATGATCGAGGCGGCGCGGTTGTAGCCGATCTGGAGA
>NZ_JBHSLU010000148.1:0-77719 GCF_042655245.1 Allobosea massiliensis | reverse complement strand
GATATTGCGGCCGGCCTTGCGTCTTGAGATGGGCGACGACCTTCTCGACCTCGGCATCCGAGACGAAGGGGCCGTGGACGCGGGTGATGCGCCCGCCGCCGGCCATGTAGAGCATGTCGCCCTGGCCGAGCAGCTGCTCGGCGCCCATCTCGCCGAGGATGGTGCGGCTGTCGATCTTGCTCGTCACCTGGAAGGAGATGCGCGTCGGGAAGTTCGCCTTGATCGTGCCGGTGATCACGTCGACCGAGGGCCGCTGCGTCGCCAGCACGACATGGATGCCGGCCGCGCGCGCCATCTGGGCGAGGCGCTGGATCGTGCCCTCGATCTCCTTGCCGGCGACCATCATCAGGTCGGCCATCTCGTCGACGATAACGACGATATAGGGCAGAGGCGCGAGGTCCATGACCTCCTCTTCATAGATCGCCTCGCCGGAATGGCGGTCGAAGCCGGTCTGGACCGTGCGGGTGATGACCTCTCCTGCCGCGGCCGCCTCCTGAACCCGCGCATTGAAGCCGTCGATGTTGCGCACCGAGAGCTTCGACATCTTCTTGTAGCGCTCCTCCATCTCGCGCACCGCCCATTTGAGCGCGACGACCGCCTTCTTCGGGTCGGTGACGACGGGCGTGAGCAGATGCGGGATGCCGTCATAGACCGACAGTTCGAGCATCTTGGGATCGACCATGATCAGCCGGCACTGCTCGGGCTTGAGCCGGTAGAGCAGCGACAGGATCATCGTGTTGATCGCGACCGACTTGCCCGAGCCGGTGGTGCCCGCGACCAAGAGATGGGGCATCTTGGCGAGATCGACGATCACCGGCTCGCCGCCGATGGTCTTGCCCAGCCCCAAGGCGAGCTTGTGCTTGGAGCTCTCGAAATCCTGGCTCGCCAGAAGCTCGCGCAGATAGACCGTCTCGCGCTTGGCGTTGGGCAGTTCGATGCCGATCGCGTTCTTGCCGGGAATCACCGCCACACGCGCCGAAATCGCGCTCATCGAGCGGGCGATGTCGTCCGCCAGCGAAATCACCCGCGAGGACTTCGTGCCCGGAGCCGGCTCCAGCTCGTACAGCGTCACCACAGGGCCGGGGCAGGCCTGGACGATCTCGCCCCTGACGTTGAAGTCCTCGAGCACGCCCTCGAGGAAGCCCGCATTCTGCTGCAGGACCTCGGTGGGAATCGCGGTCTCGACCGCCGGCGGCTCGCCGAGAATGGCGATATCGGGGAGCTCGAAGGGCGCCGGCGGCGCGATGCGGACCTCCGCACGCTCCGACACCGGCGCAGCCACCGGGGCAGCCACCGGGGCGGCGACGGGCTCCGGCACCGCCAACTCGGCCCGCGCCCGGCGCGTCACGACGACACCGCGCGCCGGCCCGGCCGAGACTGCCTCGGCGATCGGGGCCGGCGCCGGTGCTGCAGGCTGGGCTATCGCGACTTGCGCCATCACGACGGGCGCGACGGGACGTGTCGCAACGACCCGGACGGACGCCGCCGGCTGCGGCGCGATCCGCTGAACCGTGTTGCGGGCCGAGGGCTTCGCGACCATCGGCTCTACAGGACGGGGCGGCGGAGAGGCTATCGCCATCTCGGCCTGCGGCGGTGCCGCGGCCTGGCCGCCGGCCTCCTCCTCGGCCATCTCGGCAGCGACGACCTCCCAGAAGGCGTGGTCGGAGAGCAGGTCGAAGGGCGTCGTCGGCGCGCGCCCCTCATCTTCGACCAAGGCCGCGTCGATCACGACATCATCCGGCAGCGCCACGACCGGCTGTCCGGCCATGGCGTCGGCTTCGTCCTCGGGCAGAAGCGCTTCGGCACCACCGCGCGCCCAGACGCTGCCGATCAGACGATCCGGCGTGCGCCAGAAGCGGACCTGCGGCGGCTCGGGCGGGGGCGGGGCGGCCGGGACCTGGCCCGGCTTCACCAGGGCGAGCGGGTTGGCGCGCGAGCGGACATAGACCGGACCGCCCGACCCGGCCGGCGGCTCGGGCGCATCGTCGGAAAAGGCTTCGGCGGCAATCTCTTGCGCGGGGGAGTGAAGGCCGGAATGACGCATGAGAAACCGCGGAGGCTGGCGTAGAAGACAGGCTCCAAGGGGTATCGGCCCAGCGTTAAGACGCGATGAACGAGCGGGCCGGCGACGGCCCGGGCAGCACTTCGTCAGCCCGGAGCGAAACGCGCAATGGCCTCCGCGACAGCATCCGGAAACTCCTCGTGCAGGCTAAGCTTGCCCTGCGGGAGCCGCACCGATTCGATCCCGGGCCGCGCCGCCAGCGCCTCCATTTCGGCGCGGGACTTCGGCGGGGTCTCGGCGCCGTAGACGACAAGCGTCGGGACCGCAGCCTTCTCCGCCAGAGCGAGGAAGGCGTCGCGGCTGGCCACCCTGTCGAGCCCGCCGGTGACAAAGCGCACCGAGGCGTGGCGCGCGCCCGCCGCGCTGGTGACGGCGCGCTTCGCCGCCATGCGCTCCGGCGTCAGCCAGGTCGGATCGCTGTAGACATGGCCGACGACCATCTTGCGGATCACGGGGCCGCTCAGATTCAGCGCATAGAGCGCCGGGCCGAGCACCGGCGCATCGACGGCAGCCCTCACCCGCGCGAACCAGGGCCGCTCGCCCTCCATCATCGTCGGGAACGGACCGCGCCAGGTCGGCGCGACCAGCACGAGGCGGCCGACCGTGCCGGGATGGCGGGCGAGATGGCCCAGCGCATAGGCGCTCGCATGGCCGGCGGCCACCAGAAGCGCCGGCCGCGGCACGATCTCCGTGAGCAGCCAATCGAGGAAGGCCTGGAGCATCGCGGGTGTGTAATCGAGCTTCGGACGCGGCCGGTCGCCGAAGCCGGGCCAGTCCACCGTCATGACGTGGTGGTCGGGCGCGAGCCGCTGCATCAGCGGGTGCATCTCGCTGCGGGTCGAGATCGAGCTGAGCGCGGGCAGAAGCAGCGCGCTCGGCCCCTCGCCCGCCTCGTCGAGACCGAGCGGGATTGTCTGGCCCTCCCAGCTCCAGTGCAGTTCGCGCGTCATCGCCACCTCTCTGCCGGGCGGGCCGGCCTCAGTGTTCCCGCTGCGCCTCGGGGAAGCGGGCACCGAAGGCCCCTTCCCGCTCCGGCGGCAGCCGGACGGTCAGGTCGAGCGTGCCGTCCTCGGCGTCGCGACGCTCGAGGATCTCGCCATTGGCGTGCAGCCAGGCCAGCGATTTGCCATCTCCCGGTGCGAGGGCCAAACGGTAGACCGGCCTGGTGCGGGCGATGCGGCTCTCGATGGCATCGGTCAGTCGCCCCATGCCGTCGCCGGTCAAGGCCGACACCAGAACCGGCCGAGCGGCCTCGGGCTTCAGCCCGGCCAGCCCGAGCTGACGCTCGCGTTCCTCCGGCGCCAGCAGGTCGGATTTGTTCCAGACCTCGACGACGCGCTGCCCGTCATCCGGATCGATCCCGAGATCGCGAAGGATCGCCTGAACGTCGGCGGCCTGGGCCTGTGTGTCCTCATGAGCAACGTCGCGGACATGCAGCAGCACATCGGCCTCGATCGCGTCCTCCAGCGTGGCGCGGAAGGCGGCGACGAGCTGCGTCGGCAGGTCGGAGATGAAGCCGACCGTGTCCGACAGCATGATCTTCGCGCCATGCGGCAGCTTCAGCGCGCGGGCCGTCGGGTCGAGCGTGGCGAAGAGCATGTCCTGCGCCAGCACCTCGGCGGAGGTGAGCCGGTTGAACAGGGTCGATTTGCCGGCATTGGTGTAGCCGACAAGCGCGACGACCGGATAGGGTACGCGCTTGCGGCTGGCGCGGTGCAGGCCGCGCGTGCGCTTCACCGCCTCGAGATCGCGCTCGATCTTGGTCATCCGCTCCTGGATGATGCGGCGGTCGGCCTCGATCTGGGTTTCGCCGGGGCCGCCGAGGAAGCCGAAGCCGCCGCGCTGGCGCTCGAGATGGGTCCAGGACCGCACCAAGCGGCTCTTCTGATAGTTGAGATGGGCGAGCTCGACCTGCAGCGCGCCCTCCCGGGTGCGGGCGCGGCGGCCAAAGATCTCGAGGATCAGGCCGGTGCGGTCGATAACCTTGCAGCCGAACGCCTTTTCGAGATTGCGCTGCTGGACCGGCGAGAGCGCGCAGTCCATCACGACGAGGCCGATTTCCTCGAGCTTGATGCGTTCGGCGATCTCCTCGACCTTGCCCTTGCCGAGATAGGTCGCCGGCCGCAGCGCGGTCAGCAGGACCTGGATCGGCTCGACGACGGTGAGGTCGATCGCCGCCGCCAGCCCCACCGCCTCGTCGAGACGGGCGGCGAAGGAGCGCAGCGACGCATCCGTCGCGCCGCGACGCTGCTGATAGGGCCCGACGACGAAGGCGCGGGTGTTGGCAGCGATCTCGCGCTCGATGGCGTCGAGCGGCTTGGGGCCGGCGCGAGCCTCGTCCGCATCGCTGCGGGTGCCCATGATCAGGCCTTGTCCGATTCCTCGGGCTCGAACAGCTGCACCGGCTGGCCGGGCATGATGGTCGAGATGGCATGCTTATAGACGAGCTGCGAATGGCCGTCGCGGCGCAGCAGCACGCAGAAATTGTCGAACCAGGTGACGACGCCCTGCAGCTTGACGCCGTTGACGAGGAAGATCGTCAGCGGAATCTTCTGCTTGCGCACATAGTTGAGGAAGGTGTCCTGAAGGTTCTGTGCCCGCTCTGCGGCCATGGGTAGCCCCTGTTGTTGGGATCGCTCATCGGCTTGCAGCCCTGCGATCCATGTTCGTCCCGTTAGCAGGGCGGCTCATGCCGCCCGCTTCGGGACACCGATCCTTCATTAGACCGCCGAGTCCGCCGACAACGCAAGTGCAACATGAGGGTGCAGGGCAGCGAAGCGCCTGCGCTGCATGCAAGCGCGCATGCAGGCCGCGCTTGCCCTGCTACCCCACACCCAGCGATTTCAGCTTCCGGTGCAGCGCCGAGCGCTCCATGCCGATGAATTCCGCCGTCCGCGAGATGTTCCCGGAGAAGCGGGCGATCTGCGCGATGAGATATTCGCGCTCGAAGATCTCGCGCGCGTCGCGCAGCGGCAGGCTCATCAGCCGCTCGCCGCCCGAGCCCGAGGGCGTGGTCGGGACCATGGCTCCGACCTCGGCCGGCAGCATGTCGACCGTGATGTCGGCCGTGGGGTCGCCCTTGGTCAGGATCATCAGCCGCTCGACATTGTTGCGCAGCTCGCGGACGTTGCCCGGCCATTCATGCGACTGCAGCACCGCCATCGCATCCGCGCCGATGCGGCGCTTCGGCAGGCCGGAGGCGACCGAGATCTGTTCCATGAAGAACTCGATCAGCTCCGGCACGTCCTCGCGCCGCTCCGACAGCGCGGGCACCTTCACCGGCACGACCGAGAGGCGATGATAGAGATCCTCGCGGAACTGCCCGCCCGCGATGAGCTGGGCGAGGTCACGGCTGGTCGAGGAGATGATCCGGACATCGACATGGACGCGGGTGGCTCCGCCGACGCGCTGGAAATTCTGGTCGACCAGCACGCGCAGGATGCGGTTCTGCGTCTCGCGCGGCATGTCGCCGATCTCGTCGATATAGAGCGAGCCGCCATGGGCCTCTTCCAGCGCGCCGACGCGGCGCGAGCGACCGTCGCCCGCCTCGACGCCGAACAGCTCCTCCTCCATCGTTTCGGGCGTGATCGTCGCCGCGTTGATGACGACGAAGGGGCCGGTCGCGCGGGTCGAGGCCTCGTGCAGGGTGCGGGCGGCGAGTTCCTTGCCGCAGCCCGGCTCGCCGGTGATCAGCACGCGCGCATTGGTCGGCGCGACGCGCTCGATTGTCTGGCGCAACTGGTTCACCACGGTCGACTTGCCGACGATGCGGCTCGCCTGGACCGAGCCCTTGCGCAGTTCGCGCACCTCGCGCCGCAACCGCGACGCCTCCAGCGCGCGCTCGGCGACGAGGACAAGCCGATCGGCCTTGAACGGCTTCTCGATGAAGTCGTAGGCGCCGCTCTTGATGGCGGAAACCGCGGTCTCGATGTTGCCATGGCCCGAGATCATCACCACCGCGAGGTCGGGATGGCTCTCCTTGATCAGCTCCAGCACCTGCAACCCGTCGAGCCGGCTGCCCTGCAGCCAGATGTCGAGGAAGACCAGATTCGGCCGGCGTGCGGCGATCGCTGCCAGCGCCTCGTCGGCGGAGCTCGCCTTGCGCGTACGATAGCCTTCGTCCTCGAGCAGGCCGGCGACCAGCTCGCGGATGTCGGCTTCGTCGTCCACGACCAGAATGTCAGCGCTCATACGCGTATCCTATCCTGCGTTTGCCGTCCGGACGCGGCATGCCGACCATTGTCGCTGCGGCCGTCGTCGGGGTTCTCGTCGGGTTCGGGGCCGGTCTCGGGGAACCAGAGGCGGATCCGGGCGCCGCGTTTGCCTTCGGCCGCATCCGGCCGGTCGAGCAGCTCGATGCCGCCGCCATGGTCCTCGAGGATCTTTCCCACGATGGCGAGGCCAAGCCCCGTCCCGCCCTCGCGGGTCGTCATATAAGGCTCCAGCAGCTTCTGCCGCTGGTCTGCTGGCAGCCCCTTGCCGTTGTCGATGACGTCGATGACGATCCTGCCGTCCTCGCGCCGCTCGAAGGCGACGTCGATCCGGCCCGGGCCACGCTCCTCCATCGGCACGGCGTCGATCGCCTCGGTCGCGTTCTTGATCACATTGGTCAGGGCCTGCGAGAGCAGACGGCGGTCGAATCGGGCCGGCACCGAGCCGGCCGGCAGGTTCTCGCTGATCGTCAGCTCGGGATTGCCCACCCGCATCAGGAAGACGATCTGGCGGACGGTCTCAGCGATATCGTCCTGCGTCAACGAGGGCTTCGGCATCCGGGCGAAGGAGGAGAACTCGTCGACCATGCGCCGGATGTCCTCGACCTGGCGCACGATCGTGTCCGTGCACTGGTCGAAGATCTCCTTGTCCTCGGTGATGACTCGGCCGAACTTGCGACGGATGCGCTCGGCCGAAAGCTGGATCGGCGTCAGCGGATTCTTGATCTCATGGGCGATGCGGCGGGCGACGTCGGCCCAGGCGGCGGTGCGCTGCGCCGAGACGAGATCGGTGATGTCGTCCAGCGTCACGACGAGGCCGGCGCCACTCCCCTCGCCCTCGCGCACGGCACGAACATTGACCATGCGGTCCTGCCCGGCCCGGGTGATCGCGATCTGCCCCGAGCTCTGGCGCTGGCGCCCGTTCAGCGCCTCGGTGACGAAGGCGGCGATCTCGGGGGCAACCTGGCCGATCGGCTGGCCGAGCAGGCGCCCGCCCGTGCCCAGCAGGCTTTCGGCCGAGCGGTTGGCGATGGTGATGTGCCCGTCGCGGTCGAGACTGAGCACACCCGACGAGACGCCGGAGAGCACGGTCTCGGTGAAGCGGCGGCGGCGGTCGATGACCTCGCTCGCCGTCACCAGACCGTCGCGCTGGCGGCGGAGTTCCGCGGTCATCTTGTTGAAGGTCTCGCCGAGATGGGCGAGGTCACCCTCGGAACGCCGGATCGGCACCTGAACGTAGAAGTTCCCGCTCGAGACCTGGTCCGTGGCGTGAATCATCCGCCGGATCGGCGCGACCAGCGCGTTGGCGAAGCTGAGCCCGAGCCAGATCGCCGAGAGCAGCAGGATGACGGCGATCAGCCCGTACATCGAGGCAAAGGCAATCTGGACGCCCTTCCGGCGCGCATCGATCGAGAGATACTCCGCCGCCGCCGAGCGTGCGAAGGCCGGGAACTCGACCGCCAGCGGATCGACCTGTCGGGCGATGTGCAGGAAGGCGTCGTCATAGGAGGGCAGCTTGACCAGTGCGCCGAAGATGCGCCCGCTCGCGGGCAGCACGCAGATCGGATCGGGCGAGGATTGCGCATCCTCGAAGGCGGCGGCGTCCGGCCTTGGCGCGTTGCGCAGCACGTCGATATTGGCGCGCACCAGCACCTTGTGGGGCGGCTGCATGATCGCCGCGACGGGGACGCCCAGCGCCGTGGCCCGCACCGTCAGGAAGGTCTCGAACCACTTCCGGTCGACGTCGTAGGCGGCGCGGGCGCGCGTGAGATCATCCGCAAGAAGACGGATCTCGCGGCCGAGCGACTGGCATTGCGAGCTGGCATAAGCGTCCGCCACCTCGACCGAGCGGAACACCGCATCGCGCATGCGGTCCGAAAACCACGGTTCCAGCCCGCGCTCGATCGTCACCGTCGCGATGATGGCGACCAGGACCGCCGGCAGCGCGGCGATGATGCTGAACAGGCCGACGATGCGGACATGCAGCCCGGCGGCTGCGGCGCCGGCGCGGCGGGCGCGGATCAGCACCGAGGTCTCGAAGGCGACGACGACCAGCAGCAGGAGGATCAGGAGACCGTTGAGGACGAAGACCCCGACGACGACCTCATGAACCGGCACCACCGGCGTGACGCCCGAGAGGACGAGGAAGGTGACGAGCGCCGAGACCAGCGCGAAGACGACGACGGTCGCGCCGAGCCAGCCCGAAACGCGGCGTGGCGTGTCGTCGGCTCGCGGCACGATCCTGACGTCGCTCGAAGAGGCAGACACGATGGCAGACAACTCCCGGGCGGCCGACGGACACGGATGAGTCCGGCCGCGCTGCGGCACTGATGCGCCGCCGCAACGGTGTTGTCAAAATATGACATATGAAAGGCGGCGGACCGCCTTTCGTCAGCGCGGCGAACGCACGACCTGCATGTCGAGTTCGCGAATTTTCTTGCGCAGCGTGTTGCGGTTGAGGCCGAGCAGCTCCGCCGCACGGATCTGGTTGCCGCGGGTGGCGGCCAGGGCGGCAGCGATCAGCGGCGGCTCCACCTCGCGCAGGATGCGGTGATAGAGGCCCGGCGGCGGGATGTTCTCGCCGAATCCACCGAAATACTGGTTGAGATGCCGCTCGACCGACCCCGACAGGGTTTCCGCGCGCTCCGGGCCGGCATTGCCGGCAAAACCCGTGTTGGAGGTCGCCGGCTGCAGCTCGGCCTCGACGATCGGCGCCGTGATGGTTTCCTGGGGATAGAGCGCGGCGAGCCGGCGGACGAGGTTCTCCAGCTCGCGGACATTACCCGGCCAGCGATAGCGCCGCATCACGTCCATCGCTTCCGAATCGATCTGCTTGCGCGGCAGCCCCTCCTTCTCGACCAGGCCGAAGAAGTGGCGGGCGAGATCGGGGATGTCCTCGACGCGCTCGCGCAGCGGCGGCAGGCGGATCGGCACGACGTTCAGGCGGAAGAACAGGTCCTCGCGGAACAGGCCCTGGGCGATCGAGATGCGCAGGTCCTTGTTCGTCGCCGCGACGATGCGGACATTGGTTTTGATCGGCGTGCGACCGCCGACGGTGGTGTACTCACCCTGCTGGAGCACGCGCAGCAGACGCGTCTGCGCCTCCATCGGCATGTCGCCGATTTCGTCGAGGAAGAGCGTACCGCCCTCGGCCTGTTCGAAGCGCCCGGAGGAGCGCGTCAGAGCGCCGGTGAAGGCGCCCTTCTCATGGCCGAAGAGCTCGGACTCGATCAGGTCTTTCGGGATCGCGGCCATGTTGATCGCGACGAAGGGGCCATTCTTGCGCTTGCCGTAGTCGTGCAGCGCGCGGGCCACCAGTTCCTTGCCGGTGCCGGACTCGCCGTTGATCATCACCGTCAGGTCGATCGGCATCAGCCGGGCGAGCGCGCGATAGACGTCCTGCATCGCCGGCGAACGGCCGATCAGCGGGATGTCGTCCGGCTCGGCCGCATGGGAGCGGGCGCCCTCGCCGCGCGGCCGCGACAGCGCGCGGCCGACGATGGCGACGAGTTCCTTCAGGTCGAAGGGCTTGGGCAGATACTCGTAGGCGCCGCGCTCGGACGCCTTGATCGCGGTCATGAAGGTGTTCTGCGCGCTCATCACGATGATCGGCAGTTCCGGCCGCACGCGCTTGATGCGCGGCAGCAGGTCGAAGGCATTGCCATCAGGCATCACCACGTCCGTGATGATGAGATCGCCCAACCCTTGCGCGGCCCAGGTCCAGAGCGTCGCCGCCTGGCCGGTGGTCCGAACCTCGTAGCCGGCCCGGGCGAGCGCCTGATTGAGCACCGTGCGGATCGCGGCGTCGTCATCCGCGACGAGAATGTTACCGGTCGGCATTCACTGTGGTCCTGTAGGCCTCAAACTGCCTGCCGTGCCCGGAGTTGGTGCAGGGGCAGCAGAATTCGAAACGTCGTGCGCCGGGGGACGGACTCGCATTCGACGATCCCGCCATGGTCCCCGATCACCTTGGCCACGAGTGCAAGTCCAAGGCCACTGCCCTGCGCCTTGGTCGTGACGAAGGGATCGAAGAGATGCGGCAGCAGGTCGGCGGGCACGCCGGGGCCGTTGTCGCGGATGCCGATCTCGAGCGGCAGGGCAATGCGGCCCGAGGAGCCGGCCACCTGCATGCGGATGCCGGGACGATAGGCCGTCGTCAGCGTGATCTCGCCGTCGATCGCTTGCGTTCCAATGGCTTCGGCCGCGTTCTTCATCAGGTTCAGGAGCACCTGGACGAGCTGGTCGCGATTGCCGGAGACCGGCGGCAGCGACGGATCGTAGATCTCGTTGAAGCGGATATGGCGCGCGAAGCCGGACTGGGCGAGCCGCTTCACATGGTCGAGCACGTCATGGACGTTGACCGGGTCGCGCTCGGTGGGACGCTCGTCCCCGAACAGTTCCACGCGCTCGACCAGCTTCACGATCCGGTCCGTCTCGTCGCAGATGAGCTGCGTCAGGATGCGTTCGTCGTCCGGAACCGTCGCCTCGAGCAGCTGGGCCGCCCCGCGAATGCCGGAGAGCGGGTTCTTGATCTCATGGGCGAGCATCGCGCCGAGCGCCGTGATCGAGCGGGCTGCCCCTCGATGCGTCAGCTGTCTGTCCATTTTTTCAGCAATTGTCCGTTCTTGCAGCATCAGCACAACGGCGTCGCCCTGGCTGGGCAGCGGCGAGGCGAAGACATCGACGATGCGATCGGCTCCCAGACGGGGCGAGCCGAGATCGAGCCGGTACTCGCTGACGCTGGCGCCGCGGCGCTGGACCTCCTCGACCAGCGCCAGAACCGGCGAGCCGAAGGCGATCAGATCGTCGAGCCGCTGGCGCTTCAGCACGACGGCACTCGACTGGAAGAAATCCTCGGCGGAGGTATTGGCGTAGAGGATGCCGTTGCGCTCGCCGATCACCACCACGGGCATCGGCAGGACGTTGAGGGCCTGCATCTCGATCGGGTCGAGCAGGTAACCGTCCCTGCCCTTTCCGCCGCTGTCGGCGAACGCCATCGTCATACGCAATACCCCGGTTCAGGCCGCAGCGCGGCCGCAGGCAGGAGAGAACAGGCCGGCCAGCGCCGCGAGGGCCTGCGCCGGATCGTCGGTCGTCAGCAGCAGGCGTCGCGCCTCGGCGTCGGGCGAGCCGCCGCTCTGCGTCGCCTCGTCGGCATAGGCCGCCAGATGCTTGCGGGCGTGGCGGACACCATGGGCCTTGCCCAGCAGCGACAGCAGCCCTTCATAGTGTTCGCGGGCGACGGCATGCTTCTGCGCCAGCGTCGGTTCCGGCACGGGCCGCCCGTCGAGCCCGGCCCCGATCGCGCCGACCAGCCAGGGTTTTCCCAGCGCGGCGCGGCCGACCATGACGAGATCGGCGCCGGACTGGGCGAGACAGGCCCTCGCATCGTCGAGGCCGTGGATGTCGCCATTGGCGACCAGCGGAAAATCGCCGACGTCCCGGACGGCCCGGATCGCCACCCAGTCGGCGACGCCCTTGTAGAATTGCTGGCGCGTGCGGCCATGGACGGTGATCAGCCGCGCGCCGGAGGCGACCGCACGGCGGGCGAGTTCGGGGGCGTTGCGCGAGGCATCGTCCCAGCCAAGCCGCATTTTGACCGTCACCGGCACCTTCACGGCCGCGACGGCGGCCTCGACCAGCGACACCGCGTGGTCGAGATCGCGCATCAGGGCCGAGCCGGCCCAGCCGCCCGTCACCTTCTTGGCCGGGCAGCCCATGTTGATGTCAATGATCGCAGCGCCATTGGCCTCCGCCAGGCGGGCGGCCTCGCCCAGCCAATGCGGATCGCAGCCGGCAAGTTGGACGACATGCGGCGAGATGCCGGCGCCCTCGGCCCGCAGCCGCGTTTCCTCGCTGCCACGCACGAACTCGTCGGAGGCGACCATTTCCGAGACGACGAGGCCGGCGCCGAAGCGCGCGGCGATCCGGCGCATGACGATATCCGTCACTCCGGACATCGGCGCCAGCAGGGCGCGCGACACCAGGGTGACAGGGAGCATAGCAGCCATGGCGGAGCCTGAATTAGAGGCAACCTGCATTATGCATATTTATTGGACAATGCTGCAGGAGCGCAAGGGACCCTCGCGAATTAGTGCGCTGCATCATCAGCGTTCCCCCGGCCAGCATCGCAGCGGCCTCGGGGCTTGGCGGCGATGCCACCTGCGACTATCACCGAACCTCGTCCAGGACCAAGAGCCGTGCCCGCAGAAAGAGATGACATCGAAGCTCCGGTCGCCGTGCTCGTCGTCGCCGCGGGGCGCGGCCTGAGAGCCGGGTTCGACGCTCCCAAGCAATATCGCAGGCTCGGGGGCAGCCCGGTTCTTCGGCAGGCGCTGACGCCTTTTCTGGACATGCCCGAGATCGCGCGGATCGCGGTCGTGATCGGAGCGGGCGACGAGGCGCGCTATGCGGAGGCCGTGGCTGGCCTCTCCGACGAGCGGCTGGCCCAGCCGACGCTGGGCGGCGCGACACGACAGGATTCCGTCCGGCTCGGGCTGGAGGCGCTGCAGTCGCAGGGCTTTCGCGGCACGGTCCTGGTCCATGACGCGGCGCGCCCCTTTCTCAGCAAGGCGCTGGCGCGTTCCGCCGTGGCGGCGGTGAGGCCCGGAACCGTGGCCGCCATCCCGGTCCTGCCGGTCACCGACACAATCAAGCGCCTGGATGAGGCCGGCCGCATCGCCGAGACGCCGCCGCGTGACCGTCTGGTGAGCGTTCAGACGCCACAAGCCTTCGCTTTCGAGCCGTTGCTGTCGGCCCATCGCCATGCGGCAGCGGAGGGTCGCGCCGGATTCACCGACGACGCCGCGCTGATGGAGTGGGCGGGCCATCCCGTCGCGACCTTCCCCGGGGAGCCCGCCAATATGAAACTGACCCATCCGGAAGATTTCGTCCGTGCCGAGGCGCCGGGCTTGCCCCTCGTCGTGCGGGTCGGCACTGGTTACGACGTCCATGCCTTCGGCGAGGGTGACCATGTCTGGCTAGGTGGCGTGCGGATCGCGCACGATCGCGGCGTGCTCGCCCATTCAGACGGCGACGTCGCGCTGCATGCGCTGACCGACGCGCTGCTGGGCGCGCTGGCGGAGGGCGACATCGGCACGCATTTCCCGCCGAGCGACCCGCAATGGCGCGGCGCCGCCTCGCACCGGTTCCTGAGCTTCGCGGCCGAGCGGGTGCGGGCCCGGGGCGGGCACATCGATTTCCTCGATGTGACGCTGGTCTGCGAGGCGCCGAAGGTCGGTCCGCACCGCGAAGCCATCCGCGAGGCCATCGCGGCCACGGCCGGCGTCCGGATCGATCAGGTCGCGATCAAGGCGACGACCTCGGAGCGGCTCGGCTTCACCGGCCGCCGCGAGGGATTGGCGGCGCTGGCGACGGCGACGATCCGCCTGCCCGAGCCGCCCGCCCCGCACGCCACTTCCTGACCCGCCGGAGGCCGCCATGCCGTTCGACAGTGAGACCACGGACCGAGCCATCGCCGTGCTGGAAGCCTGCCGGGCCCACGGTGCCACGGTCGCCACGGTCGAATCCTGCACCGGAGGCCTGATTGCCGGGGCGCTGACTGCGATCCCCGGATCGTCCGATGTCGTGCTGGGCGGGCTCGTCACCTACTCCAATGCGGCGAAGATGGCGCTGGCAGGCGTGCCCGAAGCGCTGCTCGCCACCCATGGCGCCGTCAGCGAACCGGTGGCGCGGGCGATGGCGGAGGGTGGGCGCGGCGCCCTCGCCGCGACGCTCGCGGTCTCCGTGACCGGCGTCGCCGGCCCCGGCGGCGGCAGCGCGGCCAAGCCGGTCGGCCTCGTCCATTTTGCCTGCAGCGGCCCCGCCGGCACGGTCCACCGCGAGATGCGCTTCGGCCTGCTGTCGCGCGACGAGATCCGGCGGCTCTCCGTGCTGACGGCGCTTGCCATGCTGCAGGAGATGGTCGGCGCCTGAGCCGTCAGGGCATCAGCTTGCGCCAGATCGGCCCGATCACGTCGGCATAGTCGTCACGCCAGGCGCGGGCCGGGCCGGGAGCTGGCTGCGCGACCCAGCCCTGTTCTGCCGACAGGCCGACATCCTCGGGGCGACGCGCCACCATGGCGACATGAGGCGAGTATTTGCGCAGAGCCGTCAGTTCCGCCGTCTGGCGCGTCGGCCGGATCCAGGTCGAGAGGCCGCGCGCATGGGCGGTCGCGGTCACGACCGGTCCGAGATCCATGTTGCGGTTGGAGATATGGAACAGGATCGCGCCGCCCGGCTTCAGCCGGCTCTGATAAAGGGCCAGCGCCTCTGTGGTCATCAGGTGGACGGGGATCGCGTCCGACGAGAACGCATCGACCACGATCAGGTCGAGGGAGGCCGGCGCGGCATCGGCCAGCGTCAAGCGGGCGTCGCCGAGCACGATGCGCGCCGTCGGCGCACAGGCTGCGAGGAAGCCGAAGCGGGCGGGGTCGGAGGCCATCCGCGCCACCTCCGGGTCGATCTCGAAGAAGGTCCAGTTTTCGCCCGGCCGCGTCTGGCAGGCGAGCGAACCGGTGCCGAGACCGATCGCCGCGACCGCGCCGAGGCGGCCACCACGCACCTGCCGCACCGCCTCGATGCCGTCGGCGATGCCGCCGCCGGTGTAATAATAGCTCAGCGCCTCCGGACGACCGGCGACGAGGCTGCCGTCATCCTGCCGCAGGCGCTGCGCGCCATGGACCGTGCTGCCATGGACGAGCACGCGGAAGCGGCCGTCCGGGCTGTCGGTGATCCGGTTCACGCCGAAGAATGAGCGCACGGAGTCGCTGCGCTGCTGCTCGGTGACGATGAGCGCGATGAGGCCGACGACGACAGCGCCGGTCAGACCCGCCCGCACGGGGCCGGGCAGGCGAATGCCGGTGAAGCCTGGGCGGCAGAGCAGGCCCGCGACGATCAGGATCGGGTATTCGACGATCGAGTTGAACAGCAGCGGGGCGAGCAGTCCGCAGAACAGTCCACCCAGCACCCCGCCCAGCGACATCCACAGATAGAACCCCGTCAAATGGGCGGCGTCGGGCCGCCGGCGGGCCAGTTCGCCATGGGCGACCATGGCCGTGGTGAAGAACAATCCGAGATGCAGCGCGAGTTCGCCCGCCCAGCCGATCTGCCACTGGAACAGCATCTTCAGGATCAGCGCCGCCACGAAGACGAGTTGCGCCGTGAGCATCCAGCCGTGCCGCAGCAGCGGGCGGCTCTGGAAGACGATCACGAAGGTCAGCAGGAACAGCGCCAGCGGCACGACCCAGAGCAGCGGGACCGAGGCGACGTCGGTCGACAGATGCGCCGTCACCGCCACGAGCAGCCCCGACGGCACGAAGGCCAGCGCGACCCAGCCGAGCTTCTGGCGGCCGGAAACGGGCCTAGCGGCGGTCGCATCGAGGGGCGCGGCGGGGCGCGTCTCGACGGCACCCAGGGCCAGTCCCGCGCAGGCGGCGATGGCGGCGAGCAGCAGGCCGAAGCCGAAACTCCAGGCCAGGGACTGCTGCGACAGCGTCAGCACCGGCTCGATCAGGAAGGGGTAGGCGAGCAGCGCCAGGAAACTGCCGACATTGGACGCGGCGTAGAGGAAATACGGATCGATCGCGCGGGGATGGCCCGAGCGGGCGAACCAGGCCTGGAGCAATGGGCCGTTGGCCGCGACCGCAAAGAAGGGCAGCCCGACCGAGGCGGCGAAGAGCGCGATCAGCCAGAGCGTCTCGCCCTCCTGCGGCGGACGCTCGAAGCCGGCGGCGATGCCGATCGGCAGGCCGACCAGCAGGACGACCGCCATCAGCGCGAGATGGATCAGCGCCGCGCGGCGGAGACTGAAGCGGGCGACGAGCCAGTGGGCATAGCCGTAGCCGGCAAGCAGCGCGGACTGGAAGAAGACCATCGCCACCGACCAGACGCCGGGCGAGCCGCCGAGCTTCGGCAGCACCATCTTGGCGAACATCGGCTGGATGCCGAAAAGCAGGAAGGCCGAGAGGAAGAGCGTGATCGTGTAGACCGGCACGGTGGCGGCGATGCGGCGGGCTGTCGCCACGCTCGGTACAGGGGTCGACGAGGCATCCATCGCAGCTCTCCCAACAGTCGCGGGAAACCTGCCAGAAACAGCTTAAGGCGCCGTGACCGCGCCTCTCGCAGCGTCACCGCCATAGACGAGATCGGCCCGACGCTCGAAGGCTTCGGCGAATTTGCGGAAGGCCTTGTCGAACATCGCCCCCATCAGCAGGCCGAGCATGCGGCTGGCAAACTCGTAGGAGATGAAGAAGCCGATCTCGCAGCCGCTCTCATGCGGCTTGAAGGTCCAGCGGTTCTCCAGATAGCGGAACGGGCCGTCGACATATTCGACCAGGATCCGAAGATTGGCGGGATCGAGCGTGACGCGGCTGGTGAAGGTCTCGCGGATCGCCTTGTAGCCGACGGTCATGTCGGCCAGCAGGACCTCGCCACCGCCGTCCTGCGGGGTGCGGCGGCGCACCGTCAGCCCCTCGCAGAGCGGCAGGAACTGGGGGTACTTCTCGACATCGGCGACGAGCGCGAACATCTGCTCGGGGGTGTGGCGCACCCGCCGGGCGCTGTTGAACATCGGCATCGGATCGGTGCCTTCTCAGCCGCGGCTGGCGGGGCCGCTGCCGACCTTCGCCTCGCGGGCCGCGCGCAGCCGCGCGAAATCCTCTCCCGCATGATGCGAGGAGCGCGTCAGCGGCGTCGAGGACACCATCAGGAAGCCCTTCACATAGGCGATCGCCTCGAAGCCCTTGAACTCCTCGGGCGTGACGAAGCGGATCACCGCATGGTGCTTGCGCGAGGGCGCGAGATATTGGCCGATGGTGATGAAGTCGACATCGGCCGAGCGCAGATCGTCCATCAGCTGCAGGATCTCGTTCCGCTCCTCGCCGAGGCCGACCATGATGCCGGACTTCGTGAAGATCGTCGGATCGAGCTCCTTGACCCGCTGCAGCAGCCGCAGCGAATGGAAATAGCGCGCGCCGGGGCGCACCGTCAGATACTTGCCCGGGACGGTCTCGAGATTGTGGTTGAAGACGTCCGGCTTGGCCGCGACCACGACCTCGAGCGCGCCGGGCTTGCGCAGGAAGTCCGGCGTCAGGATCTCGATGGTGGTGCCGGGCGAGGCCTTGCGGATGGCGCGGATGACCCGCGCAAAATGCTCGGCGCCGCCGTCCTTGAGGTCGTCGCGATCGACCGAGGTGATCACGACATGCTCCAGGCCGAGCTTGGCGACGGCCTGGGCGACTTTGGCAGGCTCGAGCGGGTCGAGCGCCTGGGGCACACCGGTCTTGACGTTGCAGAAGGCGCAGGCCCGCGTGCAGGTGTCGCCCATGATCATGAAGGTGGCGTGCTTCTTTTCCCAGCACTCGCCGATATTGGGGCAGCCCGCCTCCTCGCAGACCGTGACCAGCTTCTCGGCCTTCACGATCTTCTGGGTTTCGGCCCATTTTGGCGAGCCCGGCGCCTTGACGCGGATCCAGTCCGGCTTGCGCAGGATCGGGTTCTCCGGCCGCTTCTGCTTCTCCGGATGGCGCAGCTCCGCCTGGGCCGGAGCCGCCTCGGATTTGGGATTGCCGGCATTGGGGCGCGGATCGCGGTTGAGCAGGTCGAGGACGAGGGCCATCGGGACATAATCCATCGCGGCGGCCCCTGGCCGCCGCCTGATCCCTAGCTAATCGTCCCGGCCGCGCAGGGCAACCTTTGCCGCGCTGGCTGCCCTGTCGCAGGCGCGCTCGCCCTGCCGGTCAGCGGCGGCCGCGCGCGGCGTTCCAGATCACGATGACGACGACAGCACCCGCCACCGCGGCAGCCAGCGTGCGCCAGAAGCCGAAGATCGCGATGTCGAGCAGCTCAGCCAGGCGGCTGCCGAGGAAGGAACCCGCGACGCCGACGAGCATGTTCGTGAAGAGGCCATGATCCGAGGAGGTAATCTTCTCGGCGATCCAGCCGGCGAGCATGCCGATGAAGATCGTGGCGAAGAAGCCATAGCCCGGCTGGGCCATGGTGGCAGCGAAGTTTTCCATCGTGGTCTGTTCCCCAGTCCGCCCGCGGGTCTCGCGGATGCCCGGCCACAACCGTGCGGGTGAGCAAAGGTTCCCTAAGCGATGAAGCGTGCCAGCAAGACGACGAGAATGGCGCCGATCACGGCCATCGCCATGTCGTCGAGGCGGGCATAGCCGGTGCGGACGCGCCAGCCGGTCAACCGCACCAGCCCCTGCCCGACCAGCATGCCGAGGAGGCCGACGACCGCGTGGCGCAGGAGCCCGCCCCCGCCGACGACGAGGCTGGCCGCAAAGCCGGTCACGGTGCCGAGCGCGACGGTGGGCGCGATCACGCGCCAGTCGAGCACGAGGCCGCGACCGGGCGGCAGGATTTCGACCTGCTCGTCAGGCACGATCCTGCCGGGATTTTTTGGTTTGCGGGTCCGGGGCGCCATGGCCGGGATATGCGGATCGGCCGGCGCCAAATCCAGAGGCCAGCGAACCGACTGTCACATGGCGCCGTCATCCCGGGAGCAGCGAAGCGGAGACCCGGGATCCATGCCTGAAGCGTTCCGGCATGGATCCCGGATCGGCGCGGCTGGCGCCGCTTGTCCGGGATGACTCCGGTCTATCGGGTCAGTAGGCGATCTCTAAGCGTTCAGCGCCTTGCCATAGGCGTCGAGCACGCTCTCCTTCATCACCTCCGAGATCGTCGGATGCGGGAAGACGGTGTGCATCAGCTCTTCCTCGGTGGTCTCGAGGTTCATCGCCACGACGAAGCCCTGGATCAGCTCGGTGACCTCCGGCCCGACCAGATGCGCGCCGAGCAGCTTGCCGGTCTTCGCATCGAAGATCGTCTTGGCAAGGCCGGAATCCTCGCCGAGCGCGACCGCCTTGCCGTTGGCGACGAAGGGGAAGCGGCCGACCCTGATCTCGTGGCCGGCGGCCTTGGCCTTGGCCTCGGTCAGGCCGACGCTGGCGATCTGCGGGTGGCAATAGGTGCAGCCCGGGATCATCGTCTTGTCCATCGGGTGCGGATGGAGGCCCTTGATCGCCTCGACGCAGATCACGCCCTCATGCTCGGCCTTGTGGGCGAGCATCGGCGGGCCGGCGACGTCGCCGATCGCGTAGAGACCCTTCACATTGGTGCGGCAGAGCCCGTCGATGACGATGCAGCCGCGATCGGTCTTCACGCCGAGCGCTTCCAGCCCGAGATTCTCGATGTTGCCGACGACGCCGACGGCCGAGATCATGCGGTCGGCGGTGATCGTCTGCTTGCCGCCCTTCTCGTCCTCGATATGGGCGGTGATGCTGTCCGCCCCCTTCTCGACCTTGGTGACCTTGGCCGAGGTCAGGATCTTGATGCCCTGCTTCTCGAAGGCCTTGCGGGCGAAGGCACCGATTTCGGCATCCTCCACGGGGACGACCTGCGGCATCACCTCGACCACCGTCACCTCGACGCCCATGGTCCGGTAGAAGGAGGCGAACTCGATGCCGATGGCGCCCGAGCCCATCACGAGCAGGGACTTCGGCAGCTTGGCCGGCACCATCGCCTCGAAATAGGTCCAGATCAGCTTGCCGTCCGGCTCGATGCCGGGCAACGCGCGCGGGCGGGCGCCGGTCGCGACGATGATGTGGTCGGCGGTGTAGGTGCCCTCGCCCTTGGCGTTCTTCGGCGGCGGCACCTGCGGCTGCATCGCCGGCTTCTTCGTCGGCGCGACCTGGACCGTGCCGGGCTTGGTCAGCACGGCTTCGCCCCAAATCACGTCGACCTTGTTCTTCTTCATCAGGAACTGGACGCCGTTGTTCATCCGCGCCGCGATGCCGCGCGAGCGCTTCACGACGGCCTCGAGATCGGCCTTGAAGCTGCCTTCCAGCACCAGCCCGTAATCCTTGGCGTGCTGGCCGTAATGCAGGATCTCGGCCGAGCGCAGCAGGGCTTTCGTCGGGATGCAGCCCCAGTTCGAGCAGATGCCGGCGAGATGCTCGCGCTCGACGATCGCCGTCCTGTAGCCGAGCTGCGCCGCGCGGATCGCCGCGACATAGCCGCCGGGGCCGGAGCCGATGATGATGATGTCGTAGTCAGCCATGGTGATTCTCCGGCCTCACACCAACATCGCCATCGGCTTCTCGATATAGCCCTTGAAGGCCGCCAGCAGCTCGGCGCCCAGCGCGCCGTCGACGGCGCGGTGGTCGGTCGAGAGGGTCACCGACATCACGGTCGCGACCGCGAGCTGGCCGCCCTTGACCACGGCGCGCTGTTCGCCGGCGCCCACCGCCAGGATCGTCGCATGCGGCGGGTTCACCACCGCGGCGAAGTCCTTGACGCCGAACATGCCGAGATTGGAGACCGCCGTCGTGCCGCCCTGATACTCCTCGGGCTTCAGCTTGCGGGCCTTGGCACGGGCGGCATAGTCCTTCATCTCGTTCGAGATCTGGCTCAGCGTCTTGTGGCAGGCGTCGCGGATAATCGGGGTGATCAGCCCGCCGGGGATCGAGACGGCGACGCCGACATCGGCGTGCTTGTGCTTGAGCATGGCGTTCTCGGTCCAGGAGACGTTGGCGTCCGGCACCGCCCGCAGCGCCAGCGCCAGCGCCTTGATCACCATGTCGTTGACCGAGAGCTTGTAGGCCGGCTTGCCGTCCTTCTCGGGCGCGGCGGCGTTGAGTTCGGCCCGCAGCTTCAGCAGCGCGTCGAGATCGCAATCCACCGTGACGTAGAAATGCGGGATGGTCTGCTTCGACTCGGTCAGGCGGCGCGCGATGGTCTTGCGCATGCCGTCATGCGGGATCTCCTCATAGGAGCCGGGCGCGAAGAGCTTCTTGACCTGCTCGTCCGAGGGGCCGGTGGCCAGCGGCGCAGCGGCGGGCTTCGGCGCGGCCGCCGGAGCCGCCGTCACCGGTGCGGCGGCCGGAGCGGCCTTGGCGCCGCCGCCGGTCTTGGCGGCCTCGACATCCTTCTCGACGATGCGGCCATGCGGGCCCGAACCCTGGACCTTCGACAGGTCGAGCCCGGCCTCCTTGGCGAGCCGGCGCGCCAGCGGCGAGGCGAAGGGACGCTGGCCGGAAGACGCGGCCGGCGCGGCCGCGGGAGCAGCCGGAGCGGCGGCGGCCGGCGCGGCCTTGGGCGCCTCGGCCTTGGGAGCTTCGACAGCTTTGCGAGTCTCGGCCTTGGCCGGCGCGCTGGCGGCGCTCGCATCCTCGCCCTCGGCGGCGATCACGCCGATGATCTCGTTGACCGCGACATCGGCCGTGCCCTCCGGCACGACGATCTTCGCCAGAATCCCCTCGTCGACGGCCTCGACCTCCATCGTGGCCTTATCGGTCTCGATCTCGGCGATGATGTCGCCGGACTTGATCGCGTCGCCTTCTTTCTTCAGCCATTTGGCGAGATTGCCCTTCTCCATCGTGGGAGAGAGCGCGGGCATCAGGATGTTGGTCGGCATCGGTTGCGCCCCTTCTCAGCGATAGCAGACGGCCTTGGCCGCCGCGACGACCTCGCCGATGTTCGGCAAGGCGAGCTTCTCGAGGTTCGCGGCATAGGGCATCGGCACGTCCTTGCCGGTGACGCGGGCGACGGGCGCATCGAGATAGTCGAAGGCGGCTTCCATGATCCGCATGCCGATCTCGGCGGTGACGCCGGACTGCGGGAAGCCCTCCTCGACCGCGACGCAGCGGTTGGTCTTCTGGATGGAGGCGACGACGGTCTCGATGTCCATCGGACGGATCGTGCGCAGGTCGATGACCTCGGCCTCGATGCCCTCCTTGGCCAGCGCCTCGGCGGCGCCGAGCGCATAGGTCATGCCGATGCCGAAGGAGACGATGGTGACGTCGGTGCCCGGGCGGGCGACCTTGGCCTTGCCGATCGGGATCAGGAAGTCGTCGCCCTTGGGCACGTCGAAGGAGCGGCCGTAGAGGATCTCGTTCTCGAGGAAGATGATCGGATTCGGATCGCGGATGGCGCTCTTGAGCAGGCCCTTCGCGTCGGAGGCGCTGTAGGGCATCACCACCTTGAGGCCGGGCACGTTGGAGTACCAGGCGGCATAGTCGTGGCTGTGCTGGGCGCCGACGCGGGCGGCCGCGCCGTTGGGGCCGCGGAAGACGATCGGGCAGCCCATCTGACCGCCGGACATGTAGAGCGTCTTGGCGGCGGAGTTGATGATCTGGTCGATCGCCTGCATGGCGAAGTTGAAGGTCATGAACTCGACGATGGGGCGCAGGCCGGTCAGCGCGGCGCCGACGCCGATGCCGGCGAAACCATGCTCGGTGATCGGCGTGTCGATGACGCGCTTGGGGCCGAACTCTTGCAGCAGGCCCTGCGTCACCTTGTAGGCGCCCTGGTACTCGGCGACCTCTTCGCCCATCACGAAGACGTCGCCGTCGCGGCGCATCTCCTCGGCCATGGCATCGCGCAGCGCCTCGCGGACCGTCATGCTGACGATCTCGGCGCCGGCGGGGAACTCCGCGGAGGCATCGTAGCTCTTCGGCGTCGCCGGCGGGTTGGCGACGGCAGACTCCGCCTTGGGAGCGGCGGCGACCTGCGGCGCCTCCCCGACCGCGGCCGGCGGAGCCGACTGCGCCGCCTGGGGCGAACTCTCGGCCGGCTTGTCGGACTGCCCGGCGCCGCCGCTGGCGGCCGCCTTCGCATCCTCGCCTTCGGCGGCGATGATACCGATCGGCGTATTCACCGCGACGTTCTCGGTGCCGTCGGCGACCAGGATCTTCGCAAGGATGCCCTCGTCGACCGCCTCGACCTCCATGGTCGCCTTGTCGGTCTCGATCTCGGCGATGATGTCACCCGCCTTGACGCTGTCGCCCTCGGCTTTCAGCCACTTGGCGAGCTTGCCCTGCTCCATGGTGGGCGAAAGGGCAGGCATGAGAATGTCGATCGGCATGAACGCACCCGGAATGATTGGACGAGGCGAAAGGGGAAGGCGGTGCGGCTCCGGCCCTCAGGCCTTCGCCGGCTCCAGCAGGATGTCCGTGAACAGTTCCGACGGATCGGGCTCGGGGTCGTGCGTCGCGAATTCGGCCGCGTCGTTGACGATCTCGCGGACCTTTGCGTCGATCGCCTTGAGCTCGTCCTCGCCGACCTTGAAGTCGCGGGTCAGGCGGCCCCTCACCTGCTCGATCGGATCGTGCTCCTCGCGCATGCGCTGAACCTCGTCCTTGGAGCGGTACTTCGCCGGGTCCGACATGGAGTGGCCGCGATAGCGATAGGTCTGCATCTCGAGGATGTAGGGGCCCTTGCCGCTGCGGGCGTGTTCGATGGCGCGGGTCGCGGCGTCACGGACGGCGCGGACATCCATGCCATCGACCTGCTCGCCGGGAATGCCGAAGGAGACGCCGCGGCGGGAGAAGTCGGTCTGGGCCGAGGCGCGGCTGACGGCCGTGCCCATGGCGTAGCGGTTGTTCTCGATGATGAACACGACCGGCAGCTTCCAGAGCTGGGCCATGTTGAAGCTCTCATAGACCTGGCCCTGATTGGCCGCGCCATCGCCGAAATAGGCGAGCGAGACGCGCCCGTCCTCGCGGTACCAGTTGGCGAAGCCCAGCCCGGTGCCGAGCGAAACCTGGGCGCCGACGATGCCGTGGCCGCCGTAGAAGTTCTTCTCGCGGGAGAACATGTGCATCGAGCCGCCCTTGCCGCGCGAATAGCCGCCGCGCCGCCCGGTGAGCTCCGCCATCACGCCGCGCGATTCCATGCCGCAGGCGAGCATGTGGCCGTGGTCGCGATAGCCGGTGATGACCTGGTCGCCCTCCTTGGACGCCATCTGCATCCCCACGACGACCGCTTCCTGGCCGATATAGAGGTGGCAGAAGCCGCCGATCAGCCCCATGCCGTACATCTGGCCGGCCTTCTCCTCGAAACGCCGGATCAGCAGCATCTCGCGATAGGCGTGGAGGTCTTCCTCCTTGGTGAAGGTCGCCATGTTGCTCGGCGCGGGAGCGGCCGCCTTGTCGCCGCCGGCCTTGGCTGATCGTGCCTTGGCCGGCTTGGCGGCGGGCTTGGCTGGGGCGGGGGCTTTCGTCTTGCGCGCGGCAACGGCCATCGGCGGTCCTCCAAGGTCATTCAACCTTGGTTGTAGAGGATCGCAAAACCCTTGGCGAGGCGGCTATCTCGCATTGCAGCATCGGCCAAGCCCTTGCAAAGGCTTGTCATTTTCTACGTAACTGAAATCGAGTTAATCGATACGTCCGGGACTATTTGCCGGCAATCGGCAGGGCCTCAGCGGCCCATCAGGATGACGTCGTTCTTGTGGACGCGGCCGAGGCTCTCGCGAGCGCGTTCCTCGAGCACATCACGGTCCACCGCCTCGTCGCGCACCAGCGACAGCCGATGCTCCCAGAGCTTGCGCTCTGCGGTGAGCCCGGCGAGTTCCGCTTCCACATCGCGCAGCGAGTCGTGCAGCGTGTCGCGGGCCTCGAGGCCGCGCGAGCCGTGCTGGGCGTGGAACATGAAATAGCTCACCGCCGCGCCCGACACGAGGTAGAGCGCGAGAGTGACGAGGAAGGATCGGACGCCGCGGCGGATGACCATGCCCGCAAGCGTTAGGCCGGGTTGGTTTCCGACCGGTTAACGGGCGGGCACGATCACGCGTGCGGCCCCGTCGGGTTGGACCGGCCCGCCCTTCGCCAGCGAGGTGATCTCCCCCTCCAGCCGCCGCGCGATCGGCAGGCGGAAATGCAGCGGGTCCCAGTAGTTGTCGTCCCGCAGGGTGATCGGCGAGGGCCGGGCATAGTCGATGAGCGCCGCACCGCGGCGCTTCGCAAGCGCGGCGACAGCGTCCTTGCAGGCGGCCCAACGTTGGGCGGCAACCGAGCCCTCGCGCGGCGATGTCGCATGATGCGCCGGCGGCAGCACGAGCAGCAGCCGCGTGCCGGCCGGGAAGCGTGCCAGCGCGTCGTCGAGCCAGGCCAAGGCCGGGAAGCGCCATCCGGCTCGGGTTTCGGGCGCGACCGTCTCGGCGGGGACCAGCGGCCCAGAATCGGGCGGAGGCTCGGCACCGCCATAGAGATGCCAGCGCGCACGCGCCGCGTCATAGAGCTCTTCGGGCGGGGTGAAGACCTCGTAGCCGTCGCCGCGGATCCGCTCCGGCATCAGGCCGAGCCGGTGTGCCAACAGGCGGCCGGCGATCTCGAGCGTGGTCAGGTTCATCAACTCCGCCCAATCGCGCCAGCGGATGCCGTCATAGAGCCAGGGGGGAAAGGGCCGCGGCGTCAGGCGCTTGGCCTCGTCGGTGGCATCGGCCTCGCACCAGGTCGCGTCGATGCCCCAGAGAACCGTCCGCGGCACGGCGACCTGGCGGGCGAAGAGCCCGGCCATCTGCAGCTGCTCCCAGGGCGTGGCGGCGTTCATCGCGAGATTGGCGAAGCGTCCGCCAAGTCCCTGAGAGAGGATCGCCGGGTCGAGCAGGCGCATGGTCGAAGTGCCGAACACGGCCGAGTCGAAGCTGCCCGAGCGGACGAGCTGCGGGTACATGAAGCGCTGGTTGATATCCATGATCGGCCGCGCCGGCTGGCCGGCGGAAACGCGCAGGCCAAAGGGATCGAGGGCCGCGGCGAATCCCCAGAGCGTCAGAAGCGTCGCCAGCGCCGCCCCGAGAAACCACGCCGTCCAGCGCGTCCAGGCCGCCTCCGCCCGCGTTTCCCGCGCCTGCTCCATACCGCTTTCGTCCCGCGTCCCAGCACCATCAGGCCGCGCCGGGATGGCCGGCGCGCCGCAATGCCGCGCTTCTGGCACGGATTCCGTCGCCGGAACAATGTTGACCCGCGGGCGGGGCGTCCGTATGTCAGCGCCGGTGAGGGCGGGTAGCTCAGTGGTAGAGCACGTGACTTTTAATCATGTGGTCGAGGGTTCGATCCCCTCCCCGCTCACCACGCGCCGGGCTCTGACAGCTGCAGGCGCCTGAGGCTCAGCAGCCTCGCCCTCCCGATTTCCGCGTTCGAGAGCCCGCCAGCCGGGCGCCCCTCACCCCAGCCGCTTCGTCGGCGCGCGCTGGCCCGGTGCGACGCCGGGATGAGGCCCGCGGTAGAGCTTCCCGCGCTCGTGATAATCGCGGTAGCTCCCGAGCCCGAGCGCCGGCCAGCCGGGATCGACATAGCCGAGCAGTTCGTCGCAGCGGTGCCGCTGGCGCTCGGCGGCCGAGGTCGCGTCGGCGCACATGATCACCTGGCCACGCTGCCAGAAGGCGTCCGCCGGTGTGACCTGAGCGAGGATGAGCCCCAGCGCGACCCCGCAGCTGGCAGCCATTGATCGCGTCATGAGGTGCCCTCCTGGCCCGGCCGACGGCCGTATCGCGCCGTCCTTCACGGGCGCATCACGCCCGAAACCCTTTGAGGAAGGCTTAAGCATCGGGATCGCCGGTGCACGGGAACAAGCCCCGCGCCCGCGGGTAGACGAGAGAGCGAAGCGAAACAGGAGTCATCGCCATGCGCGTCGATGTCAGCCAGCCCACCAACCCCGGCGAGCCTCACCAGCCGAGGATCCGAATCGAATCGGTGGAAGATTACGAGCAGGCGACGCGGCGGATCGCGGCGCTCGATTCGAGCAGCTGCGGCGAGACGGAGAAGCGGGAGCGCGCGGCACTTGTCGAGGCCGTCGCCGCCTGGGACAGGCGCCACGACGACGCCTCGGGCTGGACCGATACGCCCTGAGCGCGCCTCTCCCTGCCGCGTTCGGTCAGATATCGTTGCTGGAGTTCAGTTCGCTCGGCCGCAGCCCCTCATCGATCGCATCGATCGCATTGTTCGGATCGGCCGGGCTCGTGGATGACTGGCTGATCCACTCGCGCAGGATTGCCGACAGTGCATCCGAGCGGGTCGCAGAGGGCCCCAACTCGTGGCGGTAGCGATCGAGCGCAGCCGCTTCGTCAGCCTCGAGCGCGATGGTCACGGCGGTGTCGCTCATGTCGATTGTCTCTCCGCGGCCCGCAGGGTTCGGCCATGCGGGCGCAACGCCCGGATATCGTCCTGGTTCCCGCGCAAACGGGGCCGTTAGCGACCCAATTCCTGCAAAAAGATCAAAGCGAGGATGAACCTTCGCTCCTCTCGCCGGTTGATCCCACAAGCCGCCGAGAGGCGGACCGATCTGCAACACGATCCCGAGGAGGACCTCATGTTCAAGCACCCCATCGCCGCGACCTCGCTGGCCCTGGCCCTGATGAGCGCGACGGCCATCGCCCAGACCTCCGCTCCGGCTCCGAGCGCCCCGAGCGCTGCGCCGAGCACCACCGCGCCCTCGACGGCGGCGCCCGCCGCGACCGGCACCCAGACCCTCGCCGCCCAGAATCAGGCGATGCGCGGCAACTGGCGCGCTTCGAAGCTGATGGGCGTCGACATCTACGGCCCCGACAATGAGAAGGTCGGCGATGTCACCGAAGTCCTGATCGACCAGTCCGGCAAGATCACCGGCGTCACGGTCGGCGTCGGCGGCTTCCTCGGCATCGGCACCAAGGATGTCGCGGTCAAGTTCGAGGAGGTGACCTGGAGCATGCAGCCGATGGCCTCCACCGCCTCGGGCACCGCTGCGACCGGCACCAACGCGACCGGTACGACGGCAACCGGCACCACGGCGACGGGTACGGCCGCCACCGCGCCGCGCGCGACGGGCACAGCCTCCACCACCGCGATGGACCAGATGTATCCGGACCATGGCAAGATCAACATGACCAAGGATCAGCTCAAGGCCGCCCCGGCCGTGACCTATTCCAACACCTGATCCGGCCCTCCAGCCGTCAGGCGTGAGGCCCGCCCGCGAGGGCGGGCCTTTTGCGTCAGCGCTCCGCGCCGCTCCAGTCTTCCGGCCCGGCGTCCTGCAGCTCGCGAAGGAGCGGCGGGATCGCCTCTGGCAGATCGTCGGCGACGAGTCCCACGCCCCTTGCCTCGCCCGCCCGTCCATGCAGCCAGACGGCGGCACAGGCCGCCTCGAACGCCGGCATCCCTTGAGCCAATAGCCCCGCGACCATACCGCCGAGTACATCGCCCGATCCCGCGGTCGCCAGCGCCGGGCAGCCGGTCGCGTTGATCGCGGCGCGCCCCTCCGGGGCGGCGATGACAGTGTCGGCCCCCTTCAGGACGACGACCGCACCGATCTCAGCCGCGGCGCGGCGGGCGCGATCGAGCTTCGACCCGCCACCCGAGTCGCCGAAGAGCCGGGCGAACTCGCCCTCGTGAGGCGTCAGCACGCATGGGGCGCCGCGCCGGGCGATCTGGCGCCCGGCCCGTGCGGCCGACCCCGCCAGGATCGTCAATGCGTCGGCATCGAGCACCGCGGGGACGGACGAACGCAGCACCGCCGCGACGGCTTCCCGCGCCTCACCATCCAGCCCTAGCGCCGGCCCGACCAGCACGGCCGAGAGGCGCTTTTCGGCCAGAAGTCGCTCCAGCGCTGCGCCGTCCGCCACCGCCCGCTGCATCAACGCGTCCGGTCCGCGCGCCGCATGAGCCGCCAGCGCCTCCGGCCGGCAGGCGATCGTCGCCAGCCCCGCCCCAATCCGCAAGGCGGCTCGAGCGCTGAGCCGGGGAGCGCCGACGCCCGCAAGGCCGCCTGCGACGACCAGAACGGCGCCGCGGCGGTACTTGTGCGTATCCGGCGCCAGCACCGGGAAGCTCGCGCGCCACAGACCGGGCGCGTTGCGAAAGAGCACGGCAGGCCGCTCCGGCGTGAAGACGACGTCGGCGCGGATGCCGATCTCGGCGAGGGTGACGAGGCCGCAGAGCGAGCGGCCCGGCATCAGCAGATGGCCGGGCTTGAGGCGGAAGAAGGTCACCGTCTCGGTGGCGCGGATCACGGGCCCTTCGCTCCCACCCGTATCGCCCGAGAGTCCGCTCGGCACGTCGACGGCGACGACGGGGCGGCCAGCGGCATTCACCGCCTCGACCAGCTCAGCCACCGCCCCCTCGAGCGGCCGGTTCAGCCCCGCGCCGAACAGCGCATCGACGATGAGCCCGTAATCGGCTGGCCTGACGCCGTCGATCGGCTCGATCGGCCCGGTCCAGGCCGCGGCCATCCCGGCGGCATCGCCGGAGAGCCGCTCCCGCTCGCCCGCCAGCGCGAGCGTCACCGGCCTGCCTCGCCGGGCGAGCAGGCGCGCCGCAACGAAGCCGTCGCCGCCATTGTTGCCGGGACCGCAGAGAACGAGGATTCGCGCGCCCGGCGGTGTCCGGCGATCGACCGCGTCGGCCACTGCGCGGCCGGCCCGTTCCATCAGGGCGGCGCCGGGTGTGCCGGCCGCGATGGTGAGCCGATCGGCCTCGGCCATGCCGGCGACATCGAGGAGGGCGAGATCAGAGTCGACAGCAGCGGCCATGTCGCATCTTCCCGGAGTGCCCCACGCCCCGCAAGACCTCTGCGACTGCAGATAATTGATTACCGATTGGGCATTTGCCTATTTTATTGCCCGTTTTCTGCCCCATCATCGCGCAGCCGGCTCAGCGGTGTTGCGTAGCGAGAGCGCGACGCCGATGCTATGAGCAGAGACGAAATGTCGTACGCCGACGCTGGCGATCCGGGCGGGGCTCGCGCCGGCGCATAGGTGGCGGCAATTCGGCGGAAACGGCGGGTCCCGGACCATCCGGAACCCCTTTCGGCGCAAGGAGGCCGGTCGGCGCATGAAGAAGATCGAAGCGATCATCAAGCCGTTCAAGCTGGACGAGGTGAAGGAGGCGCTTCAGGAGGTCGGCCTGCAGGGCATCACCGTTCTCGAGGCCAAGGGCTTCGGGCGGCAGAAGGGCCACACCGAGCTCTACCGCGGCGCCGAATACGTCGTCGACTTCCTGCCGAAGGTCAAAATCGAGATCGTCCTGGCCGACGAGATGGTCGACGGCGCGATCGAGGCCATTATGAAGGCCGCCCAGACCGGCCGGATCGGCGATGGCAAGATTTTTGTATCGACGGTGGAGGGGGCGATCCGCATCCGCACCGGAGAAACCGGCGCGGACGCGATCTGAGGGCTCATCCCGACCCGCAAGTTCGTCGGCCCGGCGGTCATAGGACCCCGCGGATCGCATGAGTTGAGAAACGACCATAAGAGGAATGCTGAGATGAAGAACGCCAAGGATGTCCTCAAGGCGATCAAGGACAACGACGTCAAATATGTCGACTTCCGCTTCACCGACCCGCGCGGCAAGTGGCAGCATGTGACGTTCGACGTCACGATGATCGACGAGGACATCTTCGCCGAGGGCACGATGTTCGACGGCTCCTCGATCGCCGGCTGGAAGGCGATCAACGAGTCCGACATGCTGCTGATGCCCGATCCGACGACGGCCGTGATGGATCCGTTCTTCTCGGCGGCCACGATGGTCATCACCTGCGACGTGCTCGAGCCGGCGACCGGCGAGCCCTATGGCCGCGACCCGCGCGGCATGGCCAAGAAGGCCGAGGCCTATCTGAAGTCAACCGGCATCGGCGACGCCATCTATGTCGGCCCCGAGGCCGAGTTCTTCGTCTTCGACGACGTCAAGATCGCCGCCGACCCGTACAACACGGGCTTCAAGCTCGACAACGTCGAGCTGCCGATCAACGGCATGACCGAGTACGAGGGCGGCAATCTCGGCCACCGCATCGCCACCAAGGGCGGCTACTTCCCCGTCCCGCCGCAGGACTCGGCGCAGGACATGCGCGGCGAGATGCTCGCGGCCATGGCGGCGATGGGCGTCAAGGTCGAGAAGCACCATCACGAGGTCGCTTCGGCCCAGCACGAGCTCGGCATGAAGTTCGACACGCTGACGCTGATGGCCGACCAGATGCAGGTCTACAAATACGCGATCCACAACGTCGCGCAGAGCTACGGCAAGACCGCGACCTTCATGCCGAAGCCGATCTATGGCGACAACGGCTCGGGCATGCACGTCCACCAGTCGATCTGGAAGAACGGCAAGCCGATCATGGCCGGCAACAAGTATGCCGACCTGTCGCAGGAGTGCCTCTGGTACATCGGCGGCATCATCAAGCACGCCAAGTCGCTGAACGCCTTCACCAACCCGTCGACCAACTCCTACAAGCGTCTGGTCCCGGGCTATGAGGCGCCGGTGCTGCTGGCCTATTCGGCCCGTAACCGCTCGGCCTCCTGCCGTATTCCGTGGACGACCTCGCCGAAGGCCAAGCGCGTCGAGGTCCGCTTCCCCGATCCGATGGCGAACCCCTATCTCGCCTTCGCGGCCATGCTGATGGCCGGCATCGACGGCATCGTGAACAAGATCGATCCGGGCCCGGCCATGGACAAGGATCTCTACGACCTGCCGCCGCGCGAGCTGAAGAAGATCCCGACGGTCTGCGGCTCGCTGCGCGAGGCGCTGGAGGCGCTCAAGAAGGACAACGCCTATCTCAAGGCCGGCGGCGTCTTCAACGACGACTTCATCGAGAGCTATATCGAACTGAAGATGCAGGATGTGGCGCGCTTCGAGATGACGCCGCACCCGGTCGAGTTCGCGATGTACTACTCCTACTGAGGATTTCGGCCGGCCTCCGAGGCCGGCCGCGAGCTTCCTCCCGACCGTGCGTTTCGCGGTCCACCTTTGCGGCCGGGGTGGCGACACCCCGGCCGTTTTTTGTCTCGATGCGCCAGCGGCGCAGGCTATCGCTGCGGTCAGGCGGCCGCGACCGCCGTCTGCGATGCGTCGGCAAGGGTCGCGTAAGCGGCGATGGTGCGCGCGACATGGCGCTCGACCGTCAGCGGGTCGGCCCAGTAGTGCCGGTAGGCTGCGGCTCCCATGCGGGAAACCGTCTCGTCGTCTTGCAAGCGGGAGAGCGCGGCGGCGAGGCCGTCGGCATCGCCGCCCTCGATCAGGATCCCGTCCTCGCCGTCGCGGATCCAGCCGGCCGGCCCGGTGGTGCGGGACAGCACGACCGGAACGCCGCGCGAGCGGGCCTCGGCCACGACCAGCGGCCCGGGCTCGTACCAGAGCGACGGCAGGACGAGACAACGGGCCCGTTCGATCTCCTCGAAGACGCGGTCGGCCGGCAGCCAGCCGGCGATTTCGGCGGCGGGATTGGCCTGCAGGATCTCGCTACGAAGCGGGCCTTCGCCGACGAAGCGTACCGGCATGCCCGCCTGCTGCGCCGCCCGGGCCAGGATGTCGCCGGCCTTCTCCTGGGTGAAGCGCCCCAGAAACAGCGCATGCCGGTTCGCGCCGACATCGGCCGGCGGGCGCTTCTGCGCCTCCATCATGTTCTCGACGACGATGTGACGGGCCTGGCGCGGCAGGAACGGGCGGGCGACGTCCCGGGCGAAATCGCTGACATGGATGAAGAGCGGCCGGGCCAGCGCCCTCATCGATTCGTCGGAGCGCCATTGCCGCGCGATGCGGACGAGCTTGTGGGCGTAGCTCTCGCGGTCGCAGTTCGCCGCCATGCAGCCGCCCGACATCGGTCGGCGTCCGCAGGGGCGCCCCACCTTGAAGTCGAAATAGCCGCCGGTCGGGCAGAACGAGAAATAGTCGTGCATCGTGATGGTAACGGGCAGTCCGCTGCCGCCCGCGGCTGCGATGGCCGCGGGGCTGAAGGCCTTGGTCCACTGATGCAGATGAACGATGGTACCGGGCGGCTGCTGCCTGAGCAGCGTGGTCAGGAACGCATGCGCCGCGCCGTTCCAGATGCCCTGCCGGGCGGCGGCGATGCGGCCGCCGACCTTCCAGATCTCCTCGCCCTCGAAACGTCGGACCTCGATACGAGGATGGTCGAGGCGAGGCGAAACGGGGCCGATCGCACAGGCAAAGACGATATCGACGCCGGCTTCGGCGAGGCCGCGTGCGCTCTCGATCGCCACCTTGGCCGCGCCGCCATTGACGGCACCGAAATCGCTGACAATGACGCAACGCATGGGCACAGCATCCCCTTTTGCGCGCAGGCTAGCGCGAAAAGGTTGATGGTTTGCCGTGGCCGCGCGGCTGTATTCCCGGACAGGCGGGGTCAGCGGATGCCGGGAACCAGCCTTCCGACCATGGCGGACAGCCCCGCCGAGAGCCTAGCCCGCCAGCCGGTCTGCGAAGGACCTTCGCCGGTGCCGACGACATCATGGCCGAACGCCTCGCCGGCGCAGCGCGCCGCCCGTTCCAGACCCTGCAAGGTGATCCGCGATCCCATCTGGGCCATGTCGTTCCCCCTCACCTCGGCGCCGGCGTCGTGACCGCTGACAGCGGCCGCCGGTCGTCATTGCGACAACATTGCCGCACCCTGCCTTAACGCGGCTTGAACAGGCCGGTTCCCAGCGAGGCGGCGTCGCTGTAGGACAGGGCCCAGACGCGTCCGGGGAGCCATCTGGGCTATCATCACCCCTGGCGAATCGGGGACTGCGGACCGACATGGCGGATAATGGCGATCTCTTCGGCGGCCAGCCCGATGGTGCGGCGCCTATGACCGCAGCTGCGGCGTCGAAGCCGGCGCGCGCCGCGACCGCGGCTGCCGTGCGCCAGCAGCCGGCCGCCGCCGCGCCGCCGCGCAACGGCACGCTGTCGGAGACCGGCTACGACGCCTCCGCCATCGAGGTGCTGGAGGGTCTGGAGCCGGTCCGGCGCCGGCCCGGCATGTATATCGGCGGCACAGACGAGCGCGCCCTGCACCATCTCTTCGCCGAGGTCATCGACAACGCCATGGACGAGGCGGTGGCGGGCCATGCCAGCTTCATCGATGTCGAACTGCTGGAGGACGGCTCGATCGCGGTGACCGACAATGGCCGCGGCATCCCGGTCGATCCGCACCCGAAGTTTCCCGGCAAGTCGGCGCTCGAGGTCATCATGACCACGCTCCATGCCGGCGGAAAATTCGACTCCAAGGCCTATGAGACCTCCGGCGGCCTCCACGGCGTCGGCGTCTCGGTGGTCAACGCCCTGTCGGACCGGCTCGAGGTCGAGGTCGCGCGCGGCAAGGTTCTGTATCGCCAGGTGTTCTCGCGCGGCCTGCCGCAGGGACCGCTGGAGACGGTCGGGCCCGTCGCCAACCGCCGCGGCACCCGCGTGCGCTTTCATCCCGACGCCGAGATCTTCGGCGAAGGCGCGCATTTCGTGCCGGCGCGCCTGTTCCGCATGGCCCGCTCCAAGGCCTATCTCTTCGGCGGCGTCGAGATCCGCTGGCGCTGTGCACCGTCACTGCTGAAACCGGAAGGCGATGTCGCGGCGGAGGCGGTGTTCCGCTTCCCCGGCGGCCTGCGCGACTATCTCGCCCGCGAGATCGAGGGCAAGGACCTCGTCGCCGAGCCGATCTTCGCCGGCAAGATCACCCGCGAGGGGAGCCATGGCTCGCTCGAATGGGCGGTCGCCTGGCTGGCGACGGGCGAGGACGGTTTCGCCTCCTCCTACTGCAACACCATTCCCACGCCCGAAGGCGGCACCCATGAGCAGGGCCTGCGCATCGCGCTGCTGCGCGGCCTGCGCGACCATGCCGAGCGCATCGGCCAGTCGAAGCGCATGGCGCAGGTCACCTCCGACGACGTGATGGCGACCTGCGCGGCGATGCTCTCCGTGTTCATCCGCGAGCCCGAATTCCAGGGCCAGACCAAGGACAAACTCGCGACGCTCGAGGCCGCGCGCATCGTCGAGAACGCAGTGCGCGATGCCTTCGACCACTGGCTCGCCCAGGCGCCGCAGCAGGCGCTCAAGCTGCTCGACTGGTCGGTCGACCGGGCCGAGGAGCGTCTGCGCCGCCGGCTCGAGAAGGAGGTCTCGCGCAAGACCGCGACGCGCAAGCTCAGGCTGCCCGGCAAGCTCGCCGATTGCTCCAATGCCGGCGCCGCGGGCTCCGAACTCTTCATCGTCGAGGGCGATTCCGCCGGCGGCTCCGCCAAGCAGGCGCGCAATCGCGCGACGCAGGCGATCCTGCCGCTGCGCGGCAAGATCCTCAACGTCGCCAATGCGACGCGCGAGAAGCTCAACCAGAACCAGCAGCTCGCCGATCTCATCCTGGCGCTCGGCTGCGGCATCGGCAGCCAGTTCCGCGAGGACGATCTGCGCTACGAGAAGGTCATCGTGATGACCGACGCCGATGTCGACGGCGCGCATATCGCCTCGCTGCTGGTCACCTTCTTCTGGCGCCAGATGCCGCGGCTGATCGAGAAGGGGCATCTCTATCTCTCGATCCCGCCGCTCTACCGGCTGCGCCATGGCGGCAAATCCGTCTATGCCCGCGACGACGCCCATAAGGACGAACTCTTGGCGACGGTGTTCAAGGGCAAGAAGCCCGAGATCGGCCGCTTCAAGGGTCTCGGCGAGATGATGCCCGCCGAGCTCAAGGAGACGACAATGGACCCGTCCAAGCGCATCCTGCTCAAGGTCATGGTCGACCATGAGGCGCGCGAGGAGACCTCCGACACGGTCGAGCGGCTGATGGGCAACAAGCCGGAGGCGCGCTTCCTCTTCATCCAGGAGCGTGCCGCCTTCGCCGGCGAACTGATCGACCTGTGATTTGGGCGGAGGCCCCGCGGCGCGTTGAGCCCCGCATTCCTGCCGGGTTGGCCGGCAAAGCTGTCGGGCTGCCGGGCACGCTCGCGCCGGCCATGATCCGGGCATGTCGCACGAACCGCCTTGCCCCGCCCCACCCCGAACGCCCCTGCCCCATGATCCCGACGGTCTCGCCGACCATCCTTTCCGCCACGGGGCGCTGATCCGATGGGGCCCGCTGCTTCCGCTGCATCTCGACGCGACGGCGATCTGGCGGCGCCCGGCTGGGACGACATCGGCATCTTCCACGCCATCGCCGAGAGCGGGTCGCTGGCCCTGGCTGCGGTCCGGCTCGGGCTGAGCGAGGCGACGACGGCACGCCGGCTCAAGGCCTTCGAACAGCGTCTCGGCCTGCAGCTCTTCCGCCGCGGCGCCAACCGGCTGATCCCGACGGAGGCCGGCGCGGCGCTGGCGCGTGAGGCGGAGGGTGTCGCGGCCGCGGTCGCCCGCTTCGCCAGCCGCGCCCGGGCGGAGCGCCCGGAGGCCTCGGCTCCGGTGCGGGTGACGGCGACGACCTCGATCAGCCTGTTCCTGACCAAGCATGCCGGCACGATCTCGGCCGGCGCCGGCGGCGTCGAGATCGTCATCATCAGCACGCGGCAACGTCTCGATCTCGCGCGGGGCGAGGCCGACATCGCGGTGCGGATGAGCCGCATCCCGCAGGAGCCGGGTCATTTTGGTCAGAAGGTCGGGCGCCTCGTCCAGGCGCTCTATGTCCGCCGCGATGTCGATCCCGCGCGCGCGCCGATCATCTCGGTCAGCCGCGAGACCTCCTCGCGCATCGACGAGCACATCCTCGGCTATGCGGCCGGGCGGCCGATCGCGGCCCGGGTCGGCGATTCCGCCGCGCGCTACGAGAGCGTGCGCTCGGCCGGCGCGGTCTCGATGGTCCCCTGCTTCATGGGCGACACCGACCCGCTGCTGCGGCGCCTCGAGCCGCCGCCAGACCTCACCGCCGACGAGATTTTCCTGGTGACGCACGAGGTCTCGCGGCAGCGGCCGGCGGTCGTCGCCGTGCTGGCGGCGCTGCGCCGGCTGTTCCGCGACCATCGCGCCGCGCTCGAGGGGCTAAGCCCGCCGGGCGCATGAGATCAGCCGCATTCGAGCGATCGCTGGAAGGTTTCGCTAACCCTCCCTTTACGGCTGGCGGCGCACAATCTCCGCATCGGGGCTGGGGGATGCCCCCTGATGCGGGAGGGCCCGATGCGGCTCGTCGAACTCTTCTGGAAGAACGAGCGCGGCACGCTCGTCGCCAACATCGCCAAGGCCGGCGCGGCGATCGCCTTCCTCTCCGTGCTCGCCGCCAATTTCGTCTCGAACCAGACGGCCCATTTCGACCGCGAGCGGCTGGCGCAGGTCGCCGCGGCCGCCACCGGCAACAAGAGCGACCCGATGACCACAGGCTCGCTGCGCAAGGCGGCGGAGACGAAGCTCGACCCCTGCGTCGTCCCGCGCTGATCTTCAGCCGAGCCAGGCTAGCAGTTCTGCCGTCACGGCCTCGGGCTGCTCCAGCGTCGCGAGATGGCCGCAGCCCGGCAGAATGACGAGCCGCGCCTGCGCACCGATACCTTGGGCAATCTCCGTCGCCTCGGCCGGCGGCGTAATCGCATCCTCCTCGCCCACCAGCACCAGAGTCGGCACGGCGATGGCCGAAAGGCCAGGCCGCGAGTCCGGCCGGCCCATGATGGCGCGCTGCTGACGGATGAAGCCTTCGGGCCCCACCGTCTCGGCCATGGCGCGCACCAGCAGACGCAATTCCTCGTCGGCGAGGCGCGACGGCGCCACCAGCTTCTGCCAGAGCAGCGTCGTGACGTTGTCGAAGGCGCCCTTCTCGGCGAGCGCAATCATCTGCTCACGCGGAGCATTGGTTTCCGGGGTCGGAGGCTTGGCGGTCGTGTCGAGCAGGGCAAGGCGCGTGACGCGCTGCGGCGCCTGCCGCATCACCTCGAAAGCTGCATAGCCGCCCATGGAGAGCCCGCAGAGGGCGAAGCGTTCCGGTGCCGCCGCCAGCAGGCGTCCGACCAGTGCTCCCAGGCTCTCGTCGCGATCATTGTGGGCGACCATGACCGAGCGTCCCGGCGCAAGAGCCGGCCACTGCGGAGCGTAGAGACGCGCATCGCAATTCAGTCCCGGAATGAGGACAAGCGGTTCAGTCATGGTATTCGGGCTCCTTAGGGCGCTAGTTGATTGACTTTGCCCTGCTTTTTCTGCATTGCACAGCAGTCCGAAGGCGCGCAGGCACAGACGTCGCGCCACCGTCGCGGTTGATCAGGTCATCCCGCCACGTGTCACCGACCCTTGAAGAAGCGCAATCATCGATGTCCTTTGCCGAACTCGGCCTGAGCGAAAAGGTTCTGACAGCCGTCACGACCGCAGGCTATGACACGCCCACCCCGATCCAGGCGCAGGCCATTCCGCATGTACTGGCCCGCCGCGACGTCCTCGGCATCGCCCAGACCGGTACCGGCAAGACCGCCGCCTTCACCCTGCCGATGCTGACGATCCTCGAGAACGGTCGCGCCCGGGCCCGGATGCCGCGGACTCTCATCCTCGAACCGACGCGCGAACTTGCAGCCCAGGTCGAAGAAAACTTCACCCGCTACGGCGTCAACCAGAAGCTCTCGGTCGCGCTGCTGATCGGCGGTGTCTCCTTCGGCGACCAGGACGCCAAGATCACCCGCGGCGTTGACGTGCTGATCGCGACCCCGGGCCGCCTGCTCGACCATGTCGAGCGCGGCAAGCTGCTGCTCACCGGCGTCGAGCTGCTCGTCATCGACGAGGCCGACCGCATGCTCGACATGGGCTTCATCCCGGACATCGAGCGGGTCTGCAAGCTGGTGCCCTTCACCCGGCAGACCCTGTTCTTCACCGCGACGATGCCGCCCGAGATCACGCGCATCAGCGAACAGTTCCTGCACAATCCCGTGCGCGTCGAGGTTTCGCGCCCGGCGACGGCGGCGAAGACGATCACGCAGCGGCTGATCGCCTCCAACGGCCAGGATTTCGAGAAGCGCGACACGCTGCGCAAGCTCATCAAGGAAGCCAAGGACCTGCAGAACGCGATCGTGTTCTGCAACCGCAAGCGCGATGTCGCGACGCTGCACAAGTCGCTCCAGAAGCACGGCTTCCCGGCCGTCTCGCTGCATGGCGACATGGACCAGTACGCCCGCATGGCGGCGCTGGATTCCTTCCGCACCGGCGAGAATCCGATCCTCGTGGCGAGCGACGTCGCCGCGCGCGGGCTCGACATTCCCGCCGTGAGCCACGTCTTCAACTACGACGTCCCGACCCATGCCGAGGATTATGTCCACCGCATCGGCCGTACCGGCCGCGCCGGGCGCCTCGGCGCCGCCTTCACCATCGTCACGCGCCATGACGAGAAGCTCGTTGCGGCGGTCGAGAAGCTGATCGGCCAGTCGATCACCTGGGAAGAAGGTCGCGGTCTCGACGACCTGCCGCCCGCTGCCCCGCGTGAAGACCGCCCCTCCCGCGGTGGTCGGGGCGACGAACGTCGCGGTCGTGGCGGCGAGCGTGGTCGCGGCCGCTCCGAGCGCGGCCCTCGTGCGGAACCCGAAGCCGCGCCGCGTCCGATCCGGGTCGAGCGCCCCGCCGGCGAGGAGGATGCCGCTCCGGCGCGCCGCCGCGGCGGTAGTGATGGTCCGACCCGTACCAAGATCCGCGGCGAGGCCGCCGTTGCAGCACCGGCCGCCCGCGAGGAGCGTGCGCCTCGAGAGCAGCGCGCCCCGCGCCATGCCGAGCCGCGTGCGCCCCGCGTCGAGCCGCGCCGCCGCGACGAGGATGACGGCCCCAAGGTGAAGGGGCTCGGCGACCATGTGCCGGCCTTCCTGCTGCGCCCCGTGCGCGTCGGCTGAGCGCGGGCGATCAACGGCATTTTAACCGGCCTTGCCTAAGGTCACGTCGTGAGGCGGCCAGCGGCCGTCCCACGGACGGGCGCATGCCACCGGTCAGACGGACAGGATGTCCCGCTTCGATTTGCAATCGAGGCTCTCGCGGCTCCCGCCGCGCTCTGGCCTCGCGTCCGGACCGACGAAGGCATGAGCGAGCACGCGCAGCCCCCCTCTCCGCAGGACGACCTCGCCGAGCGCGTCGTGGCGGCCATGCGCGAGCACGGATCGCCGACCTACCCCCGTGCCTTCGAGGTCTGGTACGCCCATCTCAGTGGCGAGATGCCGGCGATCAGCATGGCGATGAACGCCATCATCACCGGCAGCGAAGGCAAGGTCGGCGTCGCCGATATCGACCACCTCTATGACCGCTTCATCAGCACGGAACGTCTGGCGCGCCACGCCGAGCGCACCAGCCTGCAGGTGCTCGGCGAGATCGACGGGCTGATGGCGCTCGTCGACAAGGCGCTCGATTCCAGCGAGCGCTACCATGGACGGCTCTGCGCCATGTCCGAGGACGTGCCGCCGCCGGCCGACCGGCAGAAGCTGCGCGAATGGGTCGAGGCGCTGGTCATGTCGACGCGCGAGGAGGTCACGCGCAAGACCAAGCTGGAGGCGCAGCTGCGCGACAGCTCCAACGAGATCCGCAATCTGCGCGAGGCGCTGGAATCGACCCGGGCCGAGGCGTTGACCGACCCGCTGACCGGCCTCGCCAACCGCCGCCATTTCGAGGAGATGCTCCAGAAATCGATCGATCAGGCGACGCTGCGGCGCGAACCCTTCGCCCTCGTCATGGCCGATATCGACTTCTTCAAGCAGTTCAACGATGCCCATGGCCATCTCACGGGCGACCAGGTGCTGCGCCTGGTGGCGCGGACGATGAAGGACAAGTTCAAGGACAAGGCGATCATCACCCGCTTCGGCGGCGAGGAGTTCGCCGTGATCCTGCCGGATGCGGATCTGATCGCCGGCAAATTCGGAGCGGAGACGGTGCGGCAGGCCCTGCTGACCCGAGAACTGGTCAAGCGCTCGACCAACGAGAATCTCGGCCGCATCACGATCTCGCTCGGGGTCTCGGCCTATGCCCGCGGCGACACGGCCGCCTCGCTGACCGAACGCGCCGACCAGGCGCTGATGGCCGCCAAGCGCGCCGGCCGGAACCGCACCGTCACCGAGGACGCGATCGACTCGGCCAGCCGCGTCGCCTGAAACCGCGTCGCCGTGCTCAGGGCGCGGCGGCGGCAGCCGTCTGGGGCCTGATCTCGACCGATTCGCCGCAGCCGCAGGCCGAGACCTGGTTCGGGTTGTTGAAGACGAAGGTCGAGGAAAAGCGGTCGGTCTTGAAATCGAGCTCGGTGCCGAGCAGGAACAGCACGGCCTTGGCGTCGACGATGACCGTCGCGCCCTTCTCGGTCACGACCTCGTCGCCCTTGGCGGCCTCGCGCGCGACCTCGAAGGTGTATTCCATCCCGGCGCAGCCGCCCTTCTTCACGCCGACGCGCAGCCCGAGAGCCGGCGTGTCGGCGGCGGATTGGGCCATGATGTCGCGAATGCGCGCGGCGGCGGCATCCGTCAGCGAAACGACCTTCAGGCCGGGTATCGAAAACATCCGTCGTCCCTCCCCAATCGGGTTCAAGGCCCGATGAAGCAAGATTGCACCGCATTACATAGGGATTGGTGAAGCAAAGGTCGAGAGACGGGCGCGCAGGGCCGGCCGCCACGACCGCTGTTGCGTGCCACCGGCTGCCATGCACTGTGACGCCATCCCCTTTCTCGCTCGGCACGGCACCATCCCTCATGGACTATCGCACTCATCGCCCCGAATCGCTGCGCCGGCTCGTCCGGGAGATGATCATCGCGGCAGGATGGCCCGTGGCCGCCGCCGCCGAGACTGCCGACCATCTCGTCCTGGCCAATCTCAGCGGCCATGACAGTCATGGCGTCGGCATGCTGCCGCTCTATTTCCAGTCGCTGGCCGACGGAAACCTCTCGCCGCAGTCGCAGCCGACGACGCGGCTCGAGGTGGCACCCTTCCTGATCATCGATGCGGCTGTCGCGCTCGGCCAGCCGACCGCCCGGTCTGCGGTCGACCGCGCATCGGCCATGGCGAAGACGAGCGGCGTCGCGATCGTGAACCTGCTCGACGCCCACCATATCGGCCGCATCGGCCATTATGCCGAGGCGGCCGCCGCGCAGGGGCTGATCTCGCTGTTCTGGGTCAACGTCGCCGGGCGCCCGCCCATCGTGGCGCCGCATGGCGCGAAGGAAGCGCGCTTCGGCACCAATCCCCATGCGATCGGCATTCCAGTCCCGGGCGGCGAACCGATCATCCTCGATTTCGCCACCAGCCGCATGGCGCATGGCAAGGCGCGCGTGGCGCTGAACAAGGGCGTGCCCGTGCCGCCGGGCTTCATCATCGACGGCGAGGGCCGCCCGACGACGGAGCCCCGTCATGTCTTCCCGCATGCGCTCGCCGAGGGCGAGGCGCTGGGTGCGCTTTTGCCCTTCGGCGACCACAAGGGCGCGGGCCTCTCGCTGATCGCCGAGCTGCTCTCGGCGGGGCTGATGGGCGCGGCTCGCATCGACCAGAAGCCGGCGAAAAGCTGGATCATCAATTCGCTCTTCGGCATCCTGATCGACCCGGCCCGGCTGGAGCCGGACGAGGCGCTGCGGCGCGAGCGCATCGAGAGCTATCTCGCCTTCGTCCGGGCGGCGAAGCCGCAGGACGAGAGCCAGCCCGTGCTGACGCCGGGCGAGAGCGAGCGAGCCACCCGGATCGCCCGGGAGCGCGACGGGATCCCGCTCGACGACGAGACCTGGTCTCAGATCGTCGCGGCCGCCGCGGCCCATGGCATCGACGCAGAGCGCTATTGAAGCAGGCGGGGCCAACGATGACGCTGGATGGCTACAACGCCTTCTGTGCCGGCCTGCCGGCCACGAGCAGCGTCGTGCAATGGGGCGGCGCCCATGTCTGGAAGGTCGGGGGCAAGGTCTTCGCGATCGCCCGCACCGATGACGGCGTCGCGCTCTCGGTGACCTTCAAATGCTCCTGGGCGAGCTTCGACATCCTGAAGGAGCAGCCGGGCCTGCGCCCCGCGCCCTATCTCGCCTCGCGCGGCATGAGCTGGATCCAGCGCCTGACCGACGAGACGATGCCGGATGACGCGCTGCAGGATTATCTGCGCGAGAGCCACCGTCTGGTCGCGGCGGGGCTGACGAAGCGGGCGCGGGCGGAGCTGGGGCTCACGCCCTGACGCTCTCCGCCGTCATGGCGAGCGAAGCGACGCCATCCAGGGGGCGGCCATGCTCGACGTCGCTTGGATGGCTTCGTCGGCCGAAGGCCTCCTCGCCATGACGGCTTACAGCAGCGCCTCGCCCCGGAACACCGGCACGCAGGAGCCGCCGACGGTGGCGCGGATGCCGTCGTCGCCACGCTTGGCCGTCAGTTTCAGCAGGCTCGGGCGGCCCATCTCGACGCCCTGCGTCAGGGTGAAGCTCGCGCTGTCGCCACCGTCGAGCTTCAGCAGCAGGGCCGCCAGCGTCGCGCTGGCGCTGCCCGTCGCCGGGTCCTCCCAGGTGCCGCTGATCGGCGCGAACATGCGGGCGCGGATCGACTGGCCGTCGCGGACATAGAGAAACAGCGACAGTCGCCCTTCCAGACCGGGCGTGGCGTCGCGCAGGGCGCGGAAGGCGGTGAGATCGGGCGTGGCGCGGGCCAACGCCTCGGACGCCACCTCCGCCAGCACGAAAAAGACGCCGACCGAGGCGCGGACCGGCTTGTGCCGGCCGGTGAGCACCTGCTCGGGCTTCAGCCCGGCGCAGGCCGCGATCGCCTCGGCCGGCAGTTCGACGCCGGTCGAAAGCGGCTGCGGCGCGGCGATGGTGGCGCCGGTGATCTCGCCGGTGGCGTCACTGGCGACCTTCACCGTGACGAGGCCGGCGATCTCCTCGAAGCGCAGCACGCCGCCGCTGTCGCGGCCATGGCGGGCGAGCACGAAGGCGGTGCCGACATTGGGATGGCCGGCAAAGGGCATCTCGTGGGTGCGGGTGAAGATGCGCACCCGCGCCGTGTTGGCGGGGTCGGCCGGAGGCAGGACGAAGGTCGTCTCGCTGTAGTTCATCTCGGCGGCGAGCGACTGCATCTCGGCGTCCGACAGGCCGCGCGCATCGGTGAAGACGGCGAGCTGGTTGCCGCCGAAGCGGGTTTCCGTGAAGACGTCGACGGTCTCATAGGCATAGCGGCGCATGGTCGTCTCCCCGCCGCGAGAGATGCGGCCCTGGCGCGCTTGATGCCACCGATCGCGCCGCCGCGATAATCAAGCTCGCAGATGCGTTCGATCACCGCCGCTGATCACGGCGGCGGAACAGAGCCCCTCGCCCGCCGGTTGCTCTTCTGACAGCGGCAGAAGGACCAGCGCCATGAGCGATCGCGACCGCACCCATCACGCGACAACCCAGCACCACCCCGGCCCCGATACGCCGCGGCGTCCCGGCCAGCCCGGCGAGCAAGATCAGCACCGTCCGGGACCGAGCCCGGATTCACCCCACCAGACGGGGCCGCACGCGCCCTATGATTCCGATTCCGGCGCGGTCGCGCAGCGCATTCGTCAGGATGCGGCGGGGCAATACGGCGAAGGGACACCCGATCCCAACAAGGATGGTCTCACCAGCGCCAACCCGGTCGTCCTATCGGGGGATGGCGACGCGACCAGCGGCAACGGCCATGGTCGCAATCGGGATGGGTCGACGACCAAGCAGGAATAGCCCGACCGGCCCGATGTCGCTCGATCAGAGCAGGAAGTGGAAGCCAAAGCCAAAGATGACGAGCCCGGCCGCAACGACCTGCGCGACGAAGAGTGGCTTCAGCCTTGCCGTCTGACCGGCCTGGAAATCAGCCCGCTCCGCGCGCGACAGGCGGTCGCGTGCCTTGAATTGCTCTTCGAGCACGCGCGGATCGGAACTCGCCGCGTCACGCTCGAGATCCATCCGCACCGAGATGAAGCCGATGACGAGGCCAATGATGCCGAGGCCAAAGAAACCGACCAGCCGCAAAGCACCATAGAAAACGCCGATCGCGAGAGCCGCGAGCAGGGGAAATGCGACATAGTCCCATTTCGTGAAGCGCATGGTCGCGACTATGGCGGCCCGCTCAGGGACCGTCCAGCCTCACCACATGTCGAGCGCGACCCTCGCCTCGTCGGACATGCGCGACTGGTCCCAGGGCGGGTCGAAGGTCATGTTGACGCTGACGCCGGAGACGCCGTTCACCGTCGAGACGGCGTTCTCGACCCAGCCTGGCATCTCGCCGGCGACGGGGCAGCCCGGCGCGGTCAGCGTCATGTCGATGGCGACGTGGCGGTCGTCGGAGATATCGACGCGGTAGATCAGCCCGAGTTCGTAGATGTCGGACGGGATCTCGGGATCGTAGACCGTCTTGAGCGCGGCGATGATGTCGTCGGTCAGACGGTCGATCTCCTCCGGCGGCAGAGCCGTGCCGGCGCCCATGGTCGGGGCGTTCGGCTTGATGTCGTCTGCGACGGTGTCGGTCATGATCGCAATCCTACTCAGGCAAACAGGCTTTCGGCCTTTTGCAGGGCTTCGACGAGCCTGTCGACCTCATCCAGCGTGTTGTAAAGGCCGAAGGACGCCCGGCAGGTCGATGTCACTCCATATCGGGCCATCAGCGGCATGGTGCAATGGGTGCCGGCGCGCACCGCCACCCCCGCCCGGTCGATGACGGTGGCGACGTCATGGGCATGGGCGCCCTTCATCTCGAAGGCGACGATGGCGCCCTTGTTCTTCGCCTTGCCGAAGATGCGGATCGAGTTCATCTCGCCGAGCCGCTGCATCGCGTAGGCGCCGAGACGCGCCTCATGCGCGGCGATGTTCTCGCGGCCGAGCGCCATCATGTAGTCGAGCGCCGCGCCCAGACCGACGGCTTCGATGATCGCCGGCGTGCCGGCCTCGAAGCGGTGCGGCGGGTCGTTATAGGTCACCGTGTCTTCGGTGACGGTGACGATCATCTCGCCGCCGCCTTCATAGGGCGGCAGCTTCTCCAGCCATTCGCGCTTGCCCCAGAGGATGCCGGAGCCGGTCGGCCCATAGGTCTTGTGGCCGGTGAAGCAGTAGAAGTCGCAGCCCAGCGCCTGGACATCGACCGGCAGGTGCACGGCGCCCTGGCTGCCGTCGACGACCAGCGGGAGGCCGTGCGCGCGGCAGATCGCGGCGATCTCGGGAATCGGCAGGATGGTGCCGATCGCATTCGAGAGATGAGTCAGCGAGACGACCTTCGTCCGAGCTGAAATCAGCTTCTCGAACTCTTCGATGAGGAAGTTGCCGTCCTCGTCGACCGGCGCCCATTTGATCACGGCGCCATGGCGCTCGCGCCAGTAGTGCCAGGGCACGATGTTGGAGTGGTGCTCCAGGATCGAGAGGATGATCTCGTCGCCCTCGCCGAGCTGGAGATGGCGACCGAGCGCGGAGGCGATGGTGTTGAGCGCGCCCGTCGAGGAGCGCGTGAACACGATCTCCTCGAGATGGGCGGCGTTGAGGAAGCGGCGCGCGCTTTCGCGAGCCGCCTCATAGGCTTCGGTCGAGGCGTTGGCGAGATAGTGCAGCCCGCGATGGACGTTGGCGTAGTCCTCGCGCATCAGCCGCGACATCGCCTCGATCACCACCTCCGGCTTCTGGGCGGAGGCGGCGTTGTCGAGATAGACGAGCGGTTTGCCGTAGACCTCGCGCGACAGGATCGGGAAATCCCGGCGGATCGCCTCGATGTCGTAGGGCTTCACCGGCGCGTTCATGTCCTCAAGCCTTTCCCGGCGAAGCGGGTGCCTTGTCGGCGACCAGCTCGCCGCCATGGCCCCAATCCTCGCGCTCGATCTCCTGGATCACGATATGGGTATTCTGCGGGTTCTTTCCCAGCACGCGGACCAGCGTGTCGGTGAAGGCCTTGACGATCTCGGCCTTCTGGGCCCGCGTCGCGCCCTTGGTGATCTGCAGATTGACGTAGGGCATCAGATCGCACTCACCACGGAGGAGGCCTCGCGCGCCGCGAGCCAGGCCTCGATCTCGCCCATCACCATCTCGCGCAGCGCCTCGTCCTGCACGAACTCGACCGCCTCGCCGGCGAAGGCCTGCAGCACCAGCGCCTCGGCCTGCGGCCGCGGCAGGCCGCGCGCCATCAGGTAGAAGAGCTGCTCGCCGTCGATCTGGGCGACGGTGGCGCCGTGGCCGCAGACGACGTCGTCGGCGAAGATCTCCAGCTCGGGCTTGTTGAACATGGTCGCGCCGTCGTTCAGCAGCAGCGCGTTGCTCTTCATGCCGCCATCGGTCTTCTGGGCATGCTGGCGCACGATGACCTTGCCCTGGAAGACGCCGGTGCCCTCGCCGCCGATGATCGACTTGAACAGCTCGCGGCTGGTGCCGTGCGGCACCTCGTGATCCATCACCAGCGTGACGTCGGAATGCTCGCTGCCGCCGAGCAGGCTGACGCCGCGCAGGCCGATCTGCGTGTGCTCGCCTGCATAGCGGACGAAATGCTGCTGGCGCAGCGTGCCGGCATTCCAGACCAGTGCGAAGGATTCGAACTTCGCCTGGCCGCCGACGGTCGCCAGCAGGCTCTGGACCTGCACGGTCTCCGGCCGGTGGCGCGTGATCACGCGGACATGCTGCACGTCGCTCTCGTCGCCGGTCTCGAAGACGATGGCACCGTTGATCTGCGAGGCGGCGCTGCCGACGCTCTCGCTGATCTCGACGATCGTCGCCTTGGCACCGGCACCGGCCAGCACGACCGAGCGGTGGAAGATCGCGCGCTCCTCCTCACCCGAGGCGAGCGAGAGGATGGTCAGCGGCTGCGCCAGCTCCGTGCCGGCCTCGATCTCGACGAAGACGCCATCGCGCATCAGCGCGGTGTTGAGCATCAGCCCGGCATCGGTGCTGGCGACGCCCGGACCGGAGAGGATGCGGGCGAGGTCGTCGCGACCCGACACCAGCGCATCGGCGAGGCTGTGGACCGCAAGACCGTCCGGCAGGCCCTCCAGCGTGGAGAGTTCCGGCACGAAGACACCGTCGACCAGGACGAGCCGGACGCCGCCGGCGGGCAGCGCCGCGACGCGGGCGCGCACCGCGGCGCTGACCGTCGCGGTCTCGGCCAGCGGACGGGCCTCACGCAGCAGGCCGCGCAGATCGGTGTAGCGCCAGGTTTCCAGCCGGCGATGCGGCAGGCCGCGGACCTCGAAGCCGGCGAAGGCATCCTCGCGCAGCTTGCGGACCGGCAGGGCGCCGGGCAGCTCGGCCTTGGCAGCGGCAAACTGGGCGCTCAGCGCCTGTTCGGCCGCCGTCTTCAGCGGGGTGACGACGGACATCAGGCCGCCTCCACATAGGCCGCGTAGCCGGACTTCTCGAGTTCGAGGGCCAGCTCCTTGCCGCCGGTCTTCACGATGCGGCCCTTCGACATGACGTGGACCGTGTCGGGGACGATATGGTCGAGCAGGCGCTGGTAGTGCGTGATGACCAGGAAGCCGCGGCTCTTGTCGCGCAGCGCGTTGACGCCCTCGGCGACGATGCGCAGCGCGTCGATGTCGAGGCCGGAATCGGTCTCGTCGAGGATGCACATGGAGGGCGAGAGCAGCGCCATCTGCAGGATTTCCATGCGCTTCTTCTCGCCGCCGGAGAAGCCGACATTGAGCGGCCGGCGCAGCATGTCCTTGGCGATGCCGAGCTTGTCGGCGGCACCGTTGACGGCCTTGATGAAGTCCGGCGTCAGCAGTTCGGCCTCGCCGCGCGCCTTGCGCTGGGCGTTCATCGCAGCCTTCAGGAAGGTCATGGTGGCGACGCCGGGGATTTCCAGCGGGTACTGGAAGGCGAGGAAGATGCCGGCAGCGGCGCGGGCATCGGCCTCCATCTCCAGCACGTTCTCGCCATTGAGCAGGATCTCGCCGTCGAGGACCTCATAGTCCTCCTTGCCGGCGATGACATAGCTCAGCGTCGACTTGCCGGAGCCGTTGGGGCCCATGATGGCCGCGACCTCGCCGTCGTTCACGGTGAGGTTGAGGCCGTTGAGGATCTGCTTGTCTTCGTCGGCGATCTTGACGACGAGGTTACGAATTTCGAGCATGGTTTTCAGGTCCGGATTTCCGTCGCGTCATGCTCGGTCCTGTTCCGAGTATCCGCGACTTGAACGTTGAAGAGTGGCGAAACGGTTGGCACAAGCCCGACCGTGGCGGGTCGGTCGATGTGCTTCATTCGACCAGGTCGAGGCGCTTTTCGATCCGATCCACCCGGGATTTCAGCGCGGCAATGTCGCCGTGGTCATGCTCCTGCAGGGTCACGACACCAGCGAGATGCTGGCGCATCGCCGACATCTCTGTCTGCATGGTGCGCATGCTGTCGGCGAGCCGGGCCATGTCTGCGCGGATCGCCCGTAAATGTTCGAGCACGAGGTTTTCCACGTTCTCGTTCATCACCCCACGCTCCCCTCGAGCGAGATCGTGATCAGCTTCTGCGCCTCGACGGCGAACTCCATCGGGAGCTGCTGCAGCACCTCCTTGACGAAGCCGTTGACGATCAGCGCCACCGCCTCCTCCTCGGAGAGGCCGCGCTGCTGGCAGTAGAACATCTGGTCCTCGCCGATCTTCGAGGTGGTGGCCTCGTGCTCGAAGACGGCGGTCGCGGTCTTGGCCTCGATATAGGGGATGGTGTGGGCGCCGCACTGGTCGCCGATCAGCAGCGAGTCGCAATTGGTGAAGTTGCGCGCACCCGTCGCCTTGCGGTGGGCCGAGACCATGCCGCGATAGGTCGAGTCCGACTTGCCGGCCGCGATGCCCTTGGCGATGATCTTCGAGGTCGTGTTCTTGCCGAGATGGATCATCTTGGTGCCGGAATCGACCTGCTGGGCGCCGTTCGACACCGCGATCGAGTAGAACTCGCCGCGCGAGCCGTCGCCGCGCAGGATGCAGGACGGGTACTTCCAGGTGATCGCCGAGCCGGTCTCGACCTGCGTCCAGGAGATCTTGGAGTTCTTGCCCCGGCAATCGCCGCGCTTGGTGACGAAGTTATAGATGCCGCCCTTGCCCTCGGCATCGCCCGGATACCAGTTCTGGACGGTCGAGTACTTGATCTCGGCATCGTCGAGCGCGATCAGCTCGACCACCGCGGCATGGAGCTGGTTCTCGTCCCGCTTGGGCGCCGTGCAGCCTTCGAGATAGCTGACATAGGAGCCCTCGTCGGCGATGATCAGCGTGCGCTCGAACTGGCCGGTGTTCTGCTCGTTGATGCGGAAATAGGTCGACAGCTCCATCGGGCAGCGCACGCCCTTGGGGATGTAGACGAAAGAGCCGTCGGTGAAGACGGCGCAGTTCAGCGTCGCGAAATAATTGTCGGTCACCGGCACGACGGTGGCGAGGTACTTCTTCACCAGCTCCGGATGCTCGTGGATCGCGTCCGAGATCGAGCAGAAGATCACGCCGGCCTGGGCCAGCTCCTTCTTGAAGGTCGTCACCACCGACACCGAGTCGAACACCGCATCGACCGCGACGCGGTTCTCAGGCGCCACGCCGGCCAGGATCTCCTGCTCGCTGAGCGGGATGCCGAGCTTCTTGTAGGTCTCGAGGATCGCCGGATCGACCTCGTCGAGCGACTTCGGCGCGGCGCCCTTCTTCGGCGCGGCGTAGTAGTAGATGTCCTGATAGTCGATCGGCGGGTATTGCACGCGCGACCAGGCCGGCTCGGTCATCGTCTTCCAGCGACGGAAGGCGTCGAGGCGCCATTCCAGCATCCATTCCGGCTCGTTCTTGCGCGCCGAGATGTAGCGGACGGTGTCTTCGGTCAGCCCCTTGGCCGGCTTCTCGACCTCGAGCTCGGTGACGAAGCCGTATTTGTATTCGGTCACGTCGATCGACTTGACCTGATCGATGGTCTCCTGGACCGCTGCCATGTCTGCTCTCCTGTCGCGGGTTCAAGGCCCGCCGGTCTGGTCTTGGTGTTGCGGAACGCGTCAGGCGGCTGCCCGTGCGCTCCGATCCGGGATCGCGGCCAGCGCTTTCGCATAGGCCGCGAGAAAAAGGTCGATCTCCTGCTCGCAGGTGGTCCATCCCAGCGACGCCCGCAAGGCCCCTGCGCTCATGACGGGGTCGACGCCCATGGCGGTCAGCACATGCGAGCGCTTCACCTTGCCCGACGAGCAGGCCGAGCCGGAGGACAGGGCGACGCCCGCGAGGTCGAGCTTGATCAGCGTCGTCTCGGCGCTCAGCCCCGGCGTCGCGAAAGCGGAGGTGTTGGGCAGGCGCGGCGCGCCACGGCCGAAGACCACGCTCTGCGGCGCCAGCGCCGGCAATCCGGCCTCCAGCCTGTCGCGCAGGGCGGCGAGGCGCGCGCCCTCCTGAGCGAGGGCCTGGGTCGCGAGGCCGGCGGCGATGCCGAATCCGACGATGCCCGGCACGTTCTCGGTGCCGGCCCGCCAGCCGCGCTCCTGCCCGCCGCCACGCAGCGGCTTGTCGGCGAGTTCGAGCGCTCCCGTCCGGAAGACGATGGCGCCGACGCCCTTCGGCCCGCCGAGCTTGTGGGCCGACAGCGTCAGCACATCGACGCCGAGCGCCTCGATATCGATCGCGATCTTGCCGGCAGCCTGGACGGCGTCGCTGTGAAGCAGCGCGCCGAAGCGCTTCGCGATCGTCGCGATCTCGGCAACCGGCTGGATCACGCCGGTCTCGTTGTTGGCGAGGTGGACGGAGACCAGCGCCCGAGCGCCCGTATGCTCGGCTGCGAAGCGCTCCAGCCGCGCCGCGAGCCAAGCCGTATCGACGATCCCCTCGGCGTCGACGGGGATCGCTTCCGTCGCCTGCGACGGGAAGCGATGGCCGTCGCGCACGCAAGCATGTTCGGTGGCGCTGTGGAGCAGCAGCGAGGCGGGTGTGCGGACGCAGTCGCGGCCGCCGTCGCAATCCATCAGGCCAGGCGACAGGATCGTCGCGTTCGCCTCGGTGCCGCCGCCGGTGAAGACGACATTCGCGGCCTTCGCCCCGACCAGGCCCGCAACCGCGACGCGCGCAGTCTCGATCGCGCTGCGCGCTGCCCTGCCCTCGGCATGAACGGAGGACGGGTTGCCCGTGAGTTCGAGCGCGCGCAGCATCGCCTGCACGACCTCGGGGCGAACCGGGGTCGTGGCATTGTGGTCGAGATAGGCGCGCGTCGCGACGGACAAGGTTACGGATGCTCCTGCTTCACCGGGCCGCCGGCACGAAAGGCTTGAATTCGCACCCCTGCGCCGTGCTATAGCCGCCCGTCCGAACCGGCCATCGCCGGGAGCGGTGCTGCCTCCGTTCAGAGGATCGCGCCGATGTTCCCGACTTGTTCACGGCCGTTAGAACCATTCTAAGCGCCTGATGTAGGGCGCGAGCGGCGGGGCCGTCAAGGGCGACCGGGCCATTCCGGCGGCTTCCTGCCGCCGCAGGGCCCGCCTTGAAAGCCCGGGCCCAACACAAAGGCGACGAGACGATGCCAGAGGTGATTTTCAACGGCCCGGCCGGACGGATCGAGGGACGCTACCAGCCCGCCAAGAAGCGGGGGGCGCCGCTCGCGATCATCCTCCATCCGCACCCGCAATTCGGCGGGACGATGAACAACCAGATCGTCTACAACCTGTTCTACACCTTCGTGAATCGCGGCTTCTCGGCGCTGCGCTTCAACTTCCGCGGCGTCGGCCGCAGCCAGGGGCATTTCGACCACGGCGCGGGCGAGCTCTCGGATGCCGCCGCCGCGCTCGACTGGATGCAGGCGCTGAACCCCGAGGCCAAGAGCTGCTGGATCACCGGCGTCTCCTTCGGCGCCTGGATCGGCATGCAGCTCCTGATGCGCCGCCCCGAGATCGAGGGCTTCCTCTCGATCGCGGCAATGGCCAACCGCTACGACTTTTCCTTCCTGGCGCCCTGCCCCTCCTCGGGCCTGTTCGTCCACGGCTCCGAGGACCGCGTCGCGCCGGTGAAGGAGGTCATGGCTGTGATCGAGAAGGTGAAGACACAGAAGGGCATCCAAATCGAGCACACGGTCGTTGAGGGCGCCAACCACTTCTTCGACGGCAAGGTCGACGTGCTGATGAGCCAGGTCGGCGCCTATCTCGACCGCATGGTCGGCCCCGAGATCATCAAGAGCGAGCAGGAAAGCGTCTGACGCTTCCCTCCGTCATGCTCGCCCTTGTGGTGAGCATCCACGTCCTGGACCCCGCGCCCGGCGCCAGAAGACGTGGATGGTCGGGACAAGCCCGACCATGACGGTGGACGAGTTGTCGGCCCCGACGAGAACCCAGCCATGACCACCTACAAGTCCGACTTCCTGCGCGTGCTCGACGAGCGCGGCCTGATCCATCAGGTCTCAGATCCGGAGGGCCTCGATACGCTCTGCCGTCAGGGCGTGCAGACGGCCTATGTCGGCTACGACGCGACCGCGACCTCGATCCATATCGGCAACCTGATCTCGCTGACGATGCTGTACTGGTTCCAGGAGACCGGGCACCGGCCGATCACGCTCATGGGCGGCGGCACCTCGATGGTGGGCGACCCCTCCTTCCGCGACGACCAGCGCAAGCTGCTGACCGTCGAGGAGATCGCGACCAATATCGAGAGCATCAAGCGGGTCTTCGGCCGCATCCTGCGCTATGGCGAGGGCCCAACCGACGCGCTGATGGCCAACAATGCCGACTGGCTGTTGAAGCTGAACTATGTCGAGTTTCTGCGCGAGGTCGGCCGGCATTTCTCGGTCAACCGGATGCTCTCCTTCGACTCGGTCAAGCTTCGGCTCGACCGCGAGCAGTCGCTGTCCTTCCTCGAATTCAACTACATGATCATGCAGGGCTACGACTTCGTCGAGCTGAACCGGCGCTATGGCTGCCGGCTGCAGATGGGCGGCTCCGACCAGTGGGGCAACATCATCAACGGCGTCGACCTCTCGCACCGGATGGGCGGGCCGCAGCTCTACTGCGTGACGACGCCGCTCTTGACGACCGCCTCCGGCGCCAAGATGGGCAAGACCGCCAATGGCGCGGTCTGGCTGAATGCTGACGTCTTCAGCCCCTATGATTTCTGGCAGTATTTCCGCAACACCGAGGACGCCGATGTCGGCCGCTTCCTCAAGGTGTTCACGCGCCTGCCGCTCGCCGAGATCGCAAAGCTCGCTGCGCTCGGCGGCTCGGAGATCAACGAGGCCAAGAAGATCCTGGCGACCGAGATCACCGCCATCGTCCATGGCCGCGAGGCGGCGGAAGCCGCCGCCGAGACCGCGCGCAAGACCTTCGAAGAGGGCGGCACCGCGGCCGATCTGCCCAGCGTCGCGATCGCGCGGGCGGAGCTGGAGCCGGGGCTCGGCGTGCTGACCGCCTTCGTCAAGGCCGGCCTTGTGCCCTCGACCGGCGAGGCGAGGCGTCAGGTCAAGGCCGGCGGCCTGCGCGTCAACGACACGCTCGTCACCGACGAGCGCGCCACGCTCGGCCCCGCCGACCTTGCCGAGGGCGCGATCAAGCTCTCCTTCGGCAAGAAGAAACACATCCTGCTGCGGGCGGAGTAAGCCTCAGCGCGTCGGCGGCGGCTGATCAGGCTGGTTGGGCTGGATCGGCCGCTGGTTCGGCGTACCGCCGAGCGGATCGACGAAGCGGCGCAGGATACCGGGCGCGATCGCCGAGAGCGGGTTGATCGTCATGGTCGGGGCGCTGGCCGCCCCGGCGATGCGGAAATTGACTGCGAAGAGCCCGCCATACTGGCTGCCGCCGCCGAGCAGAGCCCCCACCACAGGCACCTGCGCGAAGGCGTTGTTGAAGGCATAGCCCGGCACGAAGGTGCCGCCGATATCGACGCGGTCGCGGCCGTAGTCGACGTTGCCTTGCAGGGTAAAGCCGACCTGCTGGCCCCAGATCACCATGTCCGAGACGTCGAGCCGGCTGGCGGAGCGGGTGAACTCGGCCCTGAGCTTGGTGAACGCCACTTCGCTGACATTGATCGGCAGCGGCGGGGCGGCGTTGTCGGCCCGGTCGCCCGCCAGCGCCTGAACCGACTGGCCGCCGAGGACGCGGCGCAGCGCGGGCTCGTCGCGCACCACGAAATTGCGGAACAGGAGCTCGCCGCTCTGGCGGGTCTCGCCGGGGCCGATATTGAGCACGAAATCGCCGCCATAGGCGCGGCGATAGAGATCGACGAAGCGCAGCAGGGCGCCGCCGTTTTCCGACTGCACCAGCAGCCCGCCCGCCGTCTCGCCGACGCGCGAAACCTGGCGTGCGGTGACCTCGGCCCGGCCGATCCGCCCCTGGAAGGCGACGGTGCGCAGGTCGCCGGAGCGCTTCTGCAGCTTCAGCGTCGCGTTGGTGATCGCCTCGTTGTTGAAGCCGGTCAGGATCGGCACGTCGAGATCGAGGTCGAGATCGCCGCCCTTGCCCTTGTCGCCGCGGGCGGCCGGCCCAGACGCCGTCTGGAGATCGCGGATGAAGGGGCGGACGTCAGCGACGGCGCCGCGGATCACGAGTTTGGTCAGCGCACCCTCGCGACGGGCCTCGACCTTGAGGTTGTCGCCGGCCGAGAGCCTGAACTGGGAGAGGCTCGCGGCCTCGAAACCATTCTGGCGCCCGAGTTCGACCTTTCCCCGGATCTGCACCGGGTTGGAGTCGAAGACGAAATCGTCGAGATCGGGACCGTCCGGATCCGCGACATAGGTAAAGCTCAGCTTGGCGGGCCGGCCCGCAGGCTTGCTGAGCCCGGGAAGGACGCCGTCGAGCGAGGCCTTGGTCAAGTCGTTCTCGACCCGCGGCGCCCCTGGCGCGCCCTTGCCCAGCGCCTTCGTGACCTTGACCTGTACGGGGCCGTTAATACCGGCTTCGGGGCCCAGCCCGCGCTTCTGGCGGGCGGCGTTATCGAGCGTCATGAACAACGCCGCCTCGCCCTTGCCCTTCGGGTCCTGCCGGATCTCGATCTGCGCCCGGTCGCCGCTCACCTTCGCCTCGCCCTTCACCGTCAGGCCGGCCTTGTCGAAGGTCACCGCCAGATTGCCGCCCTCCAGCTTCTCGGGCGCGAGCAGCGTGTCGGAGGCGATGCCGGAGAGCGTGCCGCTGCTGGTGACGACCACCTCGCCCGGCCGCGGATCATCGACGAGGGCGAGCGACACCACGCTGCGGAGATCGCTATTGCCGCGCAGGCTGGCGGGATCGATGTCGCCGGGTGCAAAATCCTTCAGCGCCGGAAAGGCGAAGAGCGCAGCCAGCGACTCCATCGAGCCGGTGCTGCGGAAGCTCGCGCGAGCCGGGGCCCGCTCCATCCAGGTCTCGGGAATCTCGAAGGCACCGTCGCTGAGCTGCAGCTGGCGGCCATTGCCGAGATCGGCGGTCGCGCCGGCGATGGCGAGCTTGACGGCGCGCCCTGTCGCCTTGCCGGTGACGCGCGCATCGATCAATGGCGGCAGGCCGGGGCCGGGCTCGAAGCGCACCTGCGAGGCATCGACGAGCACGGTCAGCGCGTCGTCCGGAATGCCGGCGCCGCGCATCAACCGGGCGTGATCCTCCGCCGGCAGGTCCATCTCGACCCGCAGCGAGGCCAGCCGCCCACTGATGAACTGGCGCGACAGGGTCCTGTGGACCTCGGGGGAGGTCCAGCGCGGCCACAGTGCCAGCGCTGCGCGGGGGTCGGAGTCCGTCGCCAGGATCGAGAAGCGCTGCAGCGGCGAGGGTCCGACCTGCTGGATCAGCCCCTTGCCCTCGGCCTTGATCGCCGGACCCTGGACGGTCATCGAATCGATCACGACTTCGTTGCGGCGCGGGTCGATGCGCAGATCCGCCCGGGCGCTGTCGATCACGACCGGAGGATCGGAGTCCGTTCCGGCGAGCTGTCCGCCGCCGGCGAGAGCGACCCGCCAGGCGCCGTCCTCGGCCCGGAGGGTCCCCGTCCCCTTCAATCGGGTCGGCCCTGCGGCGAGTTCGACCGAGCCGACGTCGATCGTGGAGAGGTCGCCGCTGCTGCTGATCTCGAGATGCGCTGCATCGACGGCGATCGCCTGCATCGGGCCGTCCGGAATCCGAATGACGCCTGGCAACACGTCCAGACGTGCCGTCACCGAGCGGCGTCCGTCCGGAGCCTGGCTCAGACTGGCCTTGCCGCGCAGCGGCAGACCCTCGACCGTCATCCCGCCCGTGCCCAGCGCCAGCGCCACGACTTCGGCGGGCTCGAAGCGGACGATATCGATGTCGGCGCGCTGCGTCCCGTCGGGCTGGTTCGACAGATCGATGGCGAGTTCCTTCCAGCGCTGGCCGGTGCGGCCGCGCACGGTGACGCGCGTCACGCGCTCGGCCGCCCGCGACAGGCGGATCTCGACATCCTCGAAGCCGGCGCGCTGGCGGCCTTCGGGGTCGATGAGGGCGAGCCGCGCGCCGTTGATGCCGGCGGTCTCGAGCGCCCCGAGCAGCCCTTCTCCCTGGGCGAGCGTCGTCACCGCCGCCATGATGCCGGTGAAGGCGTTCCACTGCGCGGCGTCGGGCAGGGTCGCGGCCGGCGTCGGTTCGGCGGGGGCGGCATCGGCATTGACGATCAGCGCCCCGTTCCTGTCGACACCGAGACGGACATTGACGCCGCGCAGATCGACCGAGGTCAGCCGGATGTCGCCACGCAGCAGCGCCAGCGGCTCGTAGCCGAGCACGGCCTCGGGCGCGCGAATGGTCGCGCCGCTCTTGTGGCGGAAGGAGACCTGGCGGACGCGCAGCTGCGAGTGGCCGTCGATGCGGCCCAACTCGGCCGCCGCAGCCTCGACCGTCCAGTCGGCACCGAGACGATCCTCGATCGCCTGGGCGATCCGCCCCTCCAGCCCCGAGAGCGGCACCAGCCCGGTCACGAGCAGCGTCGCGGCGGCGCCGGCGAGGGTCACGACGGCGACGACGATCGCCACGGCGATGGTCACCAGACCGGCCTTCGCCCGCCGCTTGACCTCTGCCGCGTCGCAATCGGGCGTGCCCGGCGCCCCGGTCACGGGCGCGGCAGCGTCCGGCTTGTTCGCGTCCTGGTCCAGCAAGGCGACCTTCGATCCTCTCGGGCGGATGATCCGTCACGGCTTCGGCGGCGTAGTGCGACCGACGTGGCCATGACGGCTTCGTCGATGCAGCCGGGCCAGGCGATTCGGCAAGGCGCGCCGTTCCCGGCGGTGCTGCCCTACCGTATCATGGCGCGCGAACCCGCGTTGCGCCATGCAGCGCGAAGGCGACGAAAGGAAGGCGGATCAATGGCTCTTCAGGATGGTGACGAGGCTCCGGCCTTCACGCTGGCGCGGGACGGGGGCGGCACGGTGTCGCTGGGTGATTTTCAGGGCCGCAAGCTGGTGCTCTACGCCTATCCCAAGGACGACACGCCGGGCTGCACGCAGGAGGCCATCGCCTTCAACCGGCTCAAGGCGGAGTTCGCCGCGGCCGGCACCGAGATCCTCGGCATCTCGCCGGATCCGGTGAAGAGTCACGACAAGTTCAAGGCCAAGCACGGGCTCGATTTCGCGCTGGCCGCCGACGAGACCCAGCAGGCGCTGCAGGCCTATGGCATCTGGGTCGAGAAGAGCATGTATGGCCGGACCTATATGGGCGTGGAGCGCACCACCTTCCTGATCGGCGCGGACGGCAAGATCGCCCGCATCTGGCGGAAGGTGAAGGTCCCCGGCCATGCCGAGGAGGTCCTCGCCGCGGCCAAGGCGCTGTAACGGCCGTCCCGTTTTGCGAACAATTAACCTTAACGGGGTCTAATCCAGGGATCGGCAGCGTCTCTTTCCGGTCCCGCGTTCATGACAGCATCCGCCTCGACTGGCCCCGCCCTCCCCATCTCGGGGCTGGTCTCGCAGAAGAGCTACACGATCCGCCGCTCGACGGCGATCATCGGCCTCGCCTGGCTCGGCCTGACAACCGCCGGCTGCGGCGCCGGCGCCTGGTATATCCTCAGCAAGGACGATCTCGCGGCGCGGCTGATTGCCCGCGAGACCTCCCGCCAATACGCCTATGAGGACCGGATCGCGGCCCTGCGCGCCGATGTCGACCGGCTCGCCAGCCGCGCCTTGCTCGACCAGGACGGCGTCGAGGCGCGCGTCGACGAACTGGCGACCCGTCAGGCGGAGCTGGAATCGCGTCAGTCGCTGGTGACGGCGCTGGCCGATACGCTCCAGGCCGGCGGCATCGTCAATGCCGGCAAGGCGCCGCTGCGGCCCCGCCTGATCAAGCCGGAGGAGCCGATCCGCGCCTCGGGCGTCACCAGCTTCGCTCCGATCATGCCGGGCAAGCCGACGCCGGCTCCCGATTCGCCGACGCTGCGCGGCGCCGGCGAGCCGCAGACGACGCCCTGGCGTTCGGGGCAGGCCGAGCCGGAGCCGCCAGCCAAGCGCGTCGAGACGGCGCTGGACCGGCTCGACCGGGCCCTGTCTCAGACGGCGGGCGCACAGCTCGCCGCGCTCCGCGACATGGATGCGACGCTAACGGAATCGCACAAGCGCCTGCGCGGCGCGCTCGCCGAGACGGGCCTCGATACGGACCGCATGGCCGCGCCGAGCGGCGCCGCCAAGGGCGTCGGCGGTCCCTTCGTACCCTTCAAGATCGACCCGAATGCCGGCCCCTTCGAGGCGACGCTGAGCGCGCTGCAGCCGCGCATCGCCGCGGTGATGCGGCTACGGGGTCTCGCCGAGCAGCTCCCGCTCGCCAAGCCGATGGCCGGCGAAGCCGATTTCAGCTCCAATTTCGGCTACCGCGTCGATCCCTTCACCCGCGGCCCGGCGATGCATACGGGCGTCGACTTCCGGGCCGAGACCGGCTCGCCCATCCGCGCCACGGCACCCGGCAAGGTCATCGCCGCCGAATATTCCGGCGGCTATGGCAACATGGTCGAGATCGAGCACGCCAACGGCATCACCACGCGCTACGCCCACATGTCGGCGATCCTCGCCTCGGTGGGGCAGAGCGTGGCGACCGGCACGGTGATCGGCCGCGTCGGCAGCACCGGCCGCTCGACCGGGCCGCACCTGCATTACGAGACCCGCATCGACGACGAGCCGGTCGATCCGACGCGCTTCCTGCGCGCCGGCGGCAAGCTCGCGGATCTGCGCTGAGCTGCACGCCGAGCGCTTTCCGCGGCTTTTGCACCCCGACGCCTTGCAAGGCGGCGCCCGCTTGCCTATCGCTCCCCGGCAACGGAAGCGAGGCGATACCCCCATGAGCAAGCCCGGCGCGAACGGACTGACCTATGCGCAGGCCGGTGTCGACATCGACGCCGGCAACGCCATGGTCGACGCCATCAAGCCCCTGGTGCGGGCGACGCGCCGGCCGGGCGCCGATGCCGAGATCGGCGGGTTCGGCGGGCTGTTCGACCTGAAGGCCGCGGGCTTCAGCGATCCGATCCTCGTGGCGGCCAATGACGGCGTCGGCACCAAGGTCAAGATCGCGATCGAGAGCGGGCTGCATTCGACGATCGGGATCGATCTCGTCGCGATGTGCGTCAACGACCTGATCGTGCAGGGCGCCGAGCCGCTGCTCTTCCTCGACTATTACGCCACCGGCAAGCTCGACCCCAAAGTCGGCATCGAGATCGTGCGCGGCATCGCCGATGGCTGCCGCCAGGCGGGCTGCGCGCTGATCGGCGGCGAGACGGCCGAAATGCCCGGCCTATATGCCGAGAAGGATTACGACCTCGCCGGCTTCGCCGTCGGTGCGGCCGAGCGCGGGGCGCTGCTGCCGCGGGCGGATCTGCAGCCGGGCGACGTCGTCTTCGGCCTGCCCTCCTCCGGCGTCCACTCGAACGGCTATTCGCTGGTGCGCAGGATCGTTGCGTTGTCGGGGCTTGCCTGGGACGCGCCCTCGCCCTTCGCGCCCGGCAGCAGCCTCGCCGAGGCCCTGCTGATCCCGACACGGATCTACGTCAAGGCGCTGCTGCAGGCGATCAAGGCGACCAGCGGCATCAAGGCGCTGGCCCATATCACCGGCGGCGGCTTCCCGGACAACATTCCGCGCGTGCTGCCGGAGAACCTCGGCGTTTCGCTCGACCTTGCGGCGATTCCCGTCCCGCCGGTCTTCGGCTGGCTCGCCAAGGTCGGCGGCGTCGCCGAGCGCGAGATGCTGCGCACCTTCAACTGCGGCATCGGCATGGTCGTCGCCGCGGAGGCGGCCAAGGCCGAGGAGGTCCTGGCGGCGCTGGCGGCGGCGGGCGAGGCTCCGGTGCGGCTCGGCGAGGTCGTGCCCGTCGCGGCGGGCGAGGAGCCCGTCGCCTATCGCGGCAAGCTTGCGCTGTGAGCAGCCCGGCCAACCGCCCGCGCGTCGGAATCCTGATCTCCGGGCGCGGCTCCAACATGGTCTCGCTGGTCGAGACGGCGCGCCAGCCCGGCTACCCGGCCGAGATCGCGCTCGTGCTCTCCAACGTGCCCGACGCGCCGGGGCTGGACCGGGCGAGCGGTTTCGGCATTGCGACCGCCACGGTCGATCATCGCACCTTCGGCAAGGATCGCGAGGCCTTCGAGCGGGCGATGGACGAGGTGCTGCGCGCCCACCAGATCGATCTGGTGGTGCTAGCCGGTTTCATGCGGATCATGACGGCCTGGTTCGTGAAGCGCTGGGAAGGGCGGATGATCAACATCCACCCTTCCCTGCTGCCGCTTTTCAAGGGCACCCATACGCACCGCCAGGCGCTCGAGGCCGGCGTCAGCGAGCATGGCTGCAGCGTACATTTCGTCGTGCCCGAACTCGATGCCGGCCCGGTGATTGCGCAGGCGAAGGTGCCGGTGTTGCCGGGCGACGACGAGAACACGCTGGCCGCGCGCGTCCTCACCCAGGAACACGGGCTCTATCCTCAGGCGCTCGCGGCCGTCGCCTCCGGCGCCGTGGCGCTGGTGGACGGCGCACTCGTCAGGCGCTGAGCCGGCGCGGGCTCCGCCGGCTGCCCTTCCGCCTGCCGGGCCCGGCGCTCCGAATCCGCCCGGCAACGCGCCTCCTCCTCTTTCTGCCAGCGCCGGAAAAGATCGGCCCGGCGCGCGGGATAGCGCTCCTCGCGCGCGACGAGATCGGTGATGCGGTCGGTGCGGAAATGGCGGAAGTCCTGGCGCAGCTCGCACCAGGCGATCACGATGCGGACGCGATCGTAGAAGGTCATGCCGATCGGCCAGATCATCCGCTGCGTGTCCTGACCGCTCTCGTCGCGGTAGCGGACCTCGAGCTTGCGGCCCTGGCGGATGGCGGCGCGCACGGCGGCGATGTCGACGAGATCGGTCGGCGCGTCGCGGCCATAGAGCGGGGCGAAGAGCGCGCCGTCGAGCAGGATCGGGCGCAGATGCGGCGGCAGCACGGCCGCAACCTTGCTGACGACATCCTCGGCCGCGCGTGCGAGCACGGGGTCGGCCCGCTCGCCGAGCCAGCGCATCCCGACCAGCACGGCCTCGATCTCGTCCGGAGACAGCATCAGCGGCGGCAGGTCGAAGCCGGCATCCAGCACATAGCCGATGCCGGCCTCGCCGCGGACCGGCACGCCCTGTCGCACCAGCGCGGCGATGTCGCGATAGACCGTGCGCACGGAGACATCGAGTTCGGCGGCGAGCGTTTCCGCCGTCACCGGCCGGCGGCGGCGGCGCAGGCTCTGGATCATGTCGAGCAATCGTTCGGCGCGCTGCATCCCGGTTCTTCCCGCTGGCCTCGGACGATCGGAGACTAGCCTGTTGTGCTGACAAATCCTGTCAGGACTATGTCAGTAGCGTCAAATCGTCCTGCGGCATCGCGAAGGGGGAAGAGCATGATCACACTGCACCATTTCGGACCGGCCTTCGGCCTGCCCGATCCGAGCCCGTTCTGCATCAAGGCCGAGATCCTGCTGAAGCTCTCCGGCCTGCCCTACGAGACGCGGATCGGCGACCTGAGGCGGGCGCCGAAGGGCAAGCTGCCGCTGATCGTCGAGGATGGGGTCACCATCTGCGATTCGAGCTTCATCCGCTTCCATCTCGAGGAGCGGCACGGCATCGATTTCGACGCCGGGCTCGATGCCGAGCGGCGGGGCGCCCTCTGGGCCCTGGAGAAGATGCTGGAGGACCAGATCCACTGGATCATGGTGGCCGAGCGCTGGCTCGACGACGGCAATTTCGCCCGCGGTCCGGCGCAGTTCTTCAAGCCGGTGCCGGCGCCGCTGCGGCCGCTGGTCTGTGCGCTGGTGCGCCGCAAGGTCCGGCGCAATGTCGACGGCCATGGCATCGGCCGCCACAGCCCCGCGGAGCGGCTCAAGCTCGCGGAGCGGGCGCTCGACGCGATGGTCGCAATTCTGGGCGAGCACCGCTATTTCGGCGGAGACGCGCCGGTGGGCGGGGATGCCGCGCCCGGCGCCTTCCTGATCGCGGCGCTGACGCCGCTGTTCGATTCGCCCTTCCGCGGGCTGGTCGAGCAACGGTCGGCGCTCACGGCCTATGCCGGGCGGATGCGCGAGCGCTTCTTCGCGGAGGAGCAGCCGCTCAGATCGGCCGCTTGAGCTTGCAGCGGTCGATGAAGCCCAGGCCCTTCTCGCGGGCCGAGTCGTTGAAGTAGCCGGTGTCGCGGAAGGCCTGGATCTCGTCCTTGGTCATCGCGGCGACGGTGCCCTTGGCGTAGCAGCTGCAGGGCGTGTGGACGGCCTCGCGCGTCGTGCCCATCAGGCGCGACTGCGTCACCAGGCAGGCATCGAAGGCGCGCAGCTGGATCATGTAGGGGGTCAGGTTCTTGGCCGTCGGGTCCGGCGGCGGCAGGGCGCTCGTCCCGCTCGCGGCCTGGGCGCCGAGCGTCGCCAGCACAGAGATTCCACCGGCCAGCAAGACCGCACCCATCCGCCGCATCATCATGATTTCGTTCGTCCTTCGAGAGCAGGCGCATCAGTTCCGGAGCCGTCCTGCCTGCGCGAGGGATGGTCCATAGCACCGCCGAAAAATCAAGGGAGCGCGGTCACGCCCTTGTGATCCGGAACGTCTTTTTTGATCCAGACCTTGTTGTCGTGGAAGGCCGCGCCTCCGAAAGGCGCCGGGCCGTCCGCTCCGGTGATCGTGTTGATGCCGCGCCCATGCTTGTGGGCGGCGTTGGGCCAGATCGATTCGGCGATGACGACGCCGCGCACCACACCCTCGAACAGCACCGCCTTGAGATGGACGCTGCCGCGCTGGTTGCCGACGACGACCTCGTCGCCGGCGACAACGCCGAGCCTCGCGGCGTCCTCGGGGTGCAGCATCAGCGTCGGGCCGCCCTCCTTCTTCACCGAACCCGGAGTCTCGGTGAAGGTCGAGTTCAGGAAGCTGCGGGCCGGGCTGGTCGCGAGACGGAAGGGATGCTCGGCATCGACATTGTCGAGCACGTCCCACTGGTCGGGCAGCACCGGCATGTCCTGCCAGGGGCCGACCGGCCCGGCATTGGCGTTGGGGACCTTCGGCCAGTCCGGCTTGAAGCGGAACTTGCGGTCGCGATAGCCGAAGCCGTCGAGGTAATGCGCCGTGCGAAAATCCGGCTGCACGTCGAGGAATTCGTTGGCGATGAGCTCGTCGAGCGTGCCGCGGCCGCTCTCGCGCATCGTCCAGTCGACGATCTCGCGCGGGGTCATGTCGAAGCCGCGATGCTGCGCGCCGAGGCGCTTCGCCAGGGCGCAGATCACCTCATGGTTCGAGCGGCATTCACCCGCCGGCTCGACCAGCTTGCCGCCCCACATGATGTGCTGGTGGCCGCCGCCCTGATAGATGTCGTCATGCTCGAGGAACTGCGTCGCCGGCAGCACGATGTCGGCCATCTGCGCCGTCTCGGTCATGAACTGCTCATGGACGACGGTGAAGAGGTCCTCGCGGGCGAAGCCCTGCTTGACCAATTCCTGCTCGGGCGCGACCGAGACCGGGTTGGTGTTCTGGATGAGGAGTGCCCTGACCGGCCCGCCCTGCCGCAGAGCCTGCGCATCCCCGGTCAGGATGCGCCCGATCTGCGACTGGTCGAGTTCGCGCACGCCCGGGTCGCGAACGTCGAGTCCCTCGATCAGGCTCTTGCGCCAGCGATAGATGCCGCTGTTGCTGTGGAAGGCGCCGCCGCCCTCGTATTGCCAGGCGCCGGTCACGGTTGGCACGCACAGCGCCGCGTGCATCGAGACGGCGCCGTTGCGCTGCCGGGCGAAGCCATAGCCGAGCCGGAAGAAGCTCTTCTTGCGCGTCCCGACGAGCGCGGCGAATTCCTCGATCTGGGCGATCTCGAGCCCGGTGATCGCCGCCGCCCATTCGGGCGTCCGGCTCTGCAGATGCGCCTCGAGTTCGTCCGGGGCGTCGGTGTGGGCCGCGAGATAGGCACGGTCGGCATGCCCGTCGCGGAAGAGGATGTGCATGACGGCGCAGGCGAGCGCGGCGTCGGTGCCCGGCCGCAGCACGAGGGCGAGATCGGCCTGGGCCAGCGTCGCATTGTGGTAGATGTCGATGCCGACGATCTTGGCGCCGCGCGCTTTGCGGGCCTTGATCGCGTGGTGCATCACGTTGACCTGGGTGTGAACCGCATTGGTGCCCCAGATCACGATGCAGTCGGACTGCGCCATCTCGCGCGGGTCCGGCCCGGCGAGGCGCCCCGTGCCGGCGATGAAGCCCGTCCAGGCCGTGGTGGTGCAGATCGTCGAATACTGGCCCGAATAGCGCTTGGCATGGCGCAGGCGGTTGATGCCGTCGCGCATGACCAGGCCCATCGTGCCTGCATAGTAATAGGGCCAGACGGCCTCCGCCCCGTGCTCCGCCTCGATCGCGAGGAAGCGCCGCGCGATCTCGTCCAGCGCCTCGTCCCAGGAGATGCGCGCGAACTGCCCGGAACCCTTGGGCCCGGTGCGGCGCATCGGATGCAGCAGCCGATCGGGATGGTGAATGCGCTCGGCGTAGCGCGCGACCTTCGCGCAGATCACGCCATCGGTGTAGCTCTGGCGCTTGCTGCCGCGGACGCGGCCGATGCTGCGCCCGTCGATAACCTCCACCTCCAGCGAGCAGGCCGAGGGGCAGTCATGCGGGCAGGTCGAGGGGTGGTGCGCGATGCGTGGCAATTCCGTCATAGCGCCTTGGTAACGCATGGCGAAAAAAAGGAAACCGGCCTCTGCGCTGGCCCGGTCCGCGCCGCCGCGGCATGGTCGCCGCTTCCCGCCGCATGCGGCGCATCGTCAACCCGGAGTTAATCCTAATGCTTCATTCTGCGGGTCTGTGGTCATGAGTGGCGCCGTTGCGCCGGAGTTGAGTGCCATGCGTCGCGTTGCGTTACTGGCGGGTCTCGTCGCCTGCCTCCTGTCCTCGCCCGAGCGGGCGGCGGCCCAGTCATCCGAATACAGCACCCTCACCTCGCCTCAGTCCGCCCAGAACTGGACGCTGACGCTCGGCGCCGGCCTTCATCGCCAGCCAGACTATCTCGGCTCGAACGACTATATCTTCCGGCCGAAGCCGATCATCTCGCTCGGCCGCGGGCTGAAGAGCACCTGGTGGTCGGCCGAGGACGACGCGATCTCGATCGGCTTCTTCTCCGGCACCGCCTGGCGCGTCGGCTTCTCCGGCAATCTGCTCTGGGAGCGGAAGTCGAGCGTCAATCCCGCGCTGGTCACCGTGCCCAATGTGAAGTTCGGCGCCGAGGCCGGCGCCTTCGCCGAGTTCTACCCGGCCTCCTGGCTGCGCGCGCGCGTCGACCTGCGCCGCGGCATCGTCGCCCATGACGGGCTGATCGCGGAGGTGAAGCTCGACGCCTTCGCCCGCATCAACGACACCTGGAAGCTCGGCATCGGCCCACGCATGACGGTCGCCAGCGCCGATTACGTGCGCACCTATTTCGGCGCGATTCCAGGCGCCGCCGGCACCGGCGGGCTGCTGCAGCGCTTCAACAGCGGCGTGCTCTCCTATGGCGCGATCGCGCAGGCGACCTACAACTGGTCCGAGCGGTTCCAGACGACGGCCTATGTCGAGTACAAGCACCTCGTCGGCGATGCCGCGAAGTCGCCGGTGGTCCGGACCTTCGGCTCGCGGGATTCGATCACGATCGGCGTCTCGGCGAGCTATGCCTTCGATCTGGGCTTCTGACACGTCAGGCTGCCGCTGCGGACCGCCGGGGCGACATGAAAAAGGGGGCGGGTCGATCGCGACCCGCCCCCTTTTCGTTTGAAAGCCGGGATGGCCGTCGGATCAGCCGACGATCTCGTTGCCGGCGAAGAACTGCGCGATCTCGACCGCCGCCGTCTCCGGGGCGTCCGAGCCGTGCACGGTGTTCTCGCCGACCGACTCGGCGAAGAGCTTGCGGATGGTGCCCTCGGCAGCATTGGCCGGGTTGGTGGCGCCCATCACCTCACGATATTTGGTGATGGCGTCCTCGCCCTCGAGGACCTGCACGACCACGGGGCCGGAGGTCATGAACTCGACGAGCTCGCCGAAGAAGGGCCGCGCCGAATGGACCGCATAGAAAGTCTCGGCCTGGACCTTGGTCATGTGGATGCGCTTCTGCGCCACGATGCGCAGACCGGCCTTCTCGATCACCGCGTTGACCGCGCCGGTGAGGTTGCGACGGGTCGCGTCGGGCTTGAGAATGGAGAAGGTACGCTGAACAGCCATCGATGAATCCTCGGGGATTTTCTGGGGAATGCGGCGCGCTTATAGCTGCGCCCTCCCCGCCCCACAAGGCTCGTCGGCCATCCCGGCGGAACCGGCTTAATGGCGGGTCAGGAAGGTCCTCGCCTCGCGCAGCGCCTTGGCGATCTCGTCGCGCGTCATCTCCAGCGCCAGCTCCTGGCGGTGGGCGGCGGCCCGGCCGCAGCCGCGGGCCTGGGCGACGTTGAACCATTTCTGCGCCGTGACCAGATCGACCGGGATGCCGCGACCCGAGGCATACATCAGACCCAGCTCGTAATAGGCCTCGGCCGAAGCCTCGCTCGGGACCACCAGCGAGGCCGGGATCGCGCTCATTTCCATGCGTGCCATGACAACCACCCTTTGTCTTTCGTTGGCGCCGGCCACCCGTCCAAAGGCCCCGGCTCGTGAGGTGAAGACTGGCGGCGGCGCTTAAAGGGCTCGCTAAAATTCGCGATGAATCGAAGCTCAACGAGGAATGAGCGAGCGGTTAAATCAACGCTCGATTCAGCCTTCGATCCCGAAAACCGCAGTCTTTTCAATGGGCTTTCGGGCAAATGCGAAACCGCCCGTCAACGGAGGATTCACCCTGCGCTGCGGAAGCGAGGGCTGCGGCGCAGCGGCAGGGCCTTGGAAGCGCTCCGGTTCCGGCTTAAGGTTCACATCTGAACCATGCAGCATAGCGTGGTCTGACAGGGAGGTATTGATGACCATCGGATCGCGTCTTTCCCGCGCGGGCCTCGCCGGTTTCGGCCTGCTCGCGCTCGGCCTCGCCTCGGGCGCACCGGCCCAGGCGCAGGACGTCACCGGCACCTGGCTGCGCGACAGCGGCGCCTCGCGGGTGCGCTTCGCCAAATGCGGCGAGGCGATGTGCGGCACGCTGGCCTGGCTCAAGGACCCGAACGGCCCGGCCAAGGTCGGCCAGCGCATCTTCTACGACATGAAGCCGTCGGGCGACGGCAAATGGACCGGCAGCGCCTTCAATCCCGAGGACGGCAAGACCTATTCCGGCACGATGACGCTGGCCGGCGACAAGCTCACCACCTCGGGCTGCGTGCTGGGCGGGCTGATCTGCCGCTCGGTGGTCTGGAACCGGGCCAACTGAGGCGCGACGGCAAACTTATCCCCGCCGCGCGGTTCCATGCCTATCCTACCCGCGCTGCACCCGACCAAGGGGGCTGTCGCGAGGCGTCGTGCGGCCGGGTGTGGTGGCGGGTTTCGGGAGGCGTCGCCGTCGCGGGCGGCGTCTCCCGGAGGTCGAGCGGTCGGGAGTTCCTTCGCCAAGGACGAGCGACCGCGACGCCCAAAATCCCCGCGCGCGGAGCCGGGCGGCGTGAGATCGGCGCTGCATCGACATTCGACATCGACACTCGACATCGGCACGCGGCTTTGGTCCACGCGCCACCCGGCTCCGCGCATCCCCTCTCGGGGGCCATGATGCGAACCCCGCGGCTCAGGCCGGTCGGGGCTTTCGGCGCGCCTCATGATTATTCCCCGCCCCCCCTCGTCATCCTGGGCGGCCGCAGGCCGACCGGGATCCATCGGAGGGCACCGACCAGCCCGATGATGGATCCCGGCCTGCGCGGCTGCGCCGCTTGTCCAGCATGACGCGCGGGGTGGAGTGGGTGACGCTCAGCGGGCCTTCTGACCGAAGAGGATCGCCTTCTCCTCCGGCGTCGAGATGCCGGCGGGGTTGCGCAGGGCCTCGCCGACCTTGAGGCCGCGCTGCACGGCGGGACGCGCCATCATCGTCTCGATCCAGCGGGCGACATGGGGGAACTGCTTGAGGTCCTGACCCTGCTTCTCCCACCCGCGGGCCCAGCCGATGCAGGCCATGTCGGCGATGGAGTAATCACCGCAGATGTAATCGCGGCCGTCGAGGCGCTTGTTCAGCACGCCATAGAGGCGGTTGGTCTCGTTGGTGTAGCGGTCGATGGCATAGGGCACCTTCTCGGGCGCGTAGAGCCGGAAATGGTGGGTCTGGCCGAGCATCGGCCCGAAGCCGCCCATCTGCCAGAACAGCCATTCGTCGACGGCGACGCGGCCGCGCTCGTCGGCGGGATAGAACTGCCCGGTCTTGCGGCCGAGATACTGCAGGATCGCACCCGACTCGAAGACCGAGATCGGCTTGCCGTCCGGCCCTTCGGGATCGACGATCGCCGGCATGCGGTTGTTGGGGGAGATCGCGAGGAAGTCCGGCTTGAACTGGTCGCCCTTGCCGATGTTCACGGGAATGACCGTGTAGGGCAGCCCGCACTCCTCCAGCATGATGGTGATCTTCCAGCCGTTCGGAGTCGGCCAGTAATGAAGTTCGATCGGCTTGCTCTGGCTGGCTGGCATGGCGCGGTCCCGGTCCCTGATGCAGAGGAGGAAGCGCGATGTTTAGGCCGCTTCTCGCGCGGGAGAAAGAGCCGGTCCGCCCTGTGCGGGTTGCATCGCCCCTTTGTGAAACCGGCGGCGCTCAGAGCTCGATCTTGAAGCCCTCATGGCTCTGGGCAAAACCGAGGTTCACATAGAAGCGGTGTGCGTCGAGGCGCGACTTGTTGGAGCTGAGCTCGGCCATGCCGGCGCCGTGCTCGCGCGCGAAGGCGAGCGCATGGGCGATCATGATGCGGCCGATGCCATGGCCGCGCCGCTCGGGCGAGACATGGACGCTCTCGAACTTGGCCCGCATCCGGCCGCGCGCCACCAGTCCGGGAATCAGCGTGACCTGGAAGGTGCCGACCACCAGGCCCCCCGCTTCCTCGGCGACGAAGAGCGCGTTGTGGGCGGAGGCCTCGATGGCGGCGAAAGCCTCGGCATAGCCGGGGTGGCGCGCCTCCGCGCGGATCGCGTCGGCCGTCATCGTCTGCGTGGCGGCGCCGAGCATGATCAGCTCGGCGATGCGCTCGACGTCCTCGCGTCGGGCGCGGCGGATGATGACCGCGGTCGCGGTCTGCGTCGAGGTGGTCATGCGGCGTCCCGTCCGGTGGAGGCGAGACGCCGCTCTATCAGACCAGCTCGGGGAACGGAACGATGGTGGACTTCACCGTCTTCATCGCCATCGCATCGGCGACGGCCTGGGTCACGCCGGCTTCCGTGAAGGGGTAGATCGTCTGCATCTCCAGGAAGGGGTACTTGTCGCGGGCGCGGTAGAGCATGTCGACGCCGAGCGGCAGATCATTGCCGGTGAAGGCCCAGGAACCGAGCACGTTCAGATCCTTGGTGCAGATGCGGTGCCAGTTGGTCTGGATCGACCCGGCATCGGTGAACTGCCCCATCTCGACATAGGTGCCGCCGTCGCGCAGGAACTCGATGCCCTCGGGCCCCGCCGTCGGATGGCCGGAGCAGTCCATCACGAGATCGGCGCCGAACCCGCCGACGATCTCGCGGACGCGGGCGATGCGCGCTTCCGCGGTGGTGTATTCCTCCAGATTAACCGTCGCCTCTGCACCGAACTTGCGGGCGAGCGCGAGCCTCGGCTCCTCCGGCGCGCCGACGCAGATGACGCGGCCGGCGCCCATCTCCTGCGCCGCCGCCACCGCCAGGATGCCGATCGGCCCCGAGCCCTGGATCACCACCGTGTCACCCCAGTTGAAGCCGCCGGCGCGCTTGGCCCGGTTGAAGGCGCGGATGCAGGAGGTCAGCGGCTCGGAGAGCGCGCCCAGCCGCAGCGACATGTCGTCGGGCAGCTTGTAGACCTTGGTCCCGGGCAGCATCTCGAGGTCGACATAGACATATTCGGCCCAGCCGCCCCAGAGATGCGGCGCCTTGTCGAAGCCGAGATAGCGCCCGTAGTAGACCGGGGTCAGGCACTTGTTGGCGCTTTCGGGATAGTGGACGCAGTAGTGGCAGTGCCCGCAGGGCATCAGCGGCGGGATCATCACCTTGGAGCCGACATCGAGCGGCTTGCCCATGAAGTCCTCGGTGAACTCCGCCCCCTTCTCGACGATGACGCCGCCGATCTCGTGGCCGAGCGTGAAGGGCCAGGGCAGCTTCTTCGGCCAATGGCCCTTGAGGATGTGCTGGTCGGTGCCGCAGACGCCGCAGGCGCCGATCTTAATCAGCGCGGCCTTGGCCGGGACCGCCGGCCAGGGCACCTCCCGGATGGTCGGCTTGCCGCCGGGGCCGTCATAGGTCGCGACGCGGATGGGCTGGCGCTGCATGGTCGTCTCTCCCTGAAGTGCCGCTTTGGCGCGGCTTGGGGAAGAGTGAGGCATGGCGGGCGGGCCGCGGCAACTGGCTCGTACGCACAGGCCCGTTGCGGCAGCTGCTATGCCGCGAAAAGGCGCTTCGCCATCAGCAGCGTGTTGGGGGTGTCGTCGCGGCCGTCGAAGCGGGCCTGGCGCTGCAGGAAGAAGCCCATCCGCTCGTAGAAGGTGATCGCCGGCTCGTTCTGGCTCTCGACCTCGAGGCGCGCCACCGGCGCCTCCGGAAAGCAGGCCAGCGTCACCTGCAGCAGCGTGCGGCCGATGCCGACGCCCTGCCAGGCCGGCAGGACATAAAGCCGCGTCAGCAGCGCGGCGCGGTCGCGCTCGGTGCGGGCGCTGGCGGTGGCGACGATCTCGCTTCCCACCAGCGCGACGAGAAAGGCCCCGTTCTCGCGCCCGAGCTGGGCGCCGAGGTTCTCCAGGGAATGCCAGGCATTGGTGATCTCGGCGACGCGCTGCCAGCCATAGATGCCGTCATAGGTGGCGTGCCAGGTCTCGACCAGCAACGCCCGCACCGCCGGCAGATCGGCGGCTTCGGCGTCGCGGATGACGAGATCGGCAGGGGTCATGGAGAGGCACCCGGACGGCTCGTCCTTCCACGGCGCGCCTCAGACGCGAAGTCCCGGAAAGACGGCGTGTTGCCAGCGCCGCCCATCGCTCACTCGATCCCCAGCTTCGCCTTCAGGATCTCGTTCAGCGCCTGCGGGTTGGCCTTGCCGCCCGAGGCCTTCATAGCCTGGCCGACGAACCAGCCCAGCATGGTCGGCTTGGCCTTGACCTGCTCGACCTTGTCGGGATTGGCGGCGATCAGTTCGTCCACCGCCTTCTCGATCGCGCCCGTATCGGTGACCTGCTTCATGCCGCGGGCCTCGACGATCTCGCGCGGGTCGCCGCCTTCGGACCAGAGGATCTCGAACAGATCCTTGGCGATGCGCCCGGAGATCGTGCCCTCGCCGATGAGATCGACCAGCCCGCCGAGCTGGGCGGCGGAGACGGGCGAGGCCGTGACGTCCTTGCCTTCCTTGTTGAGGCGCCCGAACAGCTCGTTGATGACCCAGTTGGCCGCGGCCTTGCCGTCGCGCCCCTTGGCGACGGCCTCGAAGTAGTCCGCCTGCTCGCGCTCGGCGACCAGCACCGAGGCGTCATAGGGCGAGAGCCCGTATTCGGCGATGAAGCGGGCCTTCTTGGCATCGGGCAGTTCCGGCAGATGCGCCTTCAGCTCAGCGACGAAGGCGTCGTCGAATTCGAGCGGCAGCAGGTCCGGATCGGGGAAGTAGCGGTAGTCATGCGCCTCTTCCTTGGAGCGCATCGAGCGCGTCTCGCCCTTGCCGGGATCGTAGAGGCGGGTCTCCTGGTCGATCGTGCCGCCATACTCGAGGATGCCGATCTGGCGGCGCGCCTCGACATCGACGGCCTGGCCGATGAAGCGGATCGAGTTGACGTTCTTGATCTCGCAGCGCGTGCCGAAGGGCTCGCCCGGGCGGCGCACCGAGACGTTGACGTCGGCGCGCAGGTTTCCCTTCTCCATGTCGCCGTCGCAGGTGCCGAGATAGCGCAGGATGGTGCGCAGCTTCGAGACATAGGCCTTGGCCTCGTCGGCCGAGCGCAGATCGGGCTTGGAGACGATCTCCATCAGCGCGACGCCCGAGCGGTTGAGGTCGACGAAGCTCATCGTCGGGTGCTGGTCGTGGATCGACTTGCCGGCGTCCTGCTCGAGATGCAGCCGCTCGATGCCGACGGTGATCTGCTCCGTCGGCGAGAGATCGACGATGATCTCCCCCTCCCCGATGATCGGGCTCTTGTACTGGCTGATCTGATAGCCCTGCGGCAGATCCGGATAGAAATAGTTCTTGCGGTCGAAGACCGAGCGGTTGTTGACCTGCGCGTTGAGGCCGAGCCCGGTGCGCACCGCCTGGCGGACGCATTCGGCGTTGATCACCGGCAGCATGCCCGGCATGGCGGCGTCGACGAGGCTGACATGGGCGTTCGGCTCGGCGCCGAAGGCGGTCGAGGAGCCGGAAAACAACTTGGCGTTGGAGGTGACCTGTGCATGAATCTCCATGCCGATCACGATCTCCCAGTCTCCCGTCGCGCCCTTGATCAGCTTCTTCGGATCCGCGGGGCGGGCATGCGCATTCATCGTCTTGTCTTCCGGCTTCAGTGAGATGCCTGACGGTTACGACCTCGGCGCGCAGGCGGCAAGCTTCTGTTGCGCTCCCGACACCGGATGGCGGGATTGTGGCGCAGAGTGCCGCAATCTCGCCTTGTGAGGGGTGACGGATCTTGACAATCGTCAGTCGGCTCCCCTTGTAGCGGCAAAGGCCGGAAACACGCCTACTGTGCCGGCTAGACCCATCCGGAGCCATCCCATGCCCCATCGCCGCCCGGCGCCGATGTCATCGATCCTTTCGGCCGGGGGCCTCGTGCTCCTTGCTGCGCTCAGCCTCGGCGAGGCGCGCGCCCAGGGCGGGCCGCCGCCGGCCCCGCCCGTCCAGGTCTCGGCGCCGCTGGCGCAGCGCGTCACCAACTGGGACGAGTTCACCGGCCGCTTCGAGGCCAGCGAGCAGGTCGAGGTCCGGGCCCGCGTCTCGGGCTTCCTCGACTCGATCCACTTCAAGGACGGCGACCTGGTGAAGAAGGGCGATCTGCTCTTCACCATCGACCCCCGCCCCTACCGGCTCTCGGTCGACGCCGCGCGGGCCGAGGTCGCCCGCGCCAAGGCGCAGGTCGAGCTCGCCCAGAACGAGGTCGAGCGCGCCGAGGGCCTGACCCAGAACCGCACCATCACGGCGCGCGACGTCGATCAGCGCCGCGCCAATCTCAACAGCGCCATCGGCTCCCAGCAGGGGGCGGAGGCCAATCTCAAGACGGCCGAGCTCAACCTCGAATGGACCGAGGTGCGCGCCCCGCTGTCGGGCCGCATTTCGAACCGCCGCGTCGATGCCGGCAACCTGATCGCCGGCGGCCAGTCCGGCGCGACGCTTCTCACGACGATCGTCGCGGTCGATCCGATCTACTTCACCTTCGACGCCTCGGAGGCCGACTATCTGCGCTGGCAGCGCCGCAACAACGATTTGCGCGCGACCGCCTCGCGCGAGGCCGGGATCGTTGCCGAGGTGCGCCTGTCCGACGAGCAGGAGTGGAAGCGCCGCGGGCGGATCGACTTCGTCGACAACACGCTGAACGCCCGCTCGGCCACGATCCGCGGCCGCGTCGTGTTCCCCAATTCCGACCAGTTCCTGACGCCGGGCACCTTCGGGCGGCTGCGCGTCTTCGCCGGCGAGGCGGACGCCCTGCTGGTGCCCGACAGCGTCATCGTCTCCGACCAGGCGAACAAGATCGTGCTGACCGTCGGACCCGAGAATAAGATCGTGCCGAAGCCGGTCACGCTCGGCCAGATCACGCGGGGGCTTCGCGTCATCCGCACCGGGCTGTCGCCGGAGGACAAGGTCGTCGTCGGCGGCTTCGCCAATCCGATGGTGCGCCCCGGCGCCGCCGTCACGCCGCAGCCCGGCGAGATCAAGCCCAACGGCAGCAACTGAACCGCGCCTCGAACCAGCCCCGGGCGGCCGCCGGCCGCCTGCCCTGACGCCAGGCCAGGACACCCTTCATGTTCCGCTTCGCCCATTTCTTCATCGACCGGCCGATCTTCGCCACCGTGCTCTCGGTGCTGCTGACGATCGCCGGCGCCATCGCCCAGCGCGGCCTGCCGATCGCGGAATATCCCGAGATCGCGCCGCCGACGGTCTCGATCACCGCGACCTATCCCGGCGCCTCGGCCGAGGTCGTCGCCGCCACGGTGGCGACGCCGATCGAGCAGGAGGTCAACGGCGTCGACGACATGCTCTACATCCAGTCGCAGTCGACCGGCGACGGGCGCGTGACGATCAACGTCGTGTTCAAGGCCGGCGTCGACATCGACCAGGCGCAGGTGCTGGTGCAGAACCGCGTCGCCGCCGCCGAGGCCCGTCTGCCGGCGGATGTGCGCGCGCTCGGCATCCAGACGCGCAAGGCCTCGCCCGACCTGATGATGGTCATCAACATGATCTCGCCGGACGGGTCGCGCGATGCGCAATACGTCTCCAACTACGCGACGCTCTATGTGAAGGACGTGCTGACCCGCATCGACGGCGTCGGCAACGTCCAGGTCTTCGGCGCGCGCGACTTCTCGATGCGGATCTGGCTCGACCCGGCCAAGGTTTCCTCGCGCAACCTGACCGCGGGCGACGTCGTGACGGCGCTGCGCGCGGCCAACGTCCAGGTCGCGGCAGGCGCGATCAACCAGCCGCCGGCGACGCAGGGCGGCGCCTTCCAGCTCTCGGTCAACACGCTCGGCCGCCTGACCGACATCGCCGAGTTCGAGAACATCGTCGTCCGCGCCGACCCCAACGGCGGCACGATCCGCATCCGCGACATCGCCCGCGTCGAGCTCGGCTCGCAGGATTACACCACCAACGCCTATCTCGATAACAAGAACGCCGTCGCCATCGGCATCTTCCAGCGTCCGGGCTCGAACGCGCTCGCCACCGCCGAGACGCTGATCAAGACCATGAACGACATGGCCAAGCAGTTCCCCTCCGGCGTCGAGCACCGCATCATCTACAACCCGACCGAATTCATCGGGGAATCCGTCAGCGCGGTCATCCACACGCTGGTGGAGGCGGTCGCGCTCGTCGTCGTGGTCGTCATCCTGTTCCTGCAGACCTGGCGGGCGGCGATCATCCCGATCATCGCGATCCCGGTATCACTCGTCGGCACCTTCCTGGTGATGAGCGCGGTCGGCATCTCCTTCAACACCATCTCGCTGCTGGCACTCGTGCTCGCCATCGGCATCGTCGTCGACGATGCGATCGTCGTGGTGGAGAATGTCGAGCGCTATCTCGCCGAGGGCATGACGGCCAAGGAGGCCGCGCACAAGACCATGGACGAGGTCGGCGGAGCGCTGCTCGCCATCGCGCTCGTCCTCTGCGCAGTCTTCATCCCGACCGCCTTCATCAGCGGGCTGCAGGGCACCTTCTACCAGCAGTTCGCCGTCACCATCGCGGCCTCGACGGCGATCTCCTGCTTCGTCTCGCTGACGCTGTCGCCGGCGATGGCGGCGCTGCTGCTGAAGCCGCATGGCCATGCCGAAGGAAAGCAGCACGGTTTCCTCTACAAGCTCGGCGCGCCCGTGCGCGGCTTCTTCCACTACTTCAACAAGGGCTTCGACTGGCTCTCGCGCAATTACGGCTCGCTAACCTCGCGGCTGATCCGCTTCTCAGTCATCCTGCTGATCGCCTATGCGGGGCTGATCGCGCTGACCGCGAACCGCCTCTCGGTGACGCCGACCGGCCTCGTGCCGCAGCTCGACCGCGGCTACTACATCGTCGCCTTCCAGCTGCCGCCGGGCTCCTCGCTGCCGCGCACCGACGCGGTCATCCGCAAGGCGACCGACGTCGTGCTGTCGCGGCCGGGTGTCGCCCATGCGGTCGCCTTCGCGGGGCTCGACGGCGCGACCTTCACGATCGCGCCCAACACGGGCGTCATTTTCGTGACGCTCTCCTCCTTCGACGAGCGCCAGAAGCTCAACCTGACATCGGACGGCATCCTCGCCGATCTGCGCCAGCAGATGTTCGCGATCAACGAGGCCTTCGCGCTGGTGATCCCGCCGCCGGCCGTGCCGGGCATTGGCACCGGCGGCGGTCTCAAGGGCTATGTCCAGGATCGCTCCGGCCGCGGCCTGCCCGCGCTCGAGGGCGCGACCTGGGTCGTCGCCGGCTCGGCGGCGCAGGTGCCGGGGATCCAGCAGCCCTTCACGCTGTTCTCGACCAAGACGCCTCAGGTCTTCGCCGACATCGACCGGACCAAGGCCGAAATGCTGGGCGTGCCGATCACGCGCGTCTTCGAGACGCTCTCGGTGTTCATGGGCTCGGCCTATATCAACGACTTCAACCTGCTGGGGCGCACCTACCGGGTGACGGCGCAGGCGGACAATCCGTTCCGGCTCGACCTCAACGACGTCGCCAACCTGAAAACCCGCAACAGCGATGGCGAGATGGTGCCGATCGGCTCCGTCGCCTCCTTCTCGGACACGACGGGCGCCTATCGCGTGCCGCGCTACAACCTCTATCCGGCGGCCGAGGTGCAGCTCTCGATGGCGCGTGGCTTCTCGACCGGACAGGGCATCGCGGCGATCGAGAAGATCGCGGCCGAGCGCCTGCCCTCGGGCTTCGGCTTCGAATGGACCGAGATCGCGCTGCAGGAGAAGCTCGCGGGCAACACCGCCATCATGGGGCTCTGTGGTCATTTCTACATTAATACACGCTAAGGGCATTTTGCAGGTGACGGGAAACACATGATTTCCGCTCACCGTGATCGCGGGGCA
>NZ_JBHSLU010000147.1:0-1366 GCF_042655245.1 Allobosea massiliensis | reverse complement strand
AGCCAGTTTTCGGTCTGTTCCTGTCGCAGCAGGTCGACATCGCTGCGGCCGGCCGTGACGATCTCGCAGTTCTCGCTCTGCAGGCGGCGCACCAGCGCCGCCCCCACCATGCCGCGATGCCCCGCGACCCAGACGCGCTTGCCCGTCAGATCGAAAGCGGCCTCACTCGGCGATGGATCACTCGGCCAAGTCTCACTCGGCATTGCGGCGACGCTCCTGCTGGACCACCTTCAGGTCGGACGCCACCATCTCCTCGCAGAGCTGCTGCCACTTGGTATCGTGCTTCCAGCCAAGCTTGGTGTGCGCCTTGGTCGGGTCGCCGATCAGCAGTTCCACCTCGGTCGGGCGGAAATAGCGCGGATCGATCTCGACCAGCACCTTGCCGGTCTTCGCGTCGATGCCCTTCTCGTCGACGCCCTCGCCCTGCCAAGCGACGTCGATGCCGACCTGCTTGAAGCCGTGGCTGACGAAGTCGCGCACCATCGTGGTCTCGCCGGTGGCGAGGACATAATCGTCCGGCTCGTCCTGCTGCAGCATCAGCCACATGCCGCGGACATATTCGCGGGCATGGCCCCAGTCGCGCTTGGCGTCAAGATTGCCGAGATAGAGCTTGTCCTGATAGCCCAGATGCATCGCCGCGATCGCGCGCGTGATCTTACGGGTAACGAAGGTCTCGCCGCGCAGCGGGCTCTCATGGTTGAACAGGATGCCGTTCGAGGCGTGCATGCCATACGCCTCGCGGTAGTTCACAACGATCCAGTAGGCGTAGAGCTTGGCAGCCGCGTAGGGGCTGCGCGGATAAAACGGCGTCTTCTCGCTCTGCGGAATCTCCTGGACCTTGCCGTAGAGCTCCGAGGTCGACGCCTGATAGAATTTTGTCTTCTTGGTCAGGCCGAGCAGGCGGATCGCTTCGAGCAGGCGCAGCGTGCCGGTGGCGTCGGCGTTCGAGGTGTATTCCGGGGTCTCGAACGAGACCTGGACATGGCTCTGGGCCGCGAGGTTGTAGATTTCGTCGGGCTGAACCTCCTGCACGATGCGGATGAGGTTGGTCGAATCTGTCAGGTCGCCATAGTGAAGAACGAAGCGCTGATCCTTCTCGTGCGGGTCCTGGTAAAGATGCTCGATGCGCCCCGAATTGAACGAGGACGAGCGGCGCTTGATGCCGTGAACGACGTAGCCCTTCTCGAGCAGAAGCTCGGAAAGATACGCGCCATCCTGCCCCGTCACGCCCGTGATGAGCGCGACCTTCCCAACCCCAGACTTGTCCATACCGCTCTCCAGTTGCGCCGCTCCAGCCTGGCCGACGCTGCGCCCCGCGCCCGTTCGATCGGAGGTGACCGATGCAGCGATGCGCAAATCCCACATC
>NZ_JBHSLU010000146.1:0-2037 GCF_042655245.1 Allobosea massiliensis | reverse complement strand
CCCATCGTCAGCCTGCCAGCCGGGGCCGCCTGACCAGCCCGGCCAAAGCCGGCATCGTGGTTGCTCCGCGAAGCTACACCACCATCAGGGACACGACCCGGACAGCTGCGACTGGTCGCGTTGCGACCGCCACGACAGCCTGACCTCAGCATGATTCCATGGATCCGACTCAAGGGGAGCGGGGCTTCGCCCCTCTCCCCTCGCGAGCGCTCGGCGTAGGCGCCGGCAGCCTCGCGTGTCGCGCAGATCGGGAGCACGATTCCGACGTCACGTCTCCATCCAACCCGATCCGCCCGCCGCGCAAGGCGGCCTGGCCCGCTCACGCTCGCCACCCCTCTCCCCACCGCTCTCGCGGCCCCGGGAGGCATGGCCGGGGACCATGCCTCGGCCGGCAACTGAGAGAGGTGTTTTGTCATGTCGCGTGAGTTGATCGAAGTCCCCTTGAACAAGTTGGTCGCGAGTGACCGCAATGTCCGGCGCACCGGCGCAGGCGATGGCGTCGAGGAGTTGGCCGCCAGCATCCGCGCCCACGGGCTGTTGCAGCCCTTGCTGGTCTCAAGCCGCGAGGACGGGCGCTACGCCGTCATTGCCGGCTCGCGCCGGCTGATGGCGTTGAAGCTGCTTTCCAAGCGCAAGGCGCTGCCGCGCGGCTTCACCGTCCCGGTAATGGTGATGGAGGCTGGCGAGGAAGAGAGTCTGGCCGAGAACGTGGTGCGCATGCCGTTGCACCCGGCCGACCAGTTCGAGGCGTTCCGAAGGCTGGAGCTATCGGGACTCGGCATCCTGCCGCATGAGCGCCGGACCAACGCGATCCATGACGCAGATCGGCTGGCCCAAGTGACTGGCCTTGCCATGCGGGACTATTGGAGCCCGACCGTGCCCGCCTATCTCGGGCTCGTGACCAAGGCGGCGATCATGCAGGCGGTGAGCGAGGGCGTCTCGGATGAGACGGCGCAGCGGCTTGGCAGCCTGACCAAGGTCGAGATGGCCAGAGAAGCCGAGCGGCTTCTGGTGGAGACGGCTTGGCTACCGGCCTGCTTGCGGACTTCCGCCGGTGAGGTGGAGGGCGAGCAGGAGCCTGTCGCATTCGCTGACGCCGCTGAGTAGGCGGACCCAGAGGTTCGGGATCATGGGCGGCCACTCCGTTTGGGGCGGCCGGTTTCGTAATTGTTGAATCTGCCGATTGGCGTCGGGGTGGTCTCCTGCCGGTTTGTCCGGCCCGTGGCCACCCGCGTCCTCTTCGTGCTGGCTGTCTGGCCGAGCCGAGCTTCTTAAGCGCAACGGCTGCGCCGTTCTCCACATCCGTTTCGACCCTGCGGGTGCACTTCAGCCCGTCCCGGCCTTGTCGACGCCATCGAGGTCGCGGTGGTCGCGGCCCGGACAAAACGACAGGAGACTACCATGGCGACGATCGGCAGCTTCAAGAAGGACGAAAACGGCGGCTTCACCGGCGCGATCAACACGCTGACCCTGACCAGCAAGGTCCGCTTCGTCCGCAGCGAGGGCACCAGCGATAACGGCCCCTCCCACCGCATCTTCGCTGGCAAGACCGAAATTGGCGCGGCCTGGGCCAAAACGTCCCGCGAAGGGAAGCCCTACCTCTCGGCAAAAGTCGACGATCCGAGCTTCCCGGCAGCAATCTACGCGACCCTGATCGAGGACACCGAGACCGCCGGAGCCTTCTCACTCATCTGGTCCCGCAGGACCGCCGAGTGAGGTCTGCAACAATCGCCCCGCCGAAAGGCGGGGTGGTTCGCTTTTGGGAAGCTTTGGACAATAAAAATTTTTGTGCAGGCGCATTGCCGCGATTAAGCAGGATGCGTCATGAGCGGACTTCATCTCCTCATCGGAATACGTAACTTGTGCCCCGCAAAGCTGTAACGGCACATCAGTCAGGGAAACGATCGTCTATTTCCCATCCGTCGGGCGGTATGGGACTAGGCCGTAAACCCATAAGACCGTCCGGCCGATTCCAGCGGCGTCGATTTCGTGATTCATATGTGGACGCCCCCTTTGGCAAGGCGTTTATGTCGGGAT
>NZ_JBHSLU010000145.1:0-568 GCF_042655245.1 Allobosea massiliensis | reverse complement strand
TAAATCGAGCGTCGAGATCGACGAGCCGGTTCGGCGTTTTGAGGTTTTCACGGGCTCGGGGCGCCGTCGGGACTGGTCTGCCGATGATAAGGCGCGGATCGTGGCGGAGAGCTTCGAGCCTGGCACGACGGTGAGCGCCGTCGCGCGCCGTCATGCCTTGTCACCACAGCAGTTGTTCACTTGGCGTCGCGAGCTCCGCAAGACCGCGGATGCGGTTCCAGCCTTCGTGCAGGCGGTGGTCGCGCCGGAACCTTCATCGGCATTGGAGCGGATGGCGCGAACGCCACGCCAGAAGCGGCGCGCTCGGCAGCGCCGCGCGGCCGCCATCGAGATCGACGTCGCCGGCGTCAGGGTAACGATCGAGAACGGTGCCTCGCCGGCCACGATCGCGGCGGTGCTCGGCGCGTTGAAGGCAGGGTCGTGATAGGCCCGACCGGCGCGGTCCGCGTCATGGTTGCGACGAAGCCGGTCGACTTCCGCAAAGGCGCGGAGGGGCTGGCCGCGCTGGTGCGCGAGACGATGGGCGCCGATCCGTTCTCCGGCACGGTCTACGTGTTCCGCGCCAAAC
>NZ_JBHSLU010000144.1:0-4419 GCF_042655245.1 Allobosea massiliensis | reverse complement strand
CGGAGAACTCTGAACCTCTTGCTCTTCCATGCCGACCTCCTCTCCAGAGGGGTCAGTTCCTCATGGCGTCAGGGGGGCAGTTTGTCGTGGCGCCTGACAGCAGCCCACGGTGACCGTTTACCCCCTGGAAGCGGCCAGCAGGCCGGTCCAGCATCGGGGGCAGGCTCAAACCCGCCAAAAACGAACTCAGCGCTGGATAAAAACTGGGGGCAACGTCACAGTTTCTATCCAGCGCGGAGTTCGCTCCGGCGGTAGGCTGTGGCCTGTTAACCGGGGTGGAGACGGGATCTGGCGCGGAGCCGTTGGTATAGCGCAGCGGCAGATCCCGTCGTGGGTTGAAGGTGGCGGCGAAGGCAGATAGTGGCTGCCAGTGCCCGGAGTGAGGTCGGGAACCGCCCATTCGACCCGGCTCGTGCGCCCGACATCGGCCGCCTTCCAAACGACACCGGATTGGCTCAGCGCGTTTCCCTCGACATGCCGCGCTACCTTTACACGATGGAAACCGCGCGACACCAATGAAGCGCCGATGCTCGTTCCGATCAGCCCGGTCGCGCCAATGATCGCAATGCGCTCCAAGGTGCTCTCCGCTGCACGGGGAACGGTGATCGGCCTATCGACGCCTGTCTGAATAGGCCCCGGGCTTCGTGCCTGCGTCTGGAAGATTGTCGCGAGAGGGCGGAGCACGGCGCAGCATGAAAAGTGTTGCCATGGCGGCAACCGCGCCGGCGAATACGCCGCCGATGGTTGGCGCCATCAATTTCTTCGACCGGTCGAGGCGTTTCGCGGTCGGCGACCGTTCCAATGAATCTTGCAGGCGATCGATGATCGGCTCGGACGGCGTTCTCGAGATGAGATAACCCGCCAAAACTGCCGCGACGGCGCTCAGAAGGAGGGCTGCGGCGACAGCCAGACTAGCTGCGACTCCGCCCCATCGGAACATCAGGAAAGTGTAGAGCGCGTCCAGCGCGTACCCGGCCGCGAATAGCACGAGAAGGCCGCCGGCTGACCACAGGCCATAGATTACGAGCTCGCGACGAAGCGCTGCCTTGACCGTCTCGGCGAGATGAGCCAGCAACCTGCCCACGACCTATCTCGCTGCCCAGAATCCGACGACCACGCCGATGGCGGCAGCCCACGCCAAGGCGCGCATCGGCTGCGCCCTGACCTCTTCGATGACCAGTCTTTGCAACTCGCTGACCCCCTCGCCCGCTGCCTCGGTCATGCGATCGGTGTCGATGCCCACGGACTTGAGATTGGAAGCGATTTCACTTCCGGCTTCCCGACCCTCGGAGACCATATCAGCGGCCCGCTTCGTGGCGCGATCAGCGTCGTTCTCACCTACCATAGTACCCTCCTGTTCAAAGGCAATGTCGCAGGTTCCAACGGTCGCTGGCGCGGAAGAGTTCCGCGCCTTTCGCCTTCTGGCTATTGATGATCGGAACCGCTTTCATCATCTCGAGCGGAACCCTCGCCCCTGGGACCGAACTTGTTGTCGGCGGCCTCAGCACCGCGCAGGCCGATGGGTCGAGGCGGCCCCTTGGTGGTATCGCGCAGCGTCTGGCGTTCGGCCTCGGAATTCAGCTCCGCACCGACGAGAATGATCGTCGCGGACAGCCACATCCACATCAGCAGCGCGATGACGGCGCCGAGTGCGCCATAGGTCTTGTTGTAGTCCTCGAAACTGGCGACGTACCAGGAGAACAGCACCGAGCCCAGCAACCAGGCAATGCTCGCGAAAACGGCTCCCGGGCTGACCCACTTCCATTGGGCCTCGTCTCGGCTGGGGCCAAAGCGATAAAGGGCAGCCAGGCCGACCATGAGCAGGACGATGAGAGCGGGCCAGCGGCCGAGCGAGATAAGCCATTCCACCGCATCTCCGAGATAGAGATAATCCAGCACCACTGGAATTGCTGCCACGGCTACGATCGCAATCACCGCGAATACGAGGATCCCGAGGGTGAAGATCAAGGAGGTCAAATTCAGTCGGATGAAGCTGCGCTTTTCGTCCTCGCCGTAAGCGACGTTCAGGGCATCGAAGACGGCCTTTACTCCGGCGTTGGCGCTCCAGGCGGACAGAACCAGCCCGATCACGAAGGCCAGTCCGAGCTTCGTTTCGTTGCCTGTCGAAATGCGGACGATCTGATCCCGAAGGATTTCGATTGCCCCGCTCGGCAGCACGCCTTCAGCTACCGACAACTGCTCGGTAATGGTGCCGGGATCGGCGACCAGACCGTAGAGCGAAACGAACGCGGTGACCGCAGGAAACACTGCCAGAAGTCCGTAGAAGGTGACGCCGGCCGCAACCGCGAGGACACGGTCCTTGTCGACTTCGCCATAGGTCCGCCAGAGGATATCACGCCATCCGCCGGGAGGAATTTCGGTCGGTGCTTCAGCGCTCGAGCCTTCCCCCGACCCGCCTCCTTTTTGACTTCTCAGGCCGCGATCGCCCGTCGCAAGCGAGATTGCACCCGCCGCGAACAGCGCGGCCGCGAACCCGTAGGCGCACGCCAACGCCACTTGCTTCAAGAAGATCGGTATCCGCACGCCGTCGCCCCAAACATGTTGGTTCCTCCGATTGCGCACACGATGGTGCGATTGGCCTCCAACTCGGAGCCGGTGGAGTCAGTTCCAAATTCGTCCAATTAAAGGGAAGGGCTATCGTCCGATAGCGTTGAAAAAACTCTCGAATTTTCGCGGAGTCATTCGAAGGACTATTTGAGATTCGAGGCATGGCATCGCCTTCGCGTCGCTCAGACGGGCTGGCCCGGTCGGAACTCGTACGTCCGGCGGGTCAAGTTTTCCCAAGAGATTTGACCAGGAGCGCAATATAGCACGGTAGGAGCGACACCCGATTCACTTCGGCTAAGCCGTCCCGGTTCGCTCAGTCAGCGCAACAAACCCGGTCGCGCCCATCAAGCGGGCCACACGCCTCTTGCCGATGGCGACCCCGTCGGCCTTGAGCTCGGCATGGAGCCGAGGCGCACCATAGGTTTTGCGCGAGGCCGCATGGATCGTGCGGATCTTCCGGATGAGGTCGAGGTTGGCAGTCGCTCGCGCCGAGGCAGGCCTGCCGCGTCAAGCGTAATAGCCTGACGCGAAGACTTTGAAGACGCGGGCCAGCCCATGAGCTTCAGCCAGCAGTTCACCTGCAGCCGTAAGGATCGGATCACTATCCGCGGCTTCGCGCGTCTGACGCGCTGAGCAAGGTCGTGATCAGGAGGGCCGCCGAAGCACCGGCGTGAACCAGGCCGCGGGGATCGAGGATGTCGCCAATCGCGGCCCCGAATCCCAGCGCCAGCAGCATCCATGCCGCCGTGGCTACGGTAGCCCCCGCCCCGATCCAGCGATCGTTCTTTCGCGTCAGCCGAAGCGCCTGGAGAAACACCACGGCGAAAACATAGAACACCGCTGTCAGCGACCAGACGAAGATCTCGGTGCCCGGCGGATAGCTCATGAGCGTCCCCGCAAGATGGCCGATGCCACCAAAGGCGAGCACTCCGATCAATCCCCATTGCAGCTTGAGCATGCTCACACCCTCGATCCGGCGGCTCGACCATCCGGCCGCAGGCCGGTCATAGCCGGTCCGGCCGCCGGTGTTCTGTGCCGATCTTGCGAATATGCCGCTGGACGCGAACCGCGGCGCCGGGTCGGACCTGCGATGAAGCAGGAGCCATTATCGGTCAGCCATTCGATGGTCTGCGGCAAGCGGTTGACCTTGCCGAAGCGGTGCTCGACGGCGGTGACCATGAGGTCGCACACATCCTCGCCTTTGATGCCCTCGGTGGTGGCGATATGGCCCATGGCTTCCCGGTCGCAGCAATCGAGCGCGAAGGCGACGCGAACCTTTTCGCCGTTGTCGCAGCCGATCTCGAAGCCGTCGGAGCACCAGCGCAAATTGGAGCGCGCGACAGCGATGCGGCCGTCGTGACGGCGTTCGACCCCGCCAGCATGGCGTTCGAGCAGAAGGCCATGGACCTTCATCACCCGGTAGACCCGCTTGCGGTTGGCGGGCGCACGGCCCTCGGCCAGGGCCTTGCGGCGCAACCTGGCCCAGATGCGGGCATAGTCGTAGCTCGGCATGTCGTCGATGACTGCCTCGATTTCGGCCAGCAGCGCCTCTTCCGGCAGGGGCGGACGGCCTCTGCGCTGGGGAGAGCGCCCGGCCGTCCGCTGCGCCAGCCGCGCGGCGAGATGCGAACGGGCCGCGTCCAGCGTCGCGGCGACGGCGTTCATGGCAAACCGTCCTTGGGCAGCGACAGCGACCGCAATCTCCGTTTTATGGAATGGCCCGCCCTAGGCCGTAAACCCATAAGACCGTTCGGCCGATTCCAGCGGCGTCGATTTCGTGATTCATATGTGGACGCCCCCTTTGGCAAGGCGTTTATGTCGGGATGATTTGATCGGTTGCTTTCATATGTC
>NZ_JBHSLU010000143.1:0-5121 GCF_042655245.1 Allobosea massiliensis | reverse complement strand
GGGTCTGGAACAGCGCCGACGCAAAGGGCGAGCCGGTGTTCGAGAGCCTCGACCACGCCAACAAGGTGATGGGCCTGGTGATGGCGTACTACAACGACGTTGCGCGCACGCTCTTCGACCAGCCCGAGCGCTATGGTCCGATCTTCAGCGTCGACAAGCGCCACAACGAGATCATGTGGGAGATCTGGATCGAGGGCTTCGAAAAGGCCGTCAAGCTGAAGCCCGAAGCCTGGGTGCCCCTCGCCACAGCCGATATCGAGGCCGCCAGGGCCTGGACCGGCCTGATGATGCTCGCCGATGTCGCCCGCCGCGATCCCCGCTTCTCCGACGAGCAAATCGACGCCATCACCGCCACCGCCCACGACAGGATCGCCGACTGGGTGATCGAACTCAACGACTGGCGCCTCGCCAACGCCGCCCCGGCGCCGACCATGACAACCCGATCAAACCCCTTCGCCGCTCCGGCTCAGAAGGTCGGGCGAAACGACCCGTGCCCCTGCGGCTCCGGCAAGAAACACAAAAAATGCTGCGGTCTCAACTGAGAGCGCCAAAACTCACAGGGCCGAGACCGGACGGTTACGGCATAAATGACTCCTCAAGTGAAACGGACACATATTATTCGGCAAAGTAACGGACAAGCGGGCCGATACGTTCCCCATGAGGCGGAGCACACGCGGCCCCGCCTCCTCGTTGCAATCAGAACTGCTGTGCGGTCGGACGGATGACAATCGCGTTGACGTCGACGTCATCAGGTTGTTCGACGGCGAACGCGATAGCACGCGCCACCGATGCCGCCGGGATGGCCTGCTTGTAGAAGTCCAGCACCGTCTCGGCAGCCGTGCCAGAGGTCGTGAACTTCAAATCGCTTTCGACAGCTCCAGGCTCGATTGACGTGACCCGGACCTTTTCCCCCACCTCGTGGCGCAAGCCCTCGCTGATCGCGCTGACGGCGAACTTGGTGCCGGAGTAGACCGTGCCGCCCGGTGCGAAAACCTTGATGCCCGCAACCGAGCTCAAGTTGATGATGTGACCGCTGCCCTGCTCGAGAAAACCGGGAAGGGCCGCCGCGATGCCGTAGAGCGTACCCTTCAGATTGACGTCGATCATCTGGTCCCACTCGTCGGTGTTGACCTCGGCCATCGGACGGATCGGCATCAGCCCGGCGTTGTTGATCAGCACGTCGAGGCGGCCGAAGTCGGCAATGATTGCGGCGACGACGGACTGGACCGCCGATTTGTCGGTCACGTCCAGCGCGTAGCTACGTGCCGTGCCGCCAATTGCGGCGATGTCCGCGACGACCTCGTCGAGCCTGTCCTTGCGCCGCGCGGCGATGGCCACCTTGGCGCCGCGTTCCGCGAGAAGACGCGCGGTTTCCGCGCCGATGCCGGTGCTGCCGCCGGTAATGAGAACGACCTTGCCTTCGATACCCTTGGTCACGACTGTATTCCTTCAAGTCAGTTGTTGATTTTTCGCCGGATCGCGGCCCCGCGCCAGCGATAGGCGCGTAGATGAATGAGGCCCAAGAGCCCCGCGCGAAGCGCAGGTGCCAACAGGCCGGTCATCCGCAACACGTCTGTGTCGAACGCCTTTACAAGCCGTGCCGTACCCACCCATTCTTCAGGCTTGCCCATTGGCACCATCCTCAGGTTGACGAGACGGGGTTGAGGACAAACGCGGCGCGCTCGGACAGATCGCCGATCTGAGAGAGGTAATTCTGGAAGTGGGGCGTTGCACGGTGGGCGGCGACTGCATCCGCGTCCGCGTACAGCTCGTCGAGCACGAAACGATTCGGATCGCTCTGGTCCTGCCAGAGATCGTAGCGCAAATTGCCCGGTTCGGCACGGCTTGGCTTTAGCATGGCGTCGAGCAGAGCGCGCAGGCGGTCGACGGTATCCGCACGGGCGGTTAGGACGGCGACGATCTTCACGTTGGCGGTCATGGCACCATACCCTGTCCTGGTTATATCCGAAGCGGGGCGCATCCTGAGCGCCCCGCCCGTCATCCTGGTACTCACGCAGCGGCGCGATCGAGGGCTTCGATCAACGCGTCGGCCATGGCCCGGTCCGACGCGGGATTCTGACCCGTGATCAGTTCCCGGTCCACGACGACATTCGAAGCGAAGTTCTTGTCGGTGACAGAGACGTCGCCACCGGCCGACCGCAGCGCCTTTTCCATGTCGAAGTAGAGTTCGCCCTTCAGCACTTGCTCCTCGGCGATCTTTTCCTCGCTCGCCGAAAAGACTGTCATGCGGTAACCCGCGTAGATCCAGTCTCGCGCCAGGTCGGCCGCCCCGGCGTCATCGCCTTCCTCCAGCGCCTTGCGGAAGGCCGGAGCATCGTCGAGCGCGGCGACAACGACCACCGGTCCGTGGCAGAGGAGCGCGGTCGGCTTGGCCGCCGCGTGGAAGTGACGGAGGATCGTGCCCGCATCGCGGTCCTGCATCAGATCGACGATGGGCGCGTGACCTCCCGGCACGAACACGCCAACGAAGCCGTCCAGACCCTCGTCGACGACCGATTTCAGCGTGCGGACGTCGTTCATGGCCGGGTGGCTGGCGAAGAAGTCCTTGGCGCGCTGGTATGCCGCCTCATCACCGCCGAAGTGGTCCTTCGTGTCGGAGCCGGCGTCGATGTGCGGCTTGGTCCCGTTGGGCGTAGCGAGAACAATATCATAGCCGGCGTCGAGCAGTGCCAGCGCGGGGACTGCCGTCTCGTTGAGATACTGACCGACCGTTGCGGTACTGCCGCTACGCAGACCGAGCTGTGTCGCGTTCGATCCGAGAACGAGAACCTGACCCTTGCTCATCTGACCTCCATGTTCGCGGCGCCCGTCGCCGATGGATGGGAAATGGGCCTCGTTGATATATTCTAGAAGTTTATCTTTCTAATGTCAGATATACGTCTGACAGGATGACTGCATGCGCTACGATCTGAACCTGCTGCCGATCTTCGTCGCGTTGATGGAGGAGCGCAGCGTCACGCGGGCTGCCGAGCGCATGGGCATGACGCAGCCCGCCCTCTCTAACGCCTTGTCGCGTCTGCGACAGATGCTTCAGGACCAGCTGTTCGTACGCGAGCGCTATGGCATCCAGCCGACCCCGATCGCGCTTGAACTCTCACCGCTGATCGCCGAGGCACTCGCCCAGCTCGACGACGCGGTCCTCGGTCAGCAGGCCTTCGACCCCGCACACGCCGAACGGCTCTTCACGATCGCGCCGAACGGCTATGTCGAGTTCGTCATCGTCCCCGCTGTCCTGGCGCGCCTGGAGAAGGTCGCGCCCGGCATCAAGCTCCGCCTGACCCCCTTCGGCAACGATCTTGCGGAAACAGGCGTCGTGTCGGGCACGACGGCACTCGTGCTGGGCCGTATCGTCGATCCGCCCGATAACCTCATCGTCCAGCACCTGATGGATGAAGGCCTCGCTTGCGCGGTCCGCGCCGATCATCCGGCCATCGGCGACGCCATGACGCGCGAGCAGTTCGAGACGATGAAGCATGTCAACATCGTGCCGCCCGGACGGATGCGCGCCGGTTTGTTTCAGGCGCTGGCGCAGCAGCAGCTGAAGCGCGACGTCGCGATCTCCGTGACCAACTTCTTCGCGGCAGCCGAGATGGTAGCGGTGACCGACTATTGCGCCACCCTGCCCTCGCTCATCTGCCGACAGCTGATGCACGACCCCCGGCTGAAGGTCCTGCCCGCCCCGGTCGACCTCGGCAGCTTTCCCGTCGAGATGGCCTGGCACGTCCGTTACCGCCACGATCCCGCCCACCGCTGGCTACGGGCGCTGATCGGCGAAGTCATCACCGACTTCAAGGACAAGACGGCAGCAACAGCCATGACGTCGCCAACGTGATGGACTTCATTCGGCCGGGCGACGCCGGTTGAATTTCACAAACATTCCTTAGGGTCAGGACTCGTTGATCACAGCCAGAAGATGACGGTGGCAGCGAGGGCGATGGCGGAGAAGAAGGCCGTAGGGCAGCGATCGTAGCGGGTGGCGACGCGGCGCCAGTCTTTGAGGCGGCCGAACATGATCTCGATGCGGCTGCGGCGCCGATAGCGGCGCTTATCGTACCGGACGGGCTCGTTGTGCGACCTGCGGCCTGGGATGCAAGGCTGGATGCCCTTGGCCTGAAGAGCGTCCCTGAACCAGTCGGCGTCGTAGCCGCGGTCGCCGAGCAGCCACTGCGCTTTTGGCAGGTCGTCCAGCAGCGCGGCCGCACCGGTGTAGTCGCTGACCTGACCGGCGGTCATGAAGAAGCTCAAGGGGCGACCGTTCGCGTCGGCGACGGCATGGAGCTTGGTGTTCATGCCGCCTTTCGTGCGTCCGATCAGGCGGCCGAGATCCCCCTTATGGATGGCCCGCCCCTCACCGAGTTGCGCTGCTAGGTTTGCAGTTCGGCTCACAAGAGGGAAGGAGCGGATTCATGCAAATCGCGGTGCTTGGTGTTGATTTGGGCAAGAACAGCTGCAGCCTTGTCGGGCTGAACGAGGCGGGCCATGTCGTCCTGCGCCGCCGCATGCGGCGTGAGACGGTTCTGAGCTTCGGAGCCTCGTTGCCTCCATGCGTGATCGCCATGGAGGCGTGCTGCGGCGCGCACCATATGGGTCGCGTGCTGGCTGCGCAGGGGCATTCGGTCAGGCTGATGTCACCGGAATATGTCCGGCCTTATGTGAAGGCGCAGAAGAACGACGATCGCGATGCGGAGGCCATCGCCGAAGCGGCAACGCGGCCGACGATGCGTTTCGTCACTCTCAAATCCGAGGCACAGCTCGACATCCAGACGCTGCATCGTGTCCGCGATCAGCTCGTCGGCGAACGAACGGCGCTGATGAACCAGATCCGGAGTATTCTGCTGGAACGCGGCCATGTTGTTGCGCAGGGACGGGCCAAGCTCGCAGCGCACCTGAGCGGCCTGCTCGACGCCGATGCCGAACCGGGTCTTACCCCACGCATACTTGCACTCGTCGCGGAGGTTCGCGAGCGCTGGCAGGCCCTCGATCAGCGGATATCGGACCTTGTGTCAGGCGCCACGACAAACTGCCCCCCTGACGCCATGAGGAACTGACCCCTCTGGAGAGGAGGTCGGCATGGAAGAGCAAGAGGTTCAGAGTTCTCCG
>NZ_JBHSLU010000142.1:0-3053 GCF_042655245.1 Allobosea massiliensis | reverse complement strand
CCCATCGTCAGCCTGCCAGCCGTGGCCGCCTGACCAGCCCGACCAAAGCCGGCACGCGGTGGCTCTGCGAAGCTACACCACCAGCAGGGACACGACCGCTCCATTCGTCTTCGCGTTCTGGCTGGCGGTCTTGCACGCAGCATCCACTCATTCGGGCCGCACTGCCGGTTCGTTACAGGCGGCTTCGCCAGGCCGCAAAGCAGCTTTGCGTGAGGCGATCGTGTAGGGCTGCCGGCTCGTCAGGGCAGCGCATTCACCGTCGGCCGATGCCCTGCGCGCCGAGCCTCACCACAAAAAGCACAGGGCCAGTGTAACGAAGCGGTCGCCGGGCGCGTATCTTATCGTGCCTAGCGTCGGAGCCCGTATGTGAACACGCCAACCCTCGTGACCGCCAAGTTTGTCGATCCTGTGCGGACCGCAAAGGGCGAACGGCGCGCGCGCGTCGATCTCAAGCGGTTGGAGACGCTGTGGTTCAATACGGGCACGCTATGCAACATCAAGTGCCAGAATTGTTACATCGAGAGTTCCCCCAGCAACGATCGGCTGGTCTACCTCTCGCTCGCCGATGTCACGGCCTATCTGGATGAAGTGCGGGACGAGCGGCTGCCGGTCCGGATGATCGGCTTCACCGGCGGCGAGCCGTTCATGAACCGCGACATGGTTGCGATCCTGACGAAGACGCTGGAGCGTGGCTTCGAGACGCTCGTGCTCACCAACGCGATGCGCCCGATGATGCGGCGCCGGGAGGAACTCACTCGGCTGCGCGAGGCCCATGGCGGGTTGCTGCGCTTTCGCGTGTCCCTCGACAGCCATCATGCCGCCATCCACGACGCGGAGCGCGGCGTTGGCTCCTTTGCCAAGGCGATGGAGGGCTTGCGCTTCCTGTCAAGGGAGGGGTTCCAGATCGAGATCGCCGGTCGGCATCTGGACGCCGAGCCGGAAGCGGTCGCACGCGCGGGTTATCGCGCGCTGTTCGATCGCGAGGCGATCGCGGTCGACTGTAACGACCCGGTCCAACTGGTGATCTTTCCGGAGATGACCCCCGACGCCAACCCGCCGGAGATCACCGACGCGTGCTGGGGCATCCTCGACAAGAGCCCGGACGACGTGATGTGCGCGACCTCGCGAATGGTCGTGCGGCGCAAGGGCGCCGATGCGCCGGCGGTCGTGGCCTGTACCCTGATTGCCTATGACGAGCGGTTCGAGCTTGGCCGCACGCTGAAGCAGGCGAAAGTCCCGGTGCCGCTGAACCATCGCCATTGCGCGACCTTCTGTGTCCTGGGCGGTGCGGCCTGCGGCGTGAAGAAATCCTGATCCCCAAAACCGCGCAGTCGGAGTTCACCAGATGACACGTGCATTGGTCATGAGTCTTGCCGCGCTGCTGCTGACGAGCGCGACGGCGCTGTCCCAGAACCTCACTACGGTCGAAAGCCGGTTCGCCGTGAAGGAGACCTCGGACCGGCTGGCGGCTGAACTCGAGAAGCGCGGCATCCGCATCGCCGCGCGGATCGACCACGCCGCCGCGGCCAAGGCCGCCGGGCTGGACATGCCGCCGACCGAGGTCATCATGTTCGGCAACCCGCGTCTCGGCACGCCGTTGATGCTGGCCCAGCCATCGGTCGCCATCGAACTGCCGATGAAGATGCTGATCTGGCAGGACGGGATTGGGAAGGTCATGATCGGCTATGCGCCGCCCTCGGCGCTGAAGGAGCGTTATCGGATCACCGGACAGGACGAGCCGCTGACCGCGATGGCCGGCGCGCTCGCCGGCCTCGCCAAAGCCGCCAGCGGTCAGTGACCGGCTGCGGTCGTGACGATCGAAACATTCCTTCGAAGGCGGGACGCTCCCGCCCTGGGCCAGGTCAGTAGGCTTTAACCTTCCACACCGGCCCACCCCATGGCTGCCGGGCCTGCGGCGTAACCGGCCATCGCCGACGATTGCCACCGGCGACACCACGCATGGGACATGACCTTTTGGCAGCCCCGATTAGGGCTTTTAGGTCGTGGGGGACGTTTGTGCCGGAAGAGAGTCGTGGCCCCGCGCCGTCGCGAAAAGCTCGTCACCCTCGCCAACGTGGTCCATCAGACGCAGCGTCGGTGCGGTGGACCTGTCTGGTGGACCTCTGCGTTTTCGGACACCTGACAGGTGCGCAGAACACTCACGGATCCAACCAATCTCGGAGGGCCTGAAGCCATTTGTCTCAGAAAGTGAGCAAATGGCTGGGGGACTAGGACCCCTATCCAAGTTCACAAAGAACTGGGCGACAACGTGTTTTTTGGCGGCTTGTCGGTCCGATATCCCCAATGTGGGCCGGTGATGTGGGCCAGTCAAGACAGTGAGAACCTTCCAGAAGGCCTGCGATACGGATAAGGAAATTGACATGCGCATGGCGCAGTCTAGATAATAGATTAGATTTCGATTGAAATTCTGGCACGGGCCCGTCATCAAATCGACCTTGACTGAGAGGTTGAAAGTCATGGATCTTAAAGAAGTAATTAGTGATCGCCTGATTATAATTGACGAACATCTTTCTTCTATTGAAACGCCCGTCTGGCATAGAGTGACACAGGCCTCGATTATATTTGTAAAGGATTATATCTTAGAAATAGAAGGTGACGATAAATCTGATTTTTATAATAAGCCTTGGTTTGCTGTTATCTACCACTATGTCAGAGAATGGTATCAAAATTTATACGGGCCCGCGCTTGATCGAGGGGGAACCTCAACAGCAACTGGTGTTGCGCTTGTTCGCGGCGTGCCTATTGAACTCAAAGTACCACTCACCCGCAGTACTGTAGAAATACCTGGTGAAACCGCTTGGCTACACTTTCCGGTGACGATTGAGGACGGTGAAAATCCAGAGACCTGGCTAGTCGGCTCGCCGCCTATCGACAGGCTACCGCAGCGTGAACGGACGAAACTCTTTGCAAAGCTGACTGCTATCGGCACAGGCTGGTCGTGTCCCTGCTGGTGGTGTAGCTTCGCAGAGCCACCGCGTGCCGGCTTTGGTCGGGCTGGTCAGGCGGCCACGGCTGGCAGGCTGACGATGGGA
>NZ_JBHSLU010000141.1:0-1293 GCF_042655245.1 Allobosea massiliensis | reverse complement strand
TGGACACCCGCAAGAACCTACCGCGCTTGCTGATTTTATGATTCCATCTCCCCTCGGCGCACGGGGCGGATTGCGATGGAACAGCGGTCGTTTTTCGGGTTGTCGGAGCATCTGGAGCGGCTGAGCCAGATCGGCGATCCGCTGGAGACGCTCGAAGCGACGATCGACTTTGAGTATTTCCGTGGCTGGCTGGTCGAGGGCCTTGGCTACGGCGATGGCGCCAAGGGCGGGCGCCCGCCCTTCGATCCGGTCTCGATGTTCAAGGCGCTGATCCTCCAGGCGCAGCACAATCTCAGCGACGCGAAGATGGAGTTCATGATCCGGGACCGTCTGTCCTGGATGCGCTTCCTGCGCTTTGATCTCGGCGGCCCGACGCCCGACGAGAACACGATCCGCCACTTCCGCAACAGGCTGACCGAGACCGGTACGCTGCGGCGGGTGATGAAGGCCTTCGACTGGCAGCTTCAGAAGAAGGGCTACATCCCAATGTCGGGGCAGATCGTCGACGCCTCCCTCGTGCCGGCGCCCAAGCAGCGCAACACGTACGCGGAGAAGGAGGCGATCAAGGCTGGCAGGACGGCAAAGGAGATCTGGCCCGACGAACCCAGCAAGGCAGCGCAGAAGGACGTCGATGCGCGCTGGACGCTGAAGATCGGCGGCAAGATCCGGTATCGGCCCGACGGCACACCCTTGCCGCAGATCGCCTTGCCGGTCTTCGGCTACAAGACCCACATCGCGATCGATCGGCGCTTCGGCTTCATCCGGGAGAGCGCGGTGACCTCGGCGGCGCAGGCCGATGGGCGGATGCTGACGCGCCTGGTGACGACGCAGAACACCTCCTCCGAGGTCTGGGCCGACAGCGCCTACCGGTCACAGACGAACGAGAAAAGCCTGGCGGCGAAGATGCTGGTCAGCCGCATCCATCGCCGCAAGCCGCCAGGACGACCGATGCCAAAGCATGTCGCGCGCGCCAATGCCGGCAAGTCGGCGATCCGGGCTGCGGTCGAGCACGTCTTCGCCCACCAGAAGAACAGGTTCGGCCTCTTCATCCGCACCATCGGCCTGGCGCGCGCCGAGGCCAAACTCACGCTCGCCAACATCGCCTACAACTTCGACCGCCTGATCTTCCACGAACGGGCAAAAGCCATGGGATGAATCTGCCCAGGGCGGATGAAAATCGCCGAAATCGGCACAAAGCGCCGGCCCTCAGGCAGCCCGAAGCCGATCATCAGGCAGACATTGCACCGAACCCATCAGAGCGCCAGAAATCGGAGGGTTCTTGCGGGTGTCCAG
>NZ_JBHSLU010000140.1:0-1392 GCF_042655245.1 Allobosea massiliensis | reverse complement strand
CACCATCGCCTCCGCGACGGCCTTCCTCTACGCAGCCGCCGCCATGGTTCTTATCCGCCGCATCGCGCGAGCGTCATGAGTTCCGGGACGGACTCTAAGGCCTTACTTCTCAGTCCGAGCGCGGTTGGCGGAACGGCTGATTTTTCGGAGTGATCAGTCGTCTCGGCTTCCCGCGGCTCCTTGCGAAGATGCGTCAGAAGGGTTCGAACACGCTGATCGTCGGGACGATCTCGCTCAAGTTCGATCGCCATGGAGAGGGCGTCGGCGGTTCGGCCCTGCCGGCTGATAGCGGTCGCGAGCTGGATACGGCTTCCCAGTTCTTCGGGACAAAGCGCGACGGCAGAACGAAACGCAGCTTCCGCTTTCACATGGTCACCGATGCGGCTTTGCAGCAGACCCAGCCCCGCCTGAGCGTTGGCATTGTCGGGAAGCCTTCCGACCATCGCTTGATAATCCGCGACGACAGCGCGCCGCACCTTGAGTGCGAGGACATCGCCCAAGAGCCAATGCGGTTCGGCCGCAATCGGCTTGACCGCAATCGCCTCTCTAAGCAATGCCTCGGCATCGTCCAGCTTACAGGCCTCGATCAGAGCTTTCGCGCCGGTCACGAGAAGTGCAAAATCATGAGGAAACACTTCGAGAGCGTCGCAAATTACCGAATGTGCCTCGTCGAACCGCTTCTGCGATCGATAAAGCCGTGCAAGCTCAAGGCTGGCTGTCGCGGTTGTCGGAGCCGCTCGCACCGCGCGGCACAGGGCAACTTCCCCCTCGGTTGCCAATCCTGAGCGCAATAAGCTCTGCCCAACCGCGAAATGCGCATGAGGGTTCTGTTCATCGAGCCGCACCGCTGCCCTCGCCGCGGCTAATGCAGCATCGGCATCGCCCTCTCGAAGACAGATTTGGCTGAGAAATGCATAACCCAGCGACGAGTCTGGTGACCGACGCAATCCTTCTTCGAGACGTCGTCGCGCGAAGGCCTGATCCCGCCCGCTAGCACACCAGATACCTTCAGCGAGCGGCTCATTCCAATCGTAGGCGACGTAGCGATGTACGAACTCAGCAAAGGTGAACGTTCCTTCGTGTCGCAGAGGATAACGATGGCAGGGGCCGCACCAGTTTAACCCGAAATGTTCTGCTACGGCGGGATGGACAGGGTGACAATCCGGCCAGAATTGCTTGATCTGCAACGGACCGAGCACGCGCGCGATTGTCGCATCCGAAAACCCCATGCGCTCGAACACCTGCTTTGCAAGCGCGCTGAACACCCCAAGCCCAGGATGATGCGGTGTCAGGAGGTCGTGTCCCTGCTGGTGGTGTAGCTTCGCAGAGCCACCGCGTGCCGGCTTTGGTCGGGCTGGTCAGGCGGCCACGGCTGGCAGGCTGACGATGGGA
>NZ_JBHSLU010000139.1:0-595 GCF_042655245.1 Allobosea massiliensis | reverse complement strand
CTCGACGACCTTAGGCGCCGAGTAGAAAACTGTGCAGACGAGGAGCTACCGGCCGTCGCGCGCACAGCGATCGATGAGCTGTTTGGACGCCTTGATGATCTGGCAACGCGTGTCAGGGCCGTCGAAGCCGAAATCATCGCTTGGCACAAGGGCAACGAGGCCAGCCAGCGTCTGGCGACGGCGCCGGGGATTGGGCCGATCACCGCCTCCGCGCTTGTCGCCTCCGTTGGCGACGCACGGCAGTTCAGATCCTCGCGCCACTTCGCGGCCTGGCTCGGCCTGACGCCAAGGATGGCGTCGAGCGGCGAAAAGCCACGAATTGGCCGGATCAGTAAAGGCGGGGACCGCTATCTACGCACATTGCTGATCCATGGCGCACGGGCGGTCATCGGTGCATTCATGCGACCCAACCTCAAGCCGCGGCCTTGGCTGTCGCCGCTTTTGGCGCGACGTCCCGTCCCGGTCGCGGCAACGGCACTGGCACATAAAACGGCTCGGGCCGTTTGGGCTATGCTAACACGTGGAGAAAACTATTGGAGACAGGAGGCGCATGCCGCCTGACGAACCCGGACGCCCATAACCGCCGGGCGTCTGG
>NZ_JBHSLU010000138.1:0-613 GCF_042655245.1 Allobosea massiliensis | reverse complement strand
TCCCATCGTCAGCCTGCCAGCCGTGGCCGCCTGACCAGCCCGACCAAAGCCGGCACGCGGTGGCTCTGCGAAGCTACACCACCAGCAGGGACACGACCCAGGAAGCTTGCAATTTGCTCGTTAGAAGTCCTTCGGCAAGTGGGCGTGCAAGTGGGCGCCAGGATGCACGGGCCACCTGGCTGGTCGGGAGCGCGTAGGCCTAAATCGATCGACATCTGCAATGCGGCAGCGCGAGCTGAATTTCGCCGAAACACAATCGACCACGACCGGCCCACCGGTTGGTTCACAATTAAGCTGATCTCTTACAAGTCAGTTTACGGAGCAGCCTGTCTCCAGCGACAGTGGCTCCGCAGAAAGCGGACTCCAATCCGATCGCTTCGGTAAAATCCAGACTCAACCGAGCTTGCCTGCGATGGATAAATTTGGGCTACCGTCTGCGAAGGTGTCCGCATGAAACCAGGGGCGAGCCGTTACCGTGAATGAACGAGCCAAGCCCCGCCCGATAGTTTCGATCACGGTCGTGTCCCATAGCGTGGTGTAGCTGACGGTGGTCACCGGCGATTGCCGGTTAGGTTTGGGTTGTGAACGCCAACCCTGAACCGAGAGATCCCCG
>NZ_JBHSLU010000137.1:0-2175 GCF_042655245.1 Allobosea massiliensis | reverse complement strand
CAAACGCCAAATGTACGGCCGCGGAAAGATCGATCTCCTCCAAGCCCGTCTGATCGGCGCGCAATGACCCCAAGCGTCAGCAGAACTGCGTCAGACCCAATATTGCGCGCCGTTTGACAGTTTAGCGGCTGATGCTGCCCGAACTTCTCAAACAGAATCATCGCCAGCAGGTCCGGCCCCATGAAGCCGCGTGGCGTCACATGGAACGGCGCCGGCGGCTGGGATATCACCTCGCAGGACCGGCAGGTGAACTTCTCTCGTACGGTCTGGATCACCTTCCAGGAGCGCGGGATCACCTCCAGCGTCTCGGTCACGTCCTCGCCGAGCTTCGACAGCTTCAGCGAACCGCAGCATGGGCACGACGCCGGTGCGGGAACCACAACCCGTTCGCGCGGCAGATGCTCGGGAAACGGCTTGCGCACCGGGTGCCGGCGCGGCGCAGCCGGCGTCGTCGCCGCGCGGCGTGACGCCGCCTGTAGCGCAGCGATCTCGTCTTCCGTCGCCTGGGCCTCCAACTCCTCGAGCTGCAGTTCCATCTGGTCGATCAGGCGTGCCGTGCGCTCGGAGCGCCGGCCGTAGAGCTCGCGGCGCAGCTTCTCGATCATCAGCTTGAGATGCGCGATCATCGCCTGGGTAGAGGAAGCGGTCGCCTTGAGCTGGAGCGCCTCGGCGCCCAGGCGCGACGCTGCGGCTTCAGCCTCGACGCGGGCCTGGCGCTCAGCCAGGATCATCGCATGCGCCGCCGCCAGATCCGTCGGCAGGCTCGGCGCGGACCGTGACGAGACAGGCGTTCGCATGCACGCGATGGAATCATATCCCTCCGCGAACGCAAGCCAAAAGGCGTCATCCGATCGCGGTCGGCCGCCAGGTCTCCACTGGATTGCGCCAGTCGATCCCTGACAGCAGATAGCCCATCTGAGCGGGTGTGATGGAGACGACGCCGTCGGCCGGCGACGGCCACAGGAAGCGGCCCTTCTCCAGCCGGCGCACATAGAGGCTCGCCGCCTGACCGTCGTGCCAGATCACCTTCAAAAGGTCGCCGCGACGTCCCCGAAAGCAGAACACGTGGCCGTTCAGCGGATCGCGCTTCAGGACCTCCTGCGCCACCAGCGCCAGTGAGGCGAACCCCTTGCGCATATCGACATGGCCTGTCGCCAGCCACACCTTCACGCCAACCGGGACCGGGATCATCGAATAGCCTCGAGCCCCCGCGCGAGCCTCACCATCGCATCGATATCGAGACCACCCTCGGCGATGATGCGCCGACCCGACGACAGGACGATCTCAACCCGCGGGCTTCGGTCCAGCATCGCTCCTGGACTGTCGCCTCGGTTGTCCTCATCCAGCACCGGTGCCGGACTGGGAAGCACAGCGTCAGCCGCGACCGACACGGGAAGAAACGCTGCAGGGCTTTGGCGCTCGCCGAGCCGCTCGCGCCACCGGTAGATCTGCTGCGCCTGGATGCCATGACGCTTTGCGGTCGCAATCACGTTCCCGCTGGACAGCGCCTCGCTCACGACCGCGCGCTTCTCGTCCAGGCTCCAACGGCGTCGCCGGACATAGGTCTCATCATCCACGCCGAGCTCTCCAGCAGTACTGCCGGCACTGCTGCCGGATCAGAAACACGAGAAGCTGGAGGCCGAAATCCACATGCGCAAGGCGGCCGCCGGCGCAGGCTTACTCTCCTGCGCACGGTGCACCCTGACGATGGCGGTCGCGATGCCCACGCCGAACCGCGCCGCCGCAGAGCGTGCCGAAGGGGCTTCTGGACTGCGCCCGGTCCGTTAGACAAAGCCGACCTATCCTTCAGCGCCGCGTCAATCTTACGATCCCGCTAATCCTGACTGTAGGCGTGCGACATAAAGCATCTCCCTCGCTCCGAAGACGAAATCCGACCTGCCGCAATTTGGAAACCCGCCGTGAATCGGATTAGGCAGAAACCGCTCTAGCCCCGCGAAGCGACCTCTTCAGTATCACTATTCGCCCGCAGCTCATCGATCGTGAAATGGTGCGCGGTCGCGCCGTACCCGCGTGGTTGGCGTCAGATGCGATCTGACTATCGCTATCAGTTTTTGAGGTCGTGTCCCATAGCGTGGTGTAGCTGAGGGTGGTCATCGGCGATTGCCGGTTAGGTTTGGGTTGCGAACGCCAACCCTGAACCGAGAGATCCCCGAT
>NZ_JBHSLU010000136.1:0-817 GCF_042655245.1 Allobosea massiliensis | reverse complement strand
CCGAGCGAGCCGTTGCGCGTGATCGGCATTGATGACTTCGCGTGGCGGCGCAATCACCGCTACGGCACCATCGTCTGCGACCTCGAACGCCGCCGGCCGGTCGTCCTGCTTCCCGACCGGGAGCCGGCGACATCGGAAGCCTGGCTCCGGCATCAGTCCGCTGTCCACACAGTCGCCCGTGACCGCGGCGGGGGCTACGGAGAGGCGGTGGCGCGAGCACTGCCGCAGGCCGTCCAGGTTGCCGACCGATGGCACCTGATGGAGAATGCCAGCCGCGCTTTCCTCGACGCCGTGCGCAAGTCAATGCGTCAGATCCGCGGCGCCATCGGCGCCACCGTGATCAATCCCGCTTTGCTGACGGCAGCCGAGAAGCTGCAATATGACGGATATTTGCGGCGCGAGGAGACAAACGCATCGGTCCTTGCCCTCTGGCAGGAGGGCGTGCCGATCAAACAGATCGTCAGGCGCACGGGCCATCACCGCCAGACCGTCAGGCGGATCGTCCGTGGCGAGCGCAGCGACGTCTTCCGACCTCGCCAGAGTTCTCTGGAAGCGCATCTACCCTGGTTGGATGCGCAATGGGACGCCGGCGCCCGCAATGCATCCGCCCTCTGGCGCACAATGCGAAGGAACGGCTTCCGGGGAAGCCTCAGGGTTGTCTCCGAATGGGCAACTCGCCGCCGGCGCGCTGAGAAAGCGGACGCAAGCAGCCTCGCTCGCCTCCCATCGGCCCGGACCATCGCGAGGTTAATGACCACTGGTCGCGACAATCTCTCGAAGGCCGAAACTGTTACGATCGCCGCGATCGAGAACGGCG
>NZ_JBHSLU010000135.1:1253-5431 GCF_042655245.1 Allobosea massiliensis | reverse complement strand
TCGCTGCTTCATCGTGCTGATTCCTTCTGGAAACCAGCGTCAGAACAGCCCCAACCTGCAGCGAAACTGAGTCAGACCTAAACTTGCACGCCGAAACACAGCTTGCGATGAGTGTCGCTCCTCCCGGGTCGTGTGGACACGCCGCGACCCGCGGCTACCTGTCCGAACCCGACGGCATGAATCGGGACGCTCTGAGCCCGCCTTTCGCGGCGCGCGACACCGGCTTCCTTGAAACTGCTGCAAGTCGATCCTGTCAGTGGTGCTTGTACCAACCGACCCCTTTGATGTCGTTCCACGAATTGGTCTTGTGGCACAGATAGCACTGGCTGACGTTCGCATGCTCCTGGCCGGCAATGCTCTTGGACACCATCTCGAAGTGCATCATGTAGTGGCTTGGCGGCGCCTGGTGGCATTGCGCGCAGTCCTTCGACGTCGGGGATGGGTGCAGGAATGATGCTATCCGCCATGTGCCGGTCTCGTGGCACGTGGCGCATTCGCGCCCGAAGAGCTGCTTGTGCGGGTCTTGGTTGCTGTGGCAGCTCGCACAGTTCAGGGCATTCTTCTCGGCCGACTGGGACACGGGAACCCCCAGGAACGCAGCCATGTCGTCGATCATCTGGCGCGACACGCCTGGATGACCTGAGGCGCCGACAGCGAGATGGGATCCGATCCGCAGGAGCGCCGCATGATCCATTTTGGTCGGGCGGGCGGCCCCGTCATGCTCCACGTGACAGCCCCGGCAATCCTGAACGTTGGCGTGAAACGCAGTCGGCTGCTTGCCAAGGTCAGCAGCGGCGGTGGAATGGCACGTGATGCAAGCGGTGGCTTCGACGCCCTTCGTTGGCGTGTGACACGCTTCGCACTTGTCGCCGAGGAACGCGTGCTTCGCCGAGAGGGGGCCGGGCTGGAAGGAGGTCGGCCAGCCTGGAACCGACGCCGAACCCGAGCGGTACAAGGCGACGACCGCCGTCATGCCGCCCACGACCGCGATGGTGATCAGCACCGTATATAAAAGGCTGAGCTTCCTCACGAGAGCCACCGCAGTCCGTAGTAGATCTCGCCGGCGATGTGGAGCATCAGCAGCAGATACATGAGGATCGCCGCGACCACATGCGCCACGATCCAGCGCATGAATGTCTTCTTGATCGCCTCTCGGGAGCCGACGGCGTATTCGAGGTCAGCGATGCCCTCCACGAGCTGGCGGACCGACACATCCCGCAGGGCCGGCGCGCTGATGCCGGCGGCCGCTGCATCCTCAAGGGCCTGCCGCTCGGCGAACGCCGCGGCTGTCCGGTCGTAGGCGGAGCGCAAGGTCGCGAGCCGCGACTGCTCCTCCCGCAGCTCGGCCGACGTCTCGGGAAGGTAGTAGCGCCCGACGACCCCCGTGGCGACGACGACGAGCATGGCGGTCACGAGAGCGATGCCCAGCGGGCTCTGGTACTTGTGCCCGGTGTGCAGGATGGCCAGGAAGGCACCGAACACTCCCGCGTAGACGTGAAACGTGAGCAGCGCACCCATCGGCGCGACCCGGGTGATCCATGATTTGAGGCGGGTGCTGTACTTGGCAAGAGGATAGATCAGCAGCGAGACCATCAGGGTGGCTGCGGCAACGCCCAGCGCAAAGCCCGCCAGGCTCCCGGCGAAGCGCGGCGACGTATGCAGAACGAAGGCCGGGACCAGGAACAGGAGGAGGGTGAGGACGACTTCGACGGTCAGCCGTTCGGTCCGGCTCATGTCAGGCCTCGACGACCAGGTTGCCGATCGATTTGGCCTGGCAGGCCAGGATGATGCCCCTCGCCTTGTCCTCCGGCGTCAGGGCCTCCTCGACTTCCATGGTCACCTTGCCCTCGAGAAGCTGGGTCTTGCACACGCCGCAGATGCCGACCCGGCACGAGTAGTCGATGTTCACGCCGATATCCTCGGAGACCTCCAGCACGCTCCTGTCCGGAGGAAGAGGGGCGGTCTTGTTCGACCGCGCGAAGCGGACCGTCGCGGTCGCCGGCCCGATCGCGGCCGGGGGTGGCGGCGCGCCGGCGGGAGCGGGTGAAGGAGCGCCGATGTGCGCGATGACTGTGGCGCCGGGCGGGGGTACGGCGCCTAGAGCCGGTCCGAAGGCCTCGGTCTTCACCTGTTCGGGCGGGACGCCGAGCTCCGCCAGAAGCTTCTTCATCGCCTCCATCATGCCGGGCGGGCCGCAGAGGTGGACGCGTCGCTTGACGATCTCGGGAACGGATAGGGCGAGGAACTCCTTCGTGATGTGGCCTTCCGCCCCCATCCAGTGCGTGCCCGCCGCGCGCGCCATCGTGGCAGCCACGTGCAGGTTGCGCATGCGGCGTTGCAGGAACTCGAGCTCGTCCCGGAAGATGAAGTGCGCCGTGGTCTGAGCCCCATAGACGAGGAAGATCTCGCCGGGCCAAGCGGTGTCGAAGAGGTAGCGGATGGCGGCCATCAACGGCGTGACGCCGACGCCGCCCCCGATCAGGACGACGCTGTCGGCTTCCGCCCCAGTGAAGGTAAAAACCCCCGACGGCCCCATCACGTCGACCAGGTCGCCCTCGACCACGTGGTCGTGCATGTGGTCGGAGAAGATGCCCGGCTCCTCGCGCTTGATGGTGGTCTCGACATAGGCTGTCTGCGCGGCCGAGGACGCAATCGTGTAGGAGCGCCGGACCAGCTTGCCGTCGATCTCCGCCGAGTAGGTCAGGAACTGGCCGGGCACGAAGGTGAAGGGGATCGGCCCGCCTCCGGGGTCTCTGAGCCGGAAAGTCTTGACCCCCGTCGCTTCGGGAAAGATGGCGGCGACCCGAAGCTTGCCTTTCCATAATTTGCCCGGGGTTGGCTTGGCGGCCGACGCAGGCGTTGCTGGCGCGCCTCCGGGACCCGGGGCAACTGCGGCAGGGGCAGCGCTCGGAGCCACGGCGGCCGGGGCAGCCGCGACCCTCGCCGAAGGCGATACCGGCGGCACGGGCGGGGCCGCGGCCGGGGGTGCAGGGACGGCGGATGTGGCCGGGACAGGGGTGGCGCTCGTCAGGCGGTTCACGAGGGCGTTCGCGCGGCGCATGCGGACCAGATAGATGGCGAGCATGGCCGCGGCGAACGTTGCGACGAGCGACATCGTGATGACGTGGAACCACGACAGGCCAAGGGGTCCGCTGATCCCATGTGTTGGGACGCCGGTCGGGATGTTCAGCTGGGTCTTGAACCAGTCCTGCGCGATCTGCTGTGGCGGCTTTCCCTCCGTGAGCGACCGGAGCGTCGTGGCGCCGCTTTTCACCTGATTGAGAGCGTCACGGAGACGTGAAGTGGCTTGCTCAGCCGCGGCCGCGTCTCCGGCGGCGTTGGCATGCCGGAGCGCATTCTCGGCGCTCGCGATTCCGTCCGTCCCGGCGCTGATCTGGATGCGCGCCTGGGCCTCCAGGCTTTGGCGCTGCTCGGCCGTTAAGGCCGGGACGTCCATCAGGGAGGGATAGAACTCCTTGCGCGGGCGGCCCATCATCTCGCCCATCATTCCGCCCATGGCACCGCCGGCACCCATACCGCCCCCCATGCCGGGACCACCCGAACCCATTCCGGGCATCGGCGGCTGGGTGCTCGAAACGCCCGCAGGCGGGTTGCTTGGCGGAGCGGTCGGGGTTGCTGGCGCTGAGGTGGGGGGTGCGTCGGGGGTGCCGGCCGTCGTGCCGGGATGGTGCTCGGCGTGGCCGCCAGACTGCGCGACAGCCTGGGGCGCGCAGACCCCGACGAAGGCGACGGCGATGAGGGACCGGCTGGCAAGCATCCAGAGAGAACGCTTCCCCATGCGACGGCTGCCATGACCTTGCCTCACGACCCGACTCCGAACTGGAAAGGGACCTGTGCCCGTAGCACTTGCTGCGGCCTTCAGCCGAGGTGCGGCCCAGGCCGTCGATCTCGTCCACGCAGCGCCGCAGCGCATCGTCCTAGCCTCCTAATGCACCTTCGGGTAGCTCGGGCTGGCTAGGGCATCGAGGATGCTGAGAGAATTTCGTCACGGGTCATCGGCGGTCTTTCAGCTGCCCAGTAGATAGAGGCGGTCCTCGTGCGAACGCCCCGGGAAAGCCGTTTCCAGCTTTTCGCACCTTGATGCGGATCAAGGAGACGCGGGTGCGTTGACGTAACAGACGCGCGGACCGACCCACCATTACGGTGAGCGGGACTTC
>NZ_JBHSLU010000135.1:211-1243 GCF_042655245.1 Allobosea massiliensis | reverse complement strand
CGGGGATCTCTCGGTTCAGGGTTGGCGTTCACAACCCAAACCTAACCGGCAATCGCCGGTGACCACCGTCAGCTACACCACGCTATGGGACACGACCGCGGTTGCGGCCCGGCGTCAGCTCGCCGAAGTTGCGGAGCACGAGGTGGCCGTCGTGGTATTGGCCGCGAACTCGTTAAGAACCAATCCGTTGCTAGTCAGCCTGTCGGCCACGGAGCTGCTATGGCGAGCCAATGAGGAACTGCGACGCCAAAATGGTATCAGCGAGCACCATCGCCACGCGGCGCGTCCGATGTCGCCAAGATACTGCTAAGAGGAGCTGTAGGGGGCACCGATAGGCTGAGGCCCCACCTCCTGCTCATTCGACGTGGGGGGTAGTTCTAACCACGGCGGTTTCTTAAGGAGGAATCGAGCGCCGCCTATATCGATGTCGCGTTTGAACGCTCGGGAGGCCTGGCTAACAAATGCCAAGGCGGCATCGTAGGCGTTCGTTACCTCGGTAATTGTCGGCGTGCCGCCCAAACCATAGCGATCAGACATCACCTGTGGCTCTCGGGGCATCCTCTTCAGTAAATGCCGTTTTGCAGCTATACCTAGGTCCTTCACGTCGTCGTAGAGATCAAAAAGATCATGCGACTGCCGAAATTTCCCCGTCTTGTGTTGGGCAAAGGCTTTTAAGGTCTTTTCAACGGCCATTTGTAGCGACCAGAGAGCGGCTCCCCGCCCTACAGCATCCTTGCGTAAGATGTTCACGGCGGCACTTTCCAATTCGGGAAGAACGCCTTCGAGAAGTCCGCTTATCTTTTCATCGCTGGGTTTGATGCCCATCAGGTTTATGCGGATGCGCCGTAAGCCTGTGGGTCGTGTCCCATAGCGTGGTGTAGCTGACGGTGGTCACCGGCGATTGCCGGTTAGGTTTGGGTTGTGAACGCCAACCCTGAACCGAGAGATCCCCGATGACCGACGAGATGATGAACCTGCGCGGGCTGCTGGAGAAGAGCCCCGACGCCGATCTTCTGCGCGAGATGATCGGCT
>NZ_JBHSLU010000135.1:0-201 GCF_042655245.1 Allobosea massiliensis | reverse complement strand
ACTGACCCCTTTGCGTCATGAAGAACTGACCCCCATGCCGATTGCCTTTAGGCGGTTGCGGATTGCGGCGTCGCAGCGGCCTTTTGCAAAAGGCCGCTGCCACGCTTTTCGCGGAGCCGATAGCTGTCTCCACGGATGGTGATGACATGGCTGTGGTGAAGCAGCCGATCGAGGATGGCCGTCGCGACGACGGGATCGCCG
>NZ_JBHSLU010000134.1:6831-15123 GCF_042655245.1 Allobosea massiliensis | reverse complement strand
TCCCATCGTCAGCCTGCCAGCCGTGGCCGCCTGACCAGCCCGACCAAAGCCGGCACGCGGTGGCTCTGCGAAGCTACACCACCAGCAGGGACACGACCCCAGCCGCATCCTCCGCGCCCTGCATTACTGGGACCCAAAACTCGACGAGGCACACCATTGGCGGGGTCTATTCACGGACGCCGGCCGCCCCGTCCCCGAAAAGACGGATTGGTTCTGGCACATGGAATATACTGAGCTGTCTGCAATCGAGCGCCACTCTGGAACGAAGTTCATCATGGTCAACGGCCTGAACTGATTTGGCGACCAGCGGGCGAGGGTTGGGTAGCGGTTGCGGGTGATCCCCACGGGTGATACACAGGGGCTGCTGCAACCCGCCATAAGCGACTGAAAAACCTGTTCTTTCTCTCTGCCGCTGAGATTTCAATCCTCTCTCGCAGCACCAGCCTTTCTGGCTGGAAACGCTTTGAAATCAAAGAATTAGGTCCGCGCTAGCAGATGCAAGCGAAATGGCGGCTCTCAATCCCGCACTTAGCTTATGATCGCAGCAGCGGCGCCAGTGCATCAGCCAGCCGATGGCCCGTTGCCAGTTAAGTTGCGGCCTCGGTGCTCGCGGCGGAACCGAATGAACTCGCGCTGGAGCGGGCGACGAAGGCCGACCTGTTGAGCATCATCAGGACGACGCTGGTTCGCGAAGCGAAGTAACACCTAGGCCCACGGCAATTTACCACATAGGTCGCCGGCGTAGATCGGCGTGCGCTCAAGTACGGAAAATTAGTGAAATCTAGACAACGATCGCAGTCACCACAACAACGATAAAGAATGAAACCAACACAGGAAATCTAATGTTGAATCTTCTACCAATAAAATATAGTAATAAAATTAGAATTATAATCTCATACCTATAATGATATGTCATTCCAACTATAAAATATAATATCAGCTCAAAAAATTCGACGTTACCCAAACGCACATCCTCCCCACCAATGGCTCTCTATACCTTATGCGCGGGTCATTCTATCCCGCCCTCACCATAGCGCCGCTCAAAGCCCTTTCCATCCCTTTCGCCGTTCAGGATGCGTGCCATCAGATCGAGAGAGCTATTGAGCGGATCGAGGCCGAGATAAACCGCACTGCCGATAGGCACCTCCGCCGCCCAGCCCCGGACCTTCGATTGGAAGGCCTTTACCTCGCGTTGCATGTCCTCGACCTTGCCGGACGACAGCGAGCGCTTCGATCGCTGGACCACTACGCGGCCTGATCATCATCGAGCGGCGCCCTGGCGCCCTCTGAGAACATTCCGCGCAGGAAGCCCCGCGATACGGCCTTGTCGGCGTCGGCCAGCAGCGCATGGAAGTCGTGCAGGAGGGCGCGCAGGGCCTGCCGCTCGCTGCCGTGCTCCTCGACCAGTTCGATCAGTTCCCACTCGATCGCGTCGCGATCATCCTCGATCTCGGCTGGTCCGGCGGACATTGTTCGTTGCTCCCTTGAGTGAGAACAAAATAGGAACATTGTCGGGCCTGGAGTCAAGATGCCTAGAGCCTGCTGACGTCGCTCGGAAACAGACCTCCATTCCGGACAAGCGGCGAAGCTGCGCCGATCCGGAATCCATCGTCAAGCGCCGGAGGCCTCCGATGGATCCCGGGGCAAGCCCGGGATGACGGCGGCGGGCCCGAGACAATCGGCACACTCCAGACGCGCCATCCCATCAAAGGCGCTCTCCGCGATCGGCCCGAAAAGCGCCTCTCCTCAGCCCATCCCCTCGATGGCAAAGATCCGCGCCGGGGAGCCGTCGGCGTTGGGCAGCTTCAGCGGGGCGGCGCAGAGGAAGGTGCGGGGGTTCTTCAGCGCGCCGGTGTTGACGACATATTCGATCAGCGTGATGCCGGCGCGCAGGCAGATGTCATGCGTGACGTGCTGGTCGAAGGGCACGTGCTTGTCGTCGAGCAGCAGGCGGATCGGATAGTCCTGCGGGAAGTCGAAGGCGAGCGCGGTGGGCTTGCGATCCTTCAGCCAGAGCGCCGCCTCGCGGGTGAGATAGGGCGCATCGAGCCAGAACTCGCGCGTGCGGTAGTCGCGCTTCGTGTCCCAGCCGCTGGAGAGCAGCAGGATCTCGCCCTCCGGCCCGCCGGGATCGGCCGCGGCGAGTCTCTCGGCATCGATTGCCTGGTTGGGGGCGACGTCGCGCAGGTCGAGCACGCGGCACGGGCCGACGACGCGCGAGAGCGCGGTCGCCTCAATCGTCGGGCTGTGGGCGATGACATGGGCCTGCGCATCGACATGCGAGAAGCCGTGGCAGGTCATGCTGATGCGGGAGACCCGGAACGGGTCCCCCGCGGCGATGTCGCCCTTGATCGCCAGCTCGACCGGCCAGCGGAAATGCGGCTCGATCGGCATGGAGAGGTCGATGATCTCCATCAGACCGCGGCCTTCTTGATCGCGTCCAGCGTCTCGCCGCCGAATTTGGTGACGAACTCCTTCTCGACCTCGGCCGCGACGATCTTCGAGAAGGATTCGCGGTCGGGGTTCTCGACCGCCTGCATGCCGGCCTTCTTCAGCGCGGCGAGGCTGGAGCCTTCCGTGTCCTCGTTCATCTGGCGCTGGACGGCGGCGAGCTCGATCGCGGTCTCGCCGAGGATCTTCTGGAGATTGGGCGCCATCGCGTCGAACTTCGCCTTGTTCATCACCACCGGTCCCGTGGTGAAGGCGTGGCGGGTCAGCGAGAGATGCTTCTGCACCTCGGCGAACTTGGCATTGAGGATCAGCGTCACCGGGTTCTCCTGCCCGTCGACCGCGCCGGTCTCGAGCGCCGAGAACAGCTCGGTGAAGGCCATCGGCGTCGGCACGGCGCCGAGCAACTGGAAGGCGCGGATATGGGCCGGGTTCGGCGTGGTGCGGATCTTCAGGCCCTTGATGTCGGCGGCCGTCGCAACCGGGCGGCGGCTGTTGGTGAGGTTGCGCCAGCCGATCTCCCAGGTCGCCAGCGCCTTGAGGTTGGAGCCTTCGAGCTCCTTGCGCAGCCCGTCGCCGATCGGCCCGTCCATCACCGCGGCCGCATGTTTGCGGCTCTGAAACAGGAAGGGCAGGTCGAGCACGTTGAGCTTGGGCGCGAGGCCGGTGAAGAAGGGGTTGCCGGTCAGGCAGATGTCGAGCGAGCCGCCGCGCACCGCGCTGATCGTCTGCGGGTCGGAGCCGAGCGCGCCGTTCGGGAAGATCTGGACCTCGATCTGGCCGTTGCTCTTCGCCTTCACCTTCTCGGCGAACTGGAGCGCCGCCTTGTGCCAGCTGTCGGCCTCAGGATGGGGATGGGCGAAGCGCAGCTTCGTGGCCTGGGCGAGGGCCGGCCGGCCGATGGCGAAGAGGGCGAGGCCAGAGCCGGCGGTGATCAAGGCATGGCGCCTGGTGAGGGTCATCTCGTTGTCCTCCTTGGGTGTCGTTCTTGTGGTTTCTCGTTTTCGACGCGGCGCCTCCTCAGCGCCCGTAGAACCATTTCGCCGGCACGGTCACGATGTCCGGGATCAGAACCAGCAGGGTGAGCACCGCGATCTGCGCCAGCAGGAAGGGCATGACGCCGCGCACGACCTTGTCGACCGGAACGCGGCCGACGGCGCAGACCACGTTGAGCACGGTGCCCACGGGCGGTGTCAGCAGGCCGATGGCGTTGTTCATGATAAAGAGGACGCCGAAATAGACCGGGTCGATGCCCGCCTGCTTGACGATCGGCATCAGCACCGGCGTCAGGATCAGCACGGTCGGGATGAAGTCGAGCGCGGTGCCGACGACGATGACGAGCAGCATCATCGCCGCCATCAGCAGCGTCCTGTGTTCGATCAGCGGACCCAGCATCGCGCCGACCTCGGCGGGGATGTTGGCGATGGTGATGAGCCAGGCCGAAACCAGCGCCGCCGCGACCAGGAACATGACCGAGGCCGACATCTTCAACGCCGCCAGCAGCGCAGGCCGCAGATGCTCGATGCGCAATTCGCGATAGACGAACATCCCGATCACGAAGGCATAGACCGCGGCCACGACAGCGGCCTCGGTCGGAGTGAAGACGCCGAGCTTCATGCCGCCGATGATCACGAAGGGCAAAAGCAGTGCCCACAGACCGTCGAACGCGGCCTTCGCGATGCTGCGGACGCTCGGCCGCGGCAGGGGCGAAACCGGCTCGTCCTTCGCCAGCACATACCAGGTGATGACGAGCGCGAGGCCCATCAGCAGGCCCGGCACGATGCCGGCCAGGAACAGCCGGGTGATCGAAACGCCGGCCGCGACGCCGAACACCACGAAGCCGATCGAGGGTGGGATCACAGGCGCGATGATGCCGCCGGCCGCAATCAGCCCGCAGCTGCGGTCGAGCCGGTAGCCGGCCTGCCGCATCATCGGGATCAGCAGGGCGGCGAGCGCCGCCGTATCGGCCACAGCCGAGCCGGAGATGCTGGCCATGACGATGGCCGCGACGACGGCGACATAGCCGAGCCCGCCGCGGACATGGCCGACGAGCGCCATCGCGAAGGCGATGATGCGCTTGGACAGCCCGCCCGCATTCATCAACTCGCCGGCCAGCATGAAGAAGGGCACGGCCATCAACGGGAAGCTGTCGGCCCCGCCGATCAGGTTCTGCGCCAGGATCTGCGCGTCGAACATGCCCAGATGCAGCATCAGCGCGACGCCGCAGACCAGAAGAGAGATCGCGATCGGCATGCCGAGCGCCATCGCGCCGAGCAGCGAGACGAGGAAGACGAGGACGGTCATGGGCGCGGCGGCTCCTGCCGCTGGGCCTCGAACCCGGCCATTTCCTCCGATTCGGCGCCGATGACGAGTTCTCCCGGCGGCACGCGGCCGGTCAGCAGCCGGATCAGCGTGACGAGGTTGATCGCCCCGATGCCGAGGCCGCAGGCGAGGCCGGCGATGTAGAAAATCGCGGTCGGCACACCCATCACCGGCGAGAGATTGGCCATGTTGAGGCTGCTCTGCTGCCAGCAACCGAAGACCAGCAGGCCCATGCAGAACAGCGACAGGCTCTCGGCCACGAGTCGCGCCAACCGGCGGCCGCGCAGTCCGAGCATCTGCACGATCGCCGTCATGCCGAGATGGCCGCCTTCGAGCGCCACGAGGAAAGCTCCGCCGAAGGTCAGCCAGACGAAAATCATGCGCGAGGCTTCGTCCGACATGGTGATGCCGGAGTTGAACAGGTAGCGCAGCACGACATTGCCGAAGACCATCGCGATCATCACCACGAAGGCGAGGATCAGGAGGTTTTCGAGCTGGCGAAGCAGGAATCGGGACAGAGGCATCACGGTCGGTTAGCCCAGCGACCGGTCAGTCGTGAGGAAGCCGATCGACCCATCGCGGTCCGGACGCTGGGTCGGAGCGGAGCCTGTCGCGACGAGACCCACCGACGCGTGCCAATGACGGATCTGCGTGCGCGCATGTCCGCTCCTCCGATGTTCCCTGCCCGTGCCATGGCGGTTCGTGCCGCCATTCTTATTGTATGCTGCATACTGCGCGCCGCGTGCGCGCCTTGTCAATCGAGGTCTAGCGGTACAGCGGGCGAACACATCCGACAGGCTGGATGGCGACAGACGCCCCCATTTCAGCAAAAAGGGCCCTGCCGGATCGGCAGGGCCCTCGTCAGGCGCGGGCAGTCAGGCCAAGCGCGATGCCCTGAAAACCACCTCAGAACTCTTCCCACCCCGACCCGCCTGCATGGCTGTTGGCAACCTTCTTGGCCGGAGCCGGAGCAGGGGCCGCGCTCTGCGGTTGCGAAGCCGCCGGCCGGGGCATTGCACGTGGCGCCCGCGCCTTGGTCTGGGCGAAGGCGGCTTCGGCAAGCTGGCGCAGGCGTGCGGGCTCGGTCGCCGTCGAAGCGGCGATCTGGCCGGCTGAGCCGGCCTCGGGCCCGGTCCTGAAAGCCGCGACGAGGTCGTTGAGCTGTCCGATCTTCCCCGAGAGCGAGCCGGCGGATGCCGCGCTCTCTTCGGCCAGCGCCGCGTTCTGCTGGGTGATCTCGTCCATATGCGCGACGGTCTGGCTCATCTCGTCGATGCCGTTCGCCTGTTCGGAGGTGGCGGACGAGATTTCCGAAACGGTGCTCGCGACCTTGCGCGAGGCCTGAACGATCTGCTCCAGAACCGTTCCGGCCGAGCGGACCAGTCCGACACCCTGCTGAACCTCGCTGCCGGACTCTGCGATGAGCGTCGTGATGTCCTTGGCGGCGTCGCCGGCGCGCTGCGCGAGGGTGCGAACTTCGGATGCCACGACGGCAAAGCCCTTGCCGGCGTCGCCGGCGCGGGCCGCCTCGACGGCGGCGTTGAGCGCCAGAAGATTCGTCTGGAAGGCGATGCCGTCGATCACGGTGGTGATGTCCGAGATCTTCTGCGACGCGGCTTCGATGCGCGTCATCGCATCGACCGCGTCCGAGACGATGGCTCCGCCCTTGCCCGCCACCGCCATCGCTTCCTCGGCGAGCTTAACGGCCTGACGGGACGCGTTCGCAGCCGCCTTGACGGAAGCCGCGAGCTGCTCCGTCGTCGCCGCGGTTTCCTCGAGACTCGAGGCCTGCTCCTCGGTCCGCTTCGACAGGTCGTTTGCGCCCAGGTTGATTTCGCGCGCAGCGAGGCCGACATCGGCCGAGGTGACCTGGATGGTCCTCACAGTCGCCGAGAGGCGGTCGACCGTGTCGTCGATCGCCTCCTTCAGCGTCTGGAAGACGCCTTGATACTCGCCTGTCACGCGGCTGGTGAGATCGGCCGCAGCCAGTGCCTGCATGACCCGGGCGAAGTCGGCCGTCGCGTCCTCGACAACGGCTGAAACCTGGTTGAGGCCGATGGCGATGTCGCGAACGAACCCCTCCTTGCCGTCGAGCGACAGCCTGGCCGAGAAATCGCCAGCACGGGCGGCTTCGACAACGGCCGCGACCTCGGCCTCGCTGCGCAACTCGGCCGTCACATTGCGCCAGATCAGCGTGTGGCCGATCGTGTTGCCACCCGCATCGCTGATATAGGCCATGTCGACCATGATCGCCTCTGCGCCGACATCGTAGCGCACCTTCCTGACCTGGCCGTTGTCGAGGATGAGCTGGCGCTTGAGATTGGCGTTGGTGCGATAGCAGTCGATATGCTCGCCCATCATCGCCTCGACCCTGAACCCCGGCGAGGCCGCCTGGAACGTCGGCTCCAGCTGCTTCAGCAGGCGCAGCAGCGAGGCGCTCATGAAGGTGATCCGCTCCTCAGGATCGGTGATCATCAGCATCGTCGGCGACTGGTTCATGGCCGAGACCGTCAGGGCCGTGCGGCCCGCCTCGGCCCGTCCCTGATCGGCAGCGCGCGCGATTTCGCCGATCTCGTTGGCGAGGGCGGTATGCGGAACCGGTCTGGAAAAATCCCCCGCCTCATGACGCCGCAGGGACGCGACCAGATCGCCGAGCGGGTTGCGGATGGTGCGGACGAAGCCGAGCGCACAACCGAAGACGACAAGCGCCGCCAGCGCCGCGATGACGAGATCGCGCATCGCCTTCGACTCGATCCCGCCGATACGAGCCTCGATCAGGCGGATCAGCTGGGTCTGCGCACCGCGCCAGAGCGCGTCGGAGGCGGCCGCAAAAGCGCTTGCAGCGGCCTGAGCGTCCGGCTGGCGCAGCGAGGGCGCGCGCTCCATCGCATAGTCCTCGCGCAGCGCAGCGGCCTGGCGCGAGACCGCCGCGCCGGCGCTCTCGAAGCCGCTGCGGACGGCGGCGAGGGCAGCCCCCAGACTGCCATCGGTATTGCCTGCGACACCGGAAGCGAGGGAGGACTGCACAGCCGAAAGCGCGATGTCGTAGCGCGTCGCCGCCTGAACCAGCGCGTCGTGCTGACGGGGCGTGACCTTGTTGCCCATCAGGGCCGGTTGCATCGCGGCGTCGAGCGCAGCCCGCGCGATCACCAATTCCGGCAGCCGGACGGCGACAACATCCATCACGTAGTAGGAGTCGACATCGGGATCGAGGGTGAGGTTGGAGCCGTCGGCGATCTTCTGGATGGCGGCCTGGCCGGCGTCCCAGGCCGCGTTGCGGTCCTTGCCTTCGCCGAGAGCGCCGGCGAAAGCCCGCATCGCCTCTCCGGCCTTCAAAGCCTCGGCGGCTGGCTGCTGGGCAGCGACACGGCGCGCCTCGCTCGCGAGCCGATCGGCCGACGCCGCGGGCGCAGTGCTGGCCGCAAGCGCCGCCCAGACATCACTCAGCACCCGGGCGCCGGTGACCTCGAGCGCGGAAAAGGCGATGTCCTTGCGAACCTGTTGGACGAAAAGCAGCGTCAG
>NZ_JBHSLU010000134.1:0-6681 GCF_042655245.1 Allobosea massiliensis | reverse complement strand
GGGGGGGGGTCCGGGGCAGTGATGAGCCGGCATAAAGCTGGGACACAACCGTTAAGGATAACCTAAGGTAATGTTCCAATCGGAACGTCGCGACGAAGGTTGGAGGCGCCCGTCGCGGACTTCTCTGCGCAGGCTCCACGTCCTAAGCTCGGCGCTCGCGGCCGCCTTCCCACGCCGCGCAGCGAGAATGGACGGACGATGCAGAGGATCGATCTCAACTCGGATCTCGCGGAGGGCTTCGGCGCCTATCGCTGCGGCGACGATGCGGCGATGCTCTCGATCGTGACCTCGGCGAATGTCGCCTGCGGCCTGCATGCGGGGGACCCGGAGATCATGGCCAATGCCTTCGCGCTCGCGCGGCAGAACGGGGTGGCGGTCGGCGCTCATCCGGGCTTCCCGGATCTCTGGGGTTTCGGACGGCGGCGCATCCCCTTCAGCACGGGCGAGATCGAGCGGCTCGTTGCCTATCAGATCGGTGCCGCTGCCGCGCTTGCCTCCTATGCGGGCCACCGCATCAGCTATGTGAAGCCACATGGCGCGCTCGGGAACATCGCCTGCGAGGAGCGGCCCGTGGCGGACGCGATCGCTCGCGCGATCAAGGCGGTCGATCCGACGCTGGGATTTCTCGCGACCGCGCTGACGCAGCAGGTCGCGGCCGGCGAGGCGGCAGGGCTGAAGGTCCATCAGGAGATCTTCGCGGATCGCGGCTACACCGAGGAGGGGCAACTCGTGGCGCGCCATCTGCCGGGCGCCATGATCACCGATGCGCGCGAGGCGGCCGAGCGCGTCGTCGCGATGGTCCGCGAGGGCGCGCTGATCACGCTGTCGGGCCGGCGCCTGCCGACCGGCATCGAATCCGTCTGCGTCCATGGCGATTCCGCCCATGCGGTCGCGACCGCTCGCGCCGTGAGGGCGGCGCTGGAGGAGGCCGGCATCGGGCTCGCCCCGTTCGCATGAGCCAGGATGCGCCGGCTGCCCCGAAATTCCTCGACGCAGGGGAAGCGGCCCTGGTGGTCGAATTCGGCCGCAGCGTCGACCCCGCGCTGAGCGACCGGGTTCTCGCGCTCGACGCGGCACTGGCGGCCAATCCGCCCGAAGGCCTGCGCGAACTCGTGCCGACCTATCGCTCGCTGATGATCCATTACGATCCGCTGCGGCTCGACCGGGCCCGGCTGGTTTCCCATGTGAGGGCGGCCCTGTCCGGCCCCGCGCCGGTCGCCAGCCGCAACAGCGCACTCTGGACACTGCCCTGCTGCTATGCGCCGCCCCATGGCGAGGACCTGGCCGAGATGGCCGGGCTTCTCGGGCTTACAGCGGACAGGGCCGCCGAGCTCCACGCCGCCGGGCGCTACCGCGTCTACATGTACGGCTTTTCCCCGGGCTTCACCTATCTCGGAGGCCTGCCGGAACCGCTGGCGATCTCGCGCCGGCCCCGCCCCCGCCCGCCGCATGACAGCCGGGCCGTGCTGGTCGGCGGTGGGCTTTGCGCCGTCGCCCATTTCGCGATGCCCACCGGCTGGTATGTCGTCGGCCGCACGCCCGAGCGGCTCTATGCACCCGAGCGGAGCAGCGCCTTCCTGTTCGAGCCAGGCGACAGCCTGTGCTTCGAGCCCATCGACGAGCATACCTTCGCGTCCCTGGAGGCCCGCGCCGAGACGGGCGAGCGCATCGCCCGCAGGCAGCCGGCATGACGGCGCTACGCATTCTATCCGCCGGGCCGGGCGTGACCGTCCAGGATCGCGGGCGCCATGGCTATTTGCGCTATGGCGTCACAGTCGCTGGGCCGATGGACCCCTTCGCCCATGCGGTCGCCAACCGGGCGCTTGGCAATGAGATGGGCGCAGCCGCGATCGAGGTCTCGCTCGGCGGTATCGAGGTCACAACCGAGGACCGGCCACTCGGCGTGGCCGTGGCGGGGGGCAGGTTCCGCGTAACGCTGGATGGCGAGGCGCTGCCGGCCGCTGCCGTGCTGCGCCTGGAACCGGGCTCGACCCTGAGGGTGCGCGCCGGCGATGACGGCATGTGGGCTTATCTGGCAGTGGCCGGGGGCATCTGCCTGCCGTCCGTGCTGGGCTCGCAGGCGACCCATCTGCGCACCGGCATGGGCGGCCCGGGAGGGCGCCTGCTCCGCGCCGGGGACAGTCTGCCCGTGGGGATGGAGACAGGCGGCACCACCGGCCCTGGCGAAATCCACGCCCCCCTGCTGGACCGACCTGCCGATCTCATTCGCGTGCTGCCCGGCCCCCAGGACGATTACTTCGCCGCCGACGTCTTCGCCGCCTTTCTCGCCGGGCCCTGGCGAATCTCGGAGCGAGGCGACCGCATGGCCTGCTTCCTCGAAGGCCCTGTGCTGAGCCACCGGCTGGGTTTCAACATCCCATCGGATGGGGTTGCCATGGGGGCCATCCAGGTGCCGGGCGAAGGGCAGCCGATCGTGCTGATGGCGGACCGGCAGTCGACTGGCGGCTATCCGAAGATCGCGACGGTGATCGGCGCCGATCTCGGGCGCCTTGCCCAGGCACGCCCAGGAACACAGATCGCCTTCCGGGCGGTCAGCCATGCCGAGGCGGTGCAGGCGCTGGCGGAGGAGCGTGCCTTTCTCGCAGGGCCAATCTCGGTCGAACCCTTGCGGCGCACCACGTTCAGTCCCGAATTCCTGCTCGCCCGCAACCTTGTCGGCGGCTGGATCGACGGGCTGCGCCGGGACTGAGCGGCGCTCTCGCGCTCAGGCGGCCTCCTCGACGAAGGTCGCGACGAAGCGCACGAGTTCGCTCTGCCGGGCGGTGCCGGTCTTGGCGAAGAGGCGCTGGAGATGAGTGCGCGCCGTGGTGCGGGCAATGCCGAGCTTGCGGGCGGCCTCGACCGTGTCCATGCCTTTGACGATGAGGCCGAGGATCCGCGCCTCGGTGGGCGTCAGCCCGCAGGCTTCGGCGACTTCGTCGACATTGCGGTCGATCATGCGCTGGGGATCGTCGACCGTCAGGATGAAGAGATCCATGCCGGCCCCGCCGAGATGGACGGCATCGATGACCGTCTGGCGGCCGCAGCGCATCAGCAGCGGCAGCCTTATCTCCTCGGAGGCCGTGCCGGCCAAGCGCCGCTTGAGCCAGGTCTGGAGACGGGCCGCGAAGAGCTTGTCGGAGCAGATGAGACGGCCCTCGCCGCTGAGCCCCTCACGGGTCAGCGCCGTGGCGCCCTGATTGCGGAAATGCACGCGCAGTTCGGCGTCGATCACGAAGAGGGGTTTGGCACCTCGGCCCGGATCGCGTGCGGGAGCGCAGCAGGACGGGAGAGGCTGGGGTGAAGCCGGATGCGGCAGGCTGAAGATCATGGACATGCGAGGAGCGTCCTCGATTTCGAGCATCTTCGCGGTTCCTTGCGTGACAGCTGGCCCGGAAGCGCCCTGTCAGACGGCGTGGTCGTGTTCCTTCTGTTGGTCGCGCCGACGGGGCTGCTGGTTCATCGGGATCGTGCGGCGCCGCGTGGGCGGTATCGTCAGATCCGCAGCGAAAGCCGATAGGTGTAGCTGTCGCCCCGGAAGAGGCCCTCGACATATTCGAGCATGTCGCCGTCACGAGCGAAGCTGCGGCGTTTGATCAGCAGGCAGGGTACCGGCTCATCGAAGCCGAAAATCGCGGATTCCTCCGCGCTCGGCTGCGCGGCCTCGATGGTCTGGTCGCAGCGTTCGAGCGGCGCGCCCAGTTGGGCCAGCGCCGCGTAAACCGACCCGCCGAGATCGGCCTGTTCGAGCTCCGGAGCCCGCTGGAGGTTGTACCAGCCGGTTTCGCGCGAGAGAGGCACTCCATCGCCACTTCGCACCCGAACGAGCTTCAAAAAACGCGCGGAGTCGTCCAGACCGAACAGAGCGGCGATGGTGGGATCGCTGACGACGGTTCGCTCCAGGATCCGCGACGATGGCACGCGTCCAAGTTCGCGCATCTCCTCGGTAAAGCCTTTCAGACGGTCCATCCCCGAATGCAGGCGCCCTGTCGTGCCCTGGACGATCGATCCGAGCCGCCCCTGCGCGCTCAGCAGCTTCTTCGACCGCAGCGCGTTATAGGCCCGCTGAACGGTCGAGCGGCTGATGGCGAGACGCTCGGCGAGCTGTCGCTCCGCCGGCAGGGTCGTGCCGGGTGGCAAGGTCCCAGTCCCGATCAGGCGCGCCAGCTGATCTTCCAATTGCTGGTAGAGCGGCTGCGCCGTGTCGTCGCGGAGATCCAGCAGATCCTGGAACGGCGGACGCCTCCGCACGTTGCTGGGCTTGAGCGGCAATGTCATCGGCAGGCAGATGCGCGGGCGGCGCTGACGGACTGCGAAAGGGGATCGGACACGATGGCTGCAGGCTCCGTCTTCGTGCTGGCAAGCTTCGTCCTGTCCTGTTCGGCCAAGGTCCAGCGGTTCCCGCGACCGGGCGAGTCGCTTGCGGCCGATATCGTCATGATCGAGCCCGGCGGCAAGGGACTGAACCTCGCCGTCGCTGCGCGGCGTCTCGGCGCCGAGGTGGACGGGCTGCTGGCGGTGGGCGACGATCTCGCCTCCGCCTTCGCCGCGCCCGCTCTGGCACAGGCCGATCTGCCTGCGTCGATGTTGATCCGCGTCGTCGGCAAGACGGGAAGCGGCGTCGGCTTCACCGACGCTCACGGCGAAACCTGCCTCGCCGTCGATCCCGGAGCGAACCACGCCTTGTCGGCCGACCATGTGCGGGAGGCTGCGGAGCGCATCGCCGCTGCCGCCATGGTGATGGCGCAGTTCGAGATCGCCGACGGCCCCATCGCTGAGGCCTTAGCGCTGGCGCGTCGCGCCGGCGTCACGACCCTGCTCAATCCGTCGCCCTTCCGGCCAATCCCGGACGAGATCCTGGCGACGACCGACATCCTTGTGCTCAACCAGACCGAAGCCGAGGCGCTGGCGGAGACGGTCCTGCCCGGCGCGATCGATCCGGCCGAGCCGGCCCGCTTCGTCTCGGAGCTGGGGCCGGCGGTTCTGGCTCGCGGACCGAGGCTGGTCGTGCTGACGCTGGGCGCGGCCGGCGCCGTCGCGCTCGGACATGAGGGCGCCATCGGCCAGCCAGCCTTTCCCGTCGACGTCGTCGACACGCTGGGCGCCGGCGATGCCTTTGCGGCGGCGCTCGGCGTGGCGCTGGCACGCGGCCTGGGCACCGCCGAGGCGTTGCGTCAGGCGGCTGCGGCCGGCGCCGTTGCGACGCGCCGGGCCGGGGTCTTCGACGCGCTCGGCTGCCAGGCCGACCTCGACCAGCTCATCGGTCTTGCCCGCGTCTAGCGCCAGCCTTGCCGAACCCCTGTGCTTTGGACTGCTTTTGGACTTTATCCAAAGACGTCGCGTTGCTATGGTCCGGCCGCCTTGGTGCTGAGGCTGGTTGGAGGGTGAGGCGTGGCGATGTCCCGTCCCAGCGTCGATGCGGTGGCAGCCACGGCTGATAGCCTGCTCGCCGGCGCGTTCGACAGCGCCCAGATGCCGGATGCCGTCGAACGGCTGCGCCAGCTCTTCGACGGCTCGAAAGCCTGTCTCGCCCGGCTGGGTCCAGGCCTGACAGCCGCCGATGCCATCGCCACCAACAGCGACGAGGTGATGCAGCGTCGCTGCTACGAGGATCTCGCTGAAGACTTCATTCGCTTCGCAGAGGGGCTCCGCTGTGTGCCCATCGGCAGCGTCTATCGCGACAACGCCCTGTTCGGTGAGGCTGCGCTGCGCTCCAGCCGCGCCTGGCAGGAGTGGATGGCGCCGCAGGACATGTATGGAGGTCTCGGCTGCCGGCTGGCTGAGATCGGCCCGAGTCAATGGTTCTTCGATGTCCAGCGTGGGCAACGCCAGGAGCCCTTTGGCGACGATGACGCCGCGTTGCTGCAGTCACTCGCGCCGCTTCTGCGCCGGATCGCCTTGGTCAGCACCGAGATGAGCCAGGTGAGATGGCAGCGCGACGAGACCCGCGATGCCCTCGATGCCGTCGCCATGGCGATCCTGCTGCTCGATGGCGAGTTGCGTGTCACTTATGCCAACGCCGAGGCGGAGATGATCCTGATGGAGACCGACTCGCCGCTCGGTCTCCATCAAGGGCGTCTCTTCGCCAGGAATTCCGGCGATCAACGGCTGCTGAAACAGGGCGTCGAGGCCGCCCTGCGCTGGGGCGAGCAGCCGCTCGACCAGGGACGGAGCAGTCTTCTGATCCGGGATCGTCGCGAAGGGCGGCCGGCCTTGTCTGCCTGCCTGATTCCGGCCACGCCGATCACGGCCGGGAGCCGGCCGCGGCGGGCGATGCTGGCCCTCAAACGGCTCGAGCCGGCGACCGATTTTGTCGCCGGTTGCCGTCAACTCTTCCAGCTGACCGAGGCGGAAGCACGCGTCGCCTCGGCGCTGGCCTCCGGACAGTCATTGACGCAAGCCGCGGCCGTCCAGAATGTCAGGATTTCGACGGCGCGCACACATCTGGCGCGCATTTTCCAAAAGACCCGGACGCACCAGCAGAGCCAGCTCGTCTCGCTGCTGCGCAGCGCCGCCCAGCCGCTGCGGTCGCGCTGACGGCAGAAGGATCGACACGACGCGAAAGCGCCCGCAGTTTTGGCTGCGGGCGTTTTGATCGTTTGATTTTGGTTGCGGGGGCCAGATTTGAACTGACGACCTTCAGGTTATGAGCCTGACGAGCTACCGGGCTGCTCCACCCCG
>NZ_JBHSLU010000133.1:0-3482 GCF_042655245.1 Allobosea massiliensis | reverse complement strand
CATCGTCAGCCTGCCAGCCGTGGCCGCCTGACCAGCCCGACCAAAGCCGGCACGCGGTGGCTCTGCGAAGCTACACCACCAGCAGGGACACGACCGAAATGAGGCGGCAGTAGTGGACTGGACAGGCGGTGACCGCGGCCACGTCCCACCAAGTGCGGTGCCACGCTCGCGGCAGCCGGCGCTTATAGGGTTCGGTTGCCTGCTTGTCCTCGGCATAGCAGGCCGGGCAAGCGCGTCGGACGCTAAGCGAAGACCACTGCGTACCACGTTTGAGCGTCTCTCCTCGAAGGGTGACAATATCGCGATCATCAGTGGCCGTGTCGTGGGAGAGGCTGACCGCATCCGAGCGACCGACGCTCCCGATGGTCTCCAGCGAAGACCGCATATGCAGGCGATATGATTCCAGGCCGAGGTTTGCCGCCAAGGTCGCAACGCGCTTTACGCCGTTGGCTTGCGCCACGCGCATCAAGTGAGCGTAGGCCGGCTCCCCATCCTGGCGAGCGGGATAAACGGCAACGTAGTTGATCCTCATGCACACAATCCTATCGGCCAGTCAGTGTTCGGTAGCGCGTGGTGCGCCAGATTCGAGTCGCTGCCAGCGATCCAAAGCCGCCTCGGCTTCGGATCGGCGAAAGATGGCTTGCCGAGCTACCTCCATGGGCAGGATCGGAGTGAGGCCGACTTTCTTGAGCTGCTTGGTCGCCGCGCTCGCCGAGCCGAAACCGCCCATGGCTGCGAGGGTTTGCGACGTCACATGGTCATCGACGAATCTCTGGAGGGTGTCCCGTCGGACTAGAAGGCTGTTTCGATGACGGGTTGCGTCGAGGAAGTTATGATCCCGCAACGCCTTGGCGGTTTCACCTTTGATGCCAATCTGGCCGGCGGCGGTCGAGATCGGAACGAATTCGTAGGAAAGGTGCTGACCGATCGCTTTCGAGAGCTCGCACCGGTCGATTAGGAATGCCTGAAGGCCGGGTGCGCTGCCGTCGTAGCCTCTGATGGAAAGCCGTCCCGACAGCACGAGCTGGACGGCCTTGCTCGTTGCTAACCGCAAAGTCGCCGCGGCTTTGGGAAGAGCGGTGAGATTGTTGCCACCGAGTTCGATCCTAGCAGCCAGGTCGTCGAGGAGCCTGCGGACTGATTGCACCGAAAAGAGTGCGACGTTGAATTTGAGCTCACGGCGCTGCTCGGCCGGCACGATCGGATCGACGAGCCCTTCATCTGCAATGGCCCGGGCGGCGGCTGGCGAGACACCCAGTGCGATTTCGAGCTCGGTCGCGTTGAAGCACTCGGCGATCATCTCCCTGAACTGATCCACAAAAGCTCGGGGGATACGTGCGCTCTCTCCCTGGCGAAGCCTCGCGCTCGGGAGGACGCCCTGAGCCTCGCAGAACCGACGGAAACGGTCGCTTCCCATGCCGCATTCCGCGGCCGCCTCGGCAAGCGGGACATATTTCGCGCTCGCCATCATTACGCCGGCGACAGTGGTGTTCGCTTTGAAGATGACTTGGTCCGAATTCTCCGCATGGGCCACGATTCCGGCGCGCAACGCGTCGATAATTGCGGACTGCGGCTCGTCCATGAGCCACTCGTAGAATTCGCCATAGGCCTTCAGGAGACCCCACCGCCAAGGGCGCTGCCCGGACAAAGCGACAAGCCCGTCCATAATGACAGGCAGCCGCTCCGGCAGCCCCTGAATGGCATCGAAACCCACAGAGAGAATCGCACCGGACGAAGAACTGGGAGCCTGCTCGGCAAACCGCTCTATCCCCATGGCGGCTCGTCCGACGGCCTCCATCGTCGCGATCGCGCGACCCAGATCCAACTCATCGAGAAATGCCGAGGCGAGACGCTCCGCGAAGCCGAGCCTGCCCAGGATATACCGAGCTCCCAGCGTCTCGCCTTCCGGAACGGCCTCACAGATGAACTGCGCTATGTCGTGCCCCTGCGGGCATCGGCCGACCGAGGCGTTCTCATAGGACAGCGCTTCACCGCAGGCCTCACAGGCATCGATCAGTCGCGCTGAGTGCTCCACGCAAACGTCGACGGCGCGGATATCCCAAAAGGTCCGTCGCCATGCTCTTGGAAGCCGCCGGCGAAACTGCTCGGGTGCAGCCATGTCCTGACGAACGCATCCCGGGCAGACCTTGCACTGTGAAGCAATGGTCCACTGCTTTCGGAACAGGCGCTCTCCGCGCAGCTCGACGTTGTCAGGGGCGGTCTTCGCTGTGTCGAACGACAAGGCCGCGAGATCCTGGTCCGTGAGCTCAGCGACGCATTCCAGACCTTTGCCCTGGATGATTTCGAAGGACCGGAAACCGAAGACGTAACCGCAGTGGGTCAGCGTCTTCAGGCCGTTCGTCGCCCCTATCCTCGCGCAATAAGCGTAGGCCGGTTCACCCGAATGACGGATCGGACGAACCGGAAGGGTTGAGAGCCTCACTCTCCATCCTCGATCGAGGGCCGCTGGTTGCCTCGCAACAACGTGCGGTCATAATCCTCTAGCGACTTCTTTTTCTTCTTCACCTTGGTCAGGTCGGCCACACGGAAGGGATTGGCCCTCGCGTCGCAGAGCCCGATAGCTTCTGCCGCAGCAGCGAGATCCAACATGGTCATCGGGCGGCCAGCCATCCACGGACCGACACCAGCGAGCTTGAACAGGTCGGCAACGCGACCAACCTCGCCGTCGGTCGCATGGATCATGCGCTCGGGATAATCGTGCAGATGCAGGTCGAGCTTCTCGGGGAAACCCAACCTTTTTTCGAAATTCTGCAGCAGCATCGCCATGTGGTCCCGGCGCTTGTTATCGAGCCGGCGGACCTCGACTATCGGCGTGCGGCGGCGAAGCTCGGGATATTCCTCAACGAACTTTGCCGCTTTGACGCCTGCCAGGACGATAGAGACTGGCCACTCCTTATCGACCAGCATTTCCTTGAGCTTCATGGCGATTTGAGCGCGCTCATGGCTCTTGGGATTTGAGAAGACGTTGTTGATCTCGTCGATAATGACAACCATGACGCCCTGGGTCTGGAGCTGGATCCGGATGACGTCCCAGACATCTTCGGCATCCAGCCGAATCCCCTTGGTGATCTTGGACTCGCCATCACCGACATCCTCGGCCAGCGCCACACCAACACCCATGCGGCGAAGCATCCGCACGCCAAGCTTTCGTAGGTCGCACGCAGCCGGGATCTCGACCTTGAGCAAGGGCCGCAGCGGCCCCTCCTCGGTCTCGATGAGCTCCAGATTCTTGTGCCGGCTGAGACGTCGCAGAATATGGGTCTTGCCAGCTCCAGTGGGGCCGTCGACTGCGAATGCCTTGCCTTCCTCCTCCTCTCCCAGACCCGCGATGATCTGATCGAACAAGTCGCGCGCTTGCGCCCAGGGGTCGTGTCCCTGCTGGTGGTGTAGCTTCGCAGAGCCACCGCGTGCCGGCTTTGGTCGGGCTGGTCAGGCGGCCACGGCTGGCAGGCTGACGATGG
>NZ_JBHSLU010000132.1:0-1084 GCF_042655245.1 Allobosea massiliensis | reverse complement strand
CCGACATCTCGGCGGCCTCGGGCGAGCAGGCCAACGGCATCGACGAGATGAGCCAGGCGGTCGCCCATCTCGACGAGATGACCCAGCAGAACGCGGCGCTCGCCGAGCAGAGCGCGGCCTCCGCCGGCTCGCTCTCCAACCGCATCGGGCAGCTCAACGATCTCGTCGCCGCGTTCAGGACAGGGCCGGAGGGCGGCGCACGCGTCGTCGCGGCCGAACGACTCCGGGCGGCCTGAGATCCGTGACCGCGCCTGACGCCGGCTGTTGGGAAACACAAAACTCTGACTCTCTGTGCAGAAATTTTTTCAAGATATCAATGGATCTAGTCATAGCAGGCTCGGTAGTCTCTGACTCGCCAAACGCAGTTGTGAGACTCGATGTCGGGCGTTCCGCAAAAGCCTGACTCACCGCGATCTGCTACAAGATTTTGCTCTTCAGAGTTCCTCCGGCGCGGCAAATCGGCATCTGAAACGGCCACTGTCCCGTGGTCTGCTAGGTGAAGCGTCGAGAAAGCCGGTCACGATTAAGTCCACTTCCACAAAAGCATGACTCAACAGCCTTCCTGAATCGCTGAAGCTAGACCCAAAGCGGCAGCATGACGTCAAAGGCGGTCTCTCCGGCATAGTGAGGTTGCGCGGCGTTTTGGCAGTTCACAAGCTAATTCGGCCAGGGCATGCGCGTGGTCGTTCGCACAAGAATCATGATCCAATTGCTGCTGAATAGCCCCAAATGGCCATTTGGGCGGCCAGCGCGGATCACGACGTCCGATGGGGCTCGACCGCCAGTCGTGAAGTTACGAGGAAACGTGTCACGCGTTCCTCGATCAGCGCAAAAAGCTGCCTCAGAGCTTAGCGCAAATGAGGAACCGCGACTCAGCGAGATTTCTGCACGGCAGTGGCGGCTCAGAGAAGGAGAAGAGCCTGCCGGTGACAAGCCTGTGAATCGTGATCGGCGCCTCGACGCTGAGCACATCAACGGGCAGGAAGCGGTCGTGTCCCATAGCGTGGTGTAGCTGACGGTGGTCACCGGCGATTGCCGGTTAGGTTTGGGTTGTGAACGCCAACCCTGAACCGAGAGATCCCCG
>NZ_JBHSLU010000131.1:0-1455 GCF_042655245.1 Allobosea massiliensis | reverse complement strand
CGCTACCTTGCTCGCGAGGTCTTCGCCCTCATCATGCAGCGCCAGAAGGAAATCAACGCGACACGTATCGCTGCTTGACAAACAGAAGGGCGTCCAAGGCTCGCAGTTCACCAGCCGCGAGTTCACCACCCTGCTAATCGGCGCGGGCATCAGGATCAGCATGGACGGCAAGGGGGCCTGGCGCGACAACGTCTTTGTCGAGCGCATCTGGAAATCGGTCAAATACGAGGAGGTCTATCTACGCGCCTATGCCAGCGTGTCCGACGCGCGCGCCTCGATCGGCCTGTCAATCGGCGTGGAATCGGGGACCGGGATCGGCTTCCAAACGGGGACCATGGCTTTGTGGGTCGCGGCGATCAGGGATCGGCGCGGCGGAGCTGGTCGGGGTTGCACAGCCGCGCCGAGCCCGGTTTCAGATCGGGATGGTCGAGCGCGATCGTCAGGCGCGGTTTTTGAAGCGCCAGCTCTCGTTGCCGGTCTCGATGATGTCGCAGTGATGAGTGAGCCGGTCGAGCAGCGCTGTCGTCATTTTGGCGTCACCGAAGACGGTTGGCCATTCGCCGAAGGCGAGATTGGTGGTGACGATGACAGAGGTGTGCTCGTAAAGCCGGCTGATCAGATGGAACAGGAGCTGGCCGCCAGTTCGCGCGAAGGGCAGGTAGCCGAGCTCGTCCAGGACCAGGAGGTCGAGCCGCGACAGGTGCTCGGCGAGCTTGCCGGCCCGGCCCTGGTGGCTTTCCATCTCCAGCCGGTTCACCAGGTCAGTGGTGTTGTAGAAGCGCACGCGCGAGCTGTTGCGGACACAGTTGCGGGCGATGGCAATGCTGAGATGCGTTTTGCCTGAACCGGTTCCGCCGACGAGCACGACGTTGCGCTGGCTGGCAAGGAACGCGCCGGTGGCGAGATCGCGCACCAGGCCCTCGTTGATCGGCGTCCCGCTGAACTCGAAGGCGTCGATCTCCTTGGCCAGCGGCAGCCTAGACGCTGTCATCTGGTACTTGATCGAGCGGGCGTTCTTCTCGGCGATCGCGGTCGTTAAAGCGCTAATTTGTTGGCGCGCATCTTCGCTTTACCGATTTACCAGTCAGCTTCGGAGGTACTTCACGAGAGCGGCGGCTGCGAGTCCGAGGACTACGAGCAAAAGCAAGCAAATTAGCCACATGCCCCACGACATTGGCCCGTTCATCATCTCCTGCATCATGATCTATCTCCTTTTGCCGCTGTTCCAGGTGGTCAAGCGATAGGAGAACCGGCGGTCTAATCGAACCGGTGAGGCGGTGAGTTCCGCGGCACCGTCCAGGGATAAACAAAGCCGGAGTTGCTACAGGTTCCACGCACACAGAAAAAATGTCTCGTTGGTCGTGTCCCATAGCGTGGTGTAGCTGACGGTGGTCACCGGCGATTGCCGGTTAGGTTTGGGTTGTGAACGCCAACCCTGAACCGAGAGATCCCCGA
>NZ_JBHSLU010000130.1:0-1545 GCF_042655245.1 Allobosea massiliensis | reverse complement strand
CCGAAAGGGGTCAGCCTATCCAATGGCCGACTTTTACGCCGCCCGCGCCGGCACAAACGCAGGCGCTCCACTGGATGGTTTTCTCACCGCCGTGCACAGCTTGGCGAGCTGCTTCGTCGATAACCACGGGAAAAGGGTCGGGCCGTGCCATTGCGTCCTCGAAGATGAGAACGTAATGAGAACATCAATGCAGGGGGAGTCAAGCCGTGGCCACCATCGATACGTTCTTCATCCAGCCCTTCAAGACCCACCGGAAGCGGCTCGTACCGGGGCAGCGTTTGCCGGCGAAAACAAAGCATCATGCCCTGCGTGACGGCGAGCGCCTTGGAAGAACGGCAGAAGGGTTGGCGGTCATCCATGTCACTGCGGATGATGAGACGGGCGAGGTCAGCGCACTGGATGTGTTGGCACGGCATGGCCTCGTCCCCGAAGAGTTCGAGGAGCAGATTCGCGCATTCTGATGCCGAAGGTGGCTGGTCCGCGCCTTGCGTCACACTCGCTGACAACGGTGGAGACGACCCAAGATGACGCAAATCGATCTCGGAACCAACCATCCCGGTAATCGGGCGCAGCTCTCGCCAAGGGCGGTCGAGTTTGGGCTTGCTGTCACACTTGCGGTTCTGCAGGCAACCTGGACTGGCGTCCTCGCCTACGGCGTCTGGCGGCTGATCTTCGGCTGAGGCGTCCGCAGCCAGAACCAGTGCCAACTCGTCCAATTGCAGCGATTAGGTTCAGTCATCGCTGCCGACCGTGAAACGCGTCACGGCAGGTCACTGGCCACGAGGTTGCGCGGGTCGTTCCGCTTCAGCAGACTGAGAGAGCCGGGCTTCAATCAGGCCAATGGCCGTCTCAAGCTCCGCGAGCCGATCTCGACACAACGTGAGCTGCTCTCGGTATTGCTCGTCGGTGATGTTGCCGCGCGCAATCTCCGCTAAAGAGAAACCCATTTTGGTCAGCTTGATGATTTCTGCCAGGCGAACTCGGTCGCTTTCGCTGTAGATTCGAGGCGCTGTGGGATATTTCGCGCCTCGCGATGGCTCCAAGAGGCCTCGCTGCTCATAAAATCTGACGGTCCGCAGCGAAATGCCAAACTCGTCGGCAATCTCTCGAATCGAGTAAGTTTTCATCCGCTAGCGGTACCGCCAAGGCGGTAGGACAGCAATCGGTCGGTGCATCCGCCCGGACCCCCATCCGCCCCCGGTTGCTGGCGCAGCAATTCACTAAATATCCGCGTAAATTGCTACAATTTAATATCGATACTCCGCAGCGAAGGTTGTCTGTGAAGCGCAACTAATCCTTCAGCTTTCCGCGATTACGTCGACTTAGAACACCGCCTTCAGCGTAAGCGTCGTCCCGGCCTCACCTTTCGCGCGGGGACTGGAACGTTGATGTTCCGAGCCGAGAGGGGCTTGGACATATGACGATTTCAGAGCTTACGCTTAAATCGAGGGTCGTGTCCCATAGCGTGGTGTAGCTGACGGTGGTCACCGGCGATTGCCGGTTAGGTTTGGGTTGTGAACGCCAACCCTGAACCGAGAGATCCCC
>NZ_JBHSLU010000129.1:0-1432 GCF_042655245.1 Allobosea massiliensis | reverse complement strand
TCGCTGCTTCATCGTGCTGATTCCTTCTGGAAACCAGCGTCAGAACAGCCCCAACCTGCAGCGAAACTGAGTCAGACCTAAACTTGCACGCCGAAACACACGCTAAACCGGCAGAGCGAGCGTTACGGCCGCGAGGGCATCGATCTCTCTGTCTCGACGCTGGCCGACCAGGTCGGCGCGGCGACAGCGGCGCTGGCACCGTTGCATGATCTGATCGCTCGCCACGTCATGGCGGCCGAGCGCTTGCACGCCGACGACACGACGGTTCCGATCCTGGCCAAGGGCAAGACCGATACCGGCCGGATCTGGACCTACGTGCGCGACGACCGGCCATTCGGCGGCGCCGATCCGCCGGCAGCGCTCTACTTCGCGTCGCGCGACAGGCGGCAAGAGCACCCGGACGCGCATCTTGCAGGCTGGCGCGGCATTCTCCAGGCCGACGCCTATGGCGGCTACAACGGCCTCTACGACCCGGCGCGCCAAAGTGGGCCGGTCACGGCAGCGCTCTGTTGGGCGCATGCGCGCCGCGGCTTCTTCGAGCTCGCCGACATCGCTGCCTCGGCGCGGCGCGGGCGCGGTGCCGCACCCGTATCACCGATCGCGCTCGAAGCGGTGAAGCGCATCGACACGCTCTTCGCGATCGAACGCGAGATCAACGGTCTGAGCGCCCACGAGCGCCATCGCGTCCGCCAGGAACGAAGCCGCCCGCTGGTCGAGGATCTGCGCACCTGGCTAGGCGAGAAGCGCCTCACGCTCTCGCGCTCCGCGACGGTCGCCAAGCCGATCGACTATATGCTCCGGCGCTGGGACGGCTTTACCGTCTTCCTCGACGACGGGAGGGCATGTCTGTCGAACAACGCCGCCGAACGAAGCCTGCGCGGCTTTGCCCTCGGCCGCAAAGCCTGGCTCTTCGCTGGCTCCAGCCGCGGCGCCGAGCGGGCGGCCACAATGGCGACGCTGATCCAGACGGCGAAGCTGAACGATATCGATCCGCAAGCCTGGCTCGCCGATGTGCTCGCCCGCATCGCCGGGATCCCACAAGGCCAGCTCGCTGAGCTCCTGCCGTGGAACTGGCTCGGCAAGGAAGCCGCTCGCCGTCACGCGGCCTGATCAAACAGACGGCGGCAGTGACCCGAACAGTCCGCGGCCCACGCCGGATGGATACGGTGCTGGTGGTCGAGGCTGCAAACCTTCTTAGCGTTGCGGCAATTGGCGCTTTGGCCCTGTGGAGCCATGGCGTTGCGATCTCCGACGTACGGGCGGAAGCTAAGTCGAGAAGGAGTTAAAAGCCGACTCGTAAGGTGGTCGTATCACGCGGAAATCAGAACGAGACAGGTCGTGTCCCTGCTGGTGGTGTAGCTTCGCAGAGCCACCGCGTGCCGGCTTTGGTCGGGCTGGTCAGGCGGCCACGGCTGGCAGGCTGACGATGGGA
>NZ_JBHSLU010000128.1:0-3414 GCF_042655245.1 Allobosea massiliensis | reverse complement strand
TCGGGGATCTCTCGGTTCAGGGTTGGCGTTCACAACCCAAACCTAACCGGCAATCGCCGGTGACCACCGTCAGCTACACCACGCTATGGGACACGACCCCCGCGCGTGCGATGCCATGGGCATGGTCCCTGGCGCTAACGTATTGAAAGCGGCAAGAATTGCGCTCGGATTGAGCCCAGACGAACTGGCCAAGCAAGCAGGCATCAGCCGACGGACTCTCGGGCGGGTCGAAACCCATCCTCGCTCCGACCGCTATCTGAAGGGCGCCGCAATGGTTCAGCAGGCGCTAGAAGATCGGGGCGTGGAGTTCCTGAGAGCTCTAGCCACCAAAGGGGAAGGCTTTCGGTTACCATTGGTCATTACTGGCGCAGCCTCTGACTCCGCCCCGAAGTGACCCGCACCTGGACGTTGGCGGCAGGAGCCCATCATTCACATGACCGTAATCCGCGCGCCGCGAACGTCTGCATTAATATCCATCCACGTTCAGCCGCCACTGCTTTCAGTGCAGACGGGATTGGGGCCTCGTCGACTTCCAAGCTGAACGCCTTTTTCCGTATTTCAAGTTCCTGACGATCGTCGCCTTCCTGTTGCTCGCGATCCTGCCCCGCACCCAGTTGGTAAGCTTGCTGGACCGAACCGCTGGCTGGCGATCGCGGGTTGGCTTCGGGTTGGAAATCGCCGCAGCACTGGCCATCGTCACCCTTGGAGCCTGGCCGCTGCTGCGGTAAACCGCTCGGGCGAGCTCCTTGCAGAGCGGCGCGCTAAGGGTTCGGATTTCACCCCCGCAACCGCTGCGGCAATGCCCGCCAGGGAAGAGTCTATGCGCAGCCCCGATGGCGTCACGTCCTTCGAACCGCGATTACGCCAGAACCAGCCAAGCCAGTCGGCCTCGCAAGCAGGATGATTCGAGGTCAATGGCGGCAACCGAAATCTAAATTGAGCGGCTAGGGCTGCCGCTCAAGCCATGCCGTCACAATTTCCGGTTCAACACCTGCCACTTCAATTAGCCTATCGGGATCAAGGATCCGAAGCCGACGATAATGGAACTCGACGATGCGTTCCTTCCGCAGCCCGCTGAGGACCCGATTGACGTGAACCGACGTCAGCCCCGTCGCGTCGCCGATCTGCTCCTGCGTGAGCGGGAGCGGCATTTCCTCAATGCGATTGCCCGGCCATTGAGCGCGGTAGCGGGCAAATAGCTCCAATATGAGGTGGGCGACCCGCTCTCGCGCGGACCGGCGCCCGATGCTCGTCAGGTGATCAAACGCCAGGCTGCAATCGCGGGCCAGCGAGCGCGCCAGACGCATGGTCAGCTCCGGCTCATCGCGGGACAGTGTCGCAAGCATCGAGGTCGGGATCACGGACGCCACCACGTCGGTCAGCGCCAGCGCCCCGAACGTTGCCTGCGACCGATTTGATGGCAAGACGCCCAGTATGGCGCCGGGCAATGCGAACTGGACGATCTGGCGCCTGCCATCCTCAAGCTGGGTATAGAGAGCCACCCAGCCATCGATCAGGTTGAAGATGGCGTTGCCCGTCGACCCAACGCTGAAGAGGTCGCGGCCCGCTTCGATTTTTCGATCGCCCGATCGGTAGCGCGGCAACAACCGATACCCCTCGGTTGACGAAGGTGCATCGGCAGCGGGCCGCGGTGCACCGTCAGCGCCCGTCAGGCTACGGCGCGGACGTCTGCTCAAGTCGTGAACCGACGCACTCGCCCCGTCGGCCAGTTCACGCAATGCCAATTCACGAAAGGTCGGCCCATTCCGCTCGCACTTGATATTTTCCCAATCGTTGCGAGGGAGCGACCGGGCCATCTCCTCAGAAATAGACGCTCGATCCAAATTCATATTGCACCTCCCGGGCGCACCGGGCCCGTTGCGGCGGCTGCCTTGGCAGCCCATCAGCATTCTGGATGAAATCCCGAGCTCGCCGGCTCAGCGCGTCCGACACCCTCGGTCGGCACGACACGGCTCACGATCGTGTGCTGGCCGACCTATGTCGGCAGGGGACGCATCGAAGGCGAGCGCAGCGGCCTAATAGAGATAGGCTTTGGGGACGGGCGGATCGCGACCGACAATAACCGAGTGTACGTGATCTTCGCGAGAAACCACGATTACCGCAGACGTGAGCGACGCTCGAATGATGTCACAGCGATATGGATGCTGAGATACCTGACATTGCGCGCAGACTGTCCGGCAGCAAGCGTGCCGGGGCAGACAACCGTCTTCGCCCGCGGACGTCACGATGACGGTCGAATGTATCGCCGGACTGGCCTGCTCTCGTGCCGCACGGTTCTCGTGCGCCCACGATGCTTCCCCCAGCCACAGTAGGGAAACCATGCAGACGACAACCAATGCAATGAACCTGAACATCCGCACCATAGCCGTCGAAAGTTCGTTTGCGCTGAACGTCAGCCGCGGATCCGGGGGTCGAGTGATCCAGATACGCGATGCGTGCAAGCCCGCGTATCCATTCCACTACGACAGGATGCCGTTTGCTTTGATCGAGGTCAAAAGCGCTGCTTACACGTGGCCACGTCGAAATCGCTGCCCGGATGCGCGATTGATCGAAATTAAGGTGTCGCGCAGAAAGCTGTGCTGATCTCTTGCGGTGTAGAAGATTTCTCGCGCGGGCCAAGATGGCACCAATAGCCCTGCCCCGAATTGATCGAAGGCACCGGATAGCAGTGCTCGTCGCGCGGGGACGACGCAAGGCGATGCTCAGTCCGTTCTTCGCCAAATGCGATGGGGTGCTACTGATCGACCCTGACGAAGCACAGGAACATGAGTTCCGCGCGAACTGCGAACGAACCGGCGAAGCCATCTGTGACCTGGTGCTCGCAACCGGCATCACTAAGCTCATATGCGGGTTCATCGACGAAGCCGATCGCAACCGCCTTTCAGCGTTCGGGGTGGATATCCGGCTAGGCTCCTGTTCACGGCCTGTGACCCTGCTGGCACGCGAATTTGACGTCCTGCCGAAGGCTTGAGGCTTCGCCGGGCGCAGGATCGACTCGAACATCCCGCCCGAGCACGCCATATCCGGGCTTCCAGAAAGCTGGGTCACTTCGCCGCGTCAGCTTAACCGAGATCAAGGATTTGCGTCCCGGTTCGCCTCATCTGTTGAGCCAGGATCACGCCACCGCACGTCGAAGGCTCCCGTGGCCCGCCAGATTCGGGACCCTACGGTGATCCGCAGAGGCAGCTCCTACCATCGATGGCCTCCAGCGGACGCGACCTCATGGAACACAGTGCAGACCACCCCAACGCCCAGGATCAGAAGCGCCGATCCACGTCGTTCAAGATCGCTCTCGTGGTCGTGTCCCTGCTGGTGGTGTAGCTTCGCAGAGCCACCGCGTGCCGGCTTTGGTCGGGCTGGTCAGGCGGCCACGGCTGGCAGGCTGACGATGGG
>NZ_JBHSLU010000127.1:0-165371 GCF_042655245.1 Allobosea massiliensis | reverse complement strand
GACACCATCGGCCGCATCATCGACCTCTTCCCGCCCACCGAGTGCGCCAACTACTTCAGCGCGGCAGGGTACGACGCAACCTGATGGGATTCCGCTCTAGCGGCTTCATTGTGACGAAAACGCGCAAAAGGGCGCGTCGACGCGCACGGAGCAGATGATGGTCTTCGATTTCCTGAGGTCTTCGGTGGCGGGCCTGTCACTCTCCCTCGCCGCCTTCGCTGGCGCTGCGCAGGCGGCGGACCTGCCGAGCAAGAAGCTCGCGCCCGTCGCGCCGATCCCGCCGAGCATCACCTGGATCGACGCCGCCGTCAGCGTGAAAGCAATGACGGATTACAACTTCCGCGGCATTTCGCAGACCGACCGCAAGCCCGCCATCCAGGGTGGCGTCGAGCTGCAGTTCTACAACAACCTGGTCTATGCTGGCGTCTATGCCTCGAATCTCGATTTGGTGACCCGTCCGGACGCCGAGATCGACTTCTACGCCGGCATCCGTCCGAAGTTCGGCGACCTGACCTTCGATATCGGCATCTGGCAGTATTACTATCCCGGTGAGAAGCAGTTCATCTTCCCCGCCGGCGTGTTCTGGACGCCGAAGAACACCGATTATACCGAGGTCTACGGCAAGGTCTCCTACACCTACAAGGACAGCCTGACCGTCGGCGCCAACGTCTTCTACGCCTGGGACTGGCTCGGCACCGGCGCCACCGGCACCTACGCCTCGATCACCGCGAAATACGCCCTGCCCTTCCTTGAGGGCCTCTCGGTCTCCGGCGAATTCGGCCATTACTGGCTCGGTCGCACCAACCAGGCGATCTGGTCAACGACACCGCCGACCAACCTGCCCGACTATCTCTACTGGAACGCGGGCGTCTCCTACACCTACAAGAACCTGACGGCCGACCTCCGCTACCACGACACCAACCTGTCGAAGCGCGAATGCTTCCTGAACACCTCCGACCCGCGCGGCATCATCAGCGGCTCGGCCAGCTCGAAATGGTGCGGCCCGGCCGTCGTCGGCACGCTCTCCTTCGACATCACGGCGAGCAGCCTCGGCATCTTCGCCCCGGCGAAGTAGCCCGCCTCACCTAGTCTCTTCGGATGGGCCGCTCGCGAGAGCGGCCCTTTTTCGTGCCCATCGCCCAAACTAGCGGGCCATCGAGGCCGCGATCCGGCGCATCATCTCGCCGACGGCATCGCATTCGGCGTCGCTGAGGACGGTCATCATCGCCTCGAGCCGCTCGACATGGATCGCCATGGCGCGCTCGGTCAGCGCCTGCCCGTCCGGCGTCAGCCAGAGCCGGCGCAGCCGACGGTCCGACTCGTCCGCTCGCCGCTCGATCAGCCCGCGCCGTTCCAGCTCCGGCAGGAGCATGCTCATCGCGCTGCGCCCGACCAGCAGCTTCTCCGCCAGCGCCTGCTGCGTCAGGCCCGGGACATGGGCGATGTTGGCCAGCACGTCGTAATGCGCGACCTGGATGCCGAGCGGCGCCAGCGCCTCGCCGAACACCTTCTTCCAGAGCTGGTGCACGCGCGCGACGGCCAGCCAGTTGCGGAAGCGCGGCAGATCCCAGGGCCGCACGGGAGCCACCGGCCCCGGCGCCGCAGCCTCTTGCTTTTTGTTCACCATTGAACATACTCGTTCAGCATTGAACAAATCGAGGTCAGCGTCATGTCGGACTTGCTCCTGCGTCTCATGCGACCTCTGGCCCGCATCAGTGAGTCCCTGGCGCCGGGCCCGACCGGGCGGGTTGCCTTCCGCCTCTTCTGCACGCCGCCTCGCCCCAAGCAGGGCCGCCATCGCGCGGCCGCGGTCAAGACCCCTGCGGCACGGCTCGACGGCGGAACCGTGTTTTCGGTGCCCTTCCCCTGCGGCTCGATCACCGCGCATCGGTTCGAGTCCGCCCCGCGGTCGGATGGCGATGCGGCTCCTTGCGTCCTTCTGCTCCATGGTTGGACCGGGCGGGCGACGGCGATGAGCGGCTTCGTGCAACCGCTGCTCGATGCGGGCTTCAGGGTCGTCGCCTTCGATCTGCCGGGCCATGGCGCCTCGACCGGCACGACGCTGGATCTGCCCACGGGCGTCGCGAGTCTGGCGGCGGTGGCGCGCGCCGTCGGCCCGGTCGAGGCGATCGTCGCCCATTCCTTCGGCGGCTCGATCGCGCTGGCGGCGCTCGCGGGAACGCTGCCGGCGCAGCCGCGCGTCACCGCCAAGCGGCTGGTGCTGATCGCGCCGCCCTCCTCCATGCAGGAGGTCGCGCGCTGGTTCGCCGATCGCATCGGGCTCGGCCCGCGTGGCCTGCGGGCGCTGGAGGCGCGGATCCATGCGGTCGCAGGCGTGCCGGTCACCGCCTTCGCCGGCGCCGCCCAGTTGCAGCGTTACGGCGGGCCGACGCTGCTGCTGCATTGCCGGGACGACCGCGAGGTCCCCCTCGCCCATGCCCAGGCGCTGGCGGATGCCGGCCCCTTCGTCCGGCTCGAGGCCCAGAGCGGTCTCGGACACCGGCGCATCCTGACGGCGCCGCGCATCGCGGCGCTGGTCGCGGAGTTCGTGGCAGGCCGTGCGGAACCTGCGCCGGCTCAGACCCAGCCCATCAATTCGCGGCGCACCACGGCCTCGATCGCGTCGACGCCTTCGGGCGAATCGTTCAGGCAGGGCAGGTAGGCGAATTGCTGCCCGCCATTGTGCAGGAAGATCTCGCGGTTCTCGACGTCGAGCTCCTCGAGCGTCTCCAGGCAATCCGCCGAGAAGCCCGGCGCCACGATCGCCATCGACTTCACGCCCGACGAGGCCAGGCTCTTCACCGTCTCGTCGGTATAGGGCTTCAGCCACTCGTCGGGCCCGAAGCGGGACTGGAAGGTCATGCGGAAGCGCTCGCGGCTGTAGCCGAGTTCCTCGCGCAGCAGCCGCCAGGTCTTGGCGCAGTGGCAGTGATAGGGGTCGCCCTTCAGCAGGTAGTCCTTCGGCATGCCGTGGAAGGAGCAGAGGATGACCTCGGGGTCGAAATCGAGCTTCGCCAGCGAGGCGCGCATCGAATCGGCCAAGGCTTTGATGTAGGCCGGGTCGTCATGATAGGGCGGCGCCACGCGCACCGCAGGCTGCCAGCGCATCGTCATCAGCGCGCGGAAGGCCTGGTCGCAGGCGGTCGCCGAGGTCGGCGCCGCATATTGCGGGTAGAGCGGCACCATCAGGATGCGGTCGCAGCCCTGCGCCAGCAGCGCCTCCAGCCGGCTCTTCACATCCGGCAGGCCGTAGCGCATCGCCCAGTCGAAGACGAGCCGCTCGCCATGCTCGGCCGTGAGCCGCGCCGCCAACTGCTCGGTCTGCGAGCGGGTGATCGTCTTCAGCGGCCCCTCGTCGCGCTCATTGTTCCAGACCGAGGCGTAATCCTTGCCCTTGCGGCTCGGCCGCGTCGTCAGGATCACGAGGTTGAGCAGCGGCCACCACAGCCAGCGCGAGGTCTCGATGACGCGCCGGTCCGAGAGGAATTCCTTGAGATAGGCCCGCATCGGCCAATAGGTCGTACCTTCGGGCGTGCCGAGATTCATCAGCAGCACCCCGATGCGCCCGGTGCGGACCGGCGGATGGTCGGGCGGGAGCATCACGGCCCTCATATCGGCGGCCGGCTTGGTCTGGACTGTCATGATGCGGATGTCCTTCAGGCACCGGCCAGGGACCGGAAACGCGGCTTGCGGCGAAGCCCCTGCCGCAGCCGTGATTTAGACGAGTTACCAGTTTCGTCCAGTGTCACGCAAAGGGGTGCGACATCGCATGACGCCACGGCGGAGGCGGCAGGGCCCGTGGTTCCGCTGGTCAGCATGGCGCAGGCTTTGCTACTCTGGAGCTGTTCTCAAGCAGAGGCTCCCTCGCATGACCAAGCTCACCCGCCGCAACGCGCTCGGCGTCCTTGCCGCACCGGCCGCGCTCGCCGCCACCGCCCCGGCCGCGATCGCCCAGACCCCGGCGCCGGCCTTCACCCTGTTGCTGGTCAACGACATCTACAAGATGAGCGACGACAAGGGTCGCGGCGGCTTCGCCCGGGCGGCGGGCATCGCCAGGGCCGAGCGCGCCAAGGGCGTGCCGGTGCTCTTCTGTCACGCCGGCGACTGCTACTCGCCCTCGCTGATGTCGGGCTTCGACCAGGGCGCCCACATCGTCGCGATGCAGAACAAGATGGGGCTCGACGTCTTCGTGCCGGGCAATCACGAATTCGACTTCGGCAAGGAGAACTATCTCAAGCTCACCGCCGCCCAGACCTATCCGACCTTCGCCGCAAATCTGCGCGACGCCGCCGGCCAGCCTCTGCCCGGCCACAAGGACTCGCAGATCTTCGAACTCGGCGGCTTCAAGGTCGGCGTCATCGGCACCACTTACGACCCCACGCCCCAGATCTCGAACACCGGCGACCTGAAGTTTTCCTCCACCATGGAGGCGCTCCGCCGCGAGGCGAAGGTGCTGAAGAGCCAGGGCGCCGACATCCTCGTCGCCGTCGTCCATGCCGATCGCGCCATGGACAACGAGATCGTGCGCTCGCGCGTCGTCGACATCCTGCTCACCGGCCACGACCACGATCTCGCCATCGCCTATGACGGCAAGGTCGTGATGGTGGAGTCCAACGAGGAGGGCAACTACGTCACAGCCATCGACATCGCCGTCAGCGTGCGCGGCGAAGGCGCGGCCCGCCAGGTCTCCTGGACGCCGACCTTCCGCGTCAACGATTCCCGCGCGGCCACGCCCGACCCCGAAGTCGCCGCGCTGGTGAAGGGCTACGAATCCGAGCTATCCAAAGAGCTCGACATCGACGTCGCCGTGCTCGCCGCCCCGCTCGATTCCCGCACCGGCGTCATCCGCACGCAAGAGGCGGCGATGGGCAACCTGATCGCCGACGCGATCCGCGCCGCCACCGGCGCCAAGCTCGCCATCACCAATGCCGGCGGCATCCGCGCCAACAAGCAGTACCCGGCCGGGCACAAGCTGACCCGCCGCGACGTGCTGAGCGAACTGCCCTTCGGCAACGCGACGGTGATGGTCGAGATCACCGGCAAGGACGTCAAGGACGCGCTCGAGAACGGCCTTCGCGACGCGCCGCAGGGGGCCGGCCGCTTCCCGGTCATCTCCGGCTTCAAATTCGAGGCCGACCTCAAGCAGCCGCAGGGCTCGCGCGTGCTCTCGATCACCGTCGATGGCCAGCCGATCGACCCGGCCGGCAAATACACCGTCGCCTCGAACAACTTCATGCTGGAGGGCGGCGACGGCTACACCGCGCTCGGGCGCGGCAGGACGCTGATCGGCCTCACCGACGGCAAGCTGATGGCCAATGAGGTCATGGTCTATCTGCGCAAGCTCGGGACGATCGATGCCAAGGTCGAGGGACGGGTCGTCTTGAAGTGAGCTGCCTTGCGGCGCTCGCCGCCTTCCGGTCGCAGACCGGAGCGGCGGGCTGGGGTGCGCTGCCGGTCTTCGCCCCTGGCGGAGCGGCGGAGCAGGCATGTGCTGCCGCCGATGCCGAGCGCGCGGCCGGCCATGTCGTGGCGCCGGCACCGGAGCGCGTCTTCGCGGCGCTGTCTCTGACGCCGCTGGAGAGCGTCCGCGTCGTCATCCTGGGCCAGGATCCCTATCCGACGCCGGGCCACGCCAATGGCCTCGCCTTCTCCTATGTCGGCCCGCCGCCGCTGCCGCGCTCGCTGGTCAACATCTTCCGCGAACGCCAGGCCGACCTCGGACTCCCGCCGGCGCTCGATGGCGACCTGACACCCTGGGCCCGCCAGGGCGTGTTGCTGCTGAACACGGCGCTCACCGTGCGCGAGGGCGCCTCGAAGGCGGGCTCCCATCTGCTGCTCGGCTGGGGCGCGGTAACCGACGCGATCATCGCCGCCGTCTCCGCCGCGCGGCCCTCCGTCGTCTTCATCCTCTGGGGCAAGCCGGCCCAGACCAAGCGCGCGCTCATCGACGAGGGCCGCCACCATGTCCTGGAAAGCCCGCACCCCTCTCCGCTCTCGGCCAGCCGCGGCTTCTTCGGCTCCCGGCCCTTCTCCCGCGCCAATGCCTGGCTGGAGCGTCAGGGCGAGACACCGATCCGCTGGTAGACGGTCCTTCCGACGGCGGAACAACCGCGCGATCGGCGACGTTGCACCCGGGACGGCAGGGGATGTCGCACCTTCGGGAGGACGTCATGCGTCTGGATATCAAGGAATATGTCGCGATCGGCCTGATCGCGGTGATGATGCTCTCGCCGCTCGCGGCGGCGATGTTCGCCGCCGACGAGCCGGAATTGCAGCACAAGGCCCGCACCGATCTGATCCAGCCGGACCCCACCAAGCCGCCGACAGGCGCGCCGCCGCCGCCCGCGCCCCAGCAGTGAGCGGAGCAGCCCGGCGTCAGCCGACGGGCCGCTCGTCCGCGATCACCTTGCCGTCATTCGGCAGCGAGCCCAGCGGCAGGATTTCGACGGCGCCCCTGAGCTTCGTCACCTGTTGCAGGGTCGATGACATGGCATCGATCAGGCCCGCCGGCTGGGCGTAGATCTCCGCCTTCAGCGTCATCGTGTCGGCCTCGTTCGCACGCCCGACGACGAGGCGCAGCTTGTGCACCTCGCTGTGCCGCCGCGCGATCTCGGCGATCTGCTCGGGGCGCACGAACATGCCCTTGATCTTGGCGGTCTGGTCGGCGCGACCCATCCAGCCCTTGATCCGGGCATTGGTCCGTCCGCAGGCGCTTGTTCCCGGCATGAGCGCCGTGAGGTCGCCGACCGCGAGGCGGATTTGCGGGTGATGCGGGTCGAGATTGGTGACGACGATCTCCCCAACCTCTCCTTCCGCCACAGGATTGCCCGTGCCCGGCCGGACGATCTCGACGATCAGGTTCTCGTTCAGCACCATCCCCTCGCGGGCCGACGTCTCATAGGCGATGATGCCGACATCCGCGGTCGCGTAGAGCTGGTAGGCGTCGATCCCGCGCTCGCGCACCCAGGCCTGCAGCGAGGGCGGGAAGGCCGCGCCCGACACGACCGCGCGCTTGATGCAGGAGATGTCGATGCCGCGGCTCTCGGCGGCCTCGACCAGGATCTTCAGAAAGTCGGGTGTGCCGGCGTAAGCCGTCGGCCGGTAGGCGGCGATCACCTCCATCTGCTGCTCGGTGTTGCCCGGTCCGGCCGGGATGACGGCGCAGCCCAGGGCGCGCGCGCCGGAATCCATGATGAAGCCGCCCGGCGTCAAATGATAGCCGAAGGTGTTGAGCACGATGTCGCCGGGCCGGAAGCCGGCGGCGAAGAGTCCGCGTGCCGCGCCCCATGGATCGATCCCCGCCCCCTCCGGCTCGAAGATCGGCCCGGGCGAGGTGAACAGCCGGCCGAAGCCGCCCGGCGCTGCCGGCACGAAGCCGCCGAAGGGCCAGGCCTCCTTCTGCAGCGCCGGCAACTCCGCCTTGCGCAGCACCGGCAGCGTCGAGAGCGCGTTCCGGTCCGTGATCGCGCCGGGGTCGATGGGGCCGAGATGCCGCGCATAGGCGGGCGCCTGCAGCGCCGCCGCCAGCACGGCGGGCAGCCGCGCGAACAGATCCGCCTCGCGGGCGTCGGGAGAGCGGGTTTCGAGAGCGTCGTGATGCTCGGTCATCGGCTTCGTCCTCGGGACATCTCGCAACCTTCATCCAGGGTCATCCCGGACAAGCCGCGCAGCGGCGCCGATCCAGGATGACGGCGCAAGTGCCATCCCGGTTCGGCAGGCCTCACGACAGCCACCGCTTGCGGCGCTTGTAGCTCTTCACCTCGCGGAAGGACTTCTTGTCGCCCTCGGAAACGCCGAGATAGAACTCCTTCACATCCTCGTTCTCGCGCAGCATTTTTGCCTCGCCGTCCATGACGATGCGACCCGTCTCCATGATGTAGCCATAGGTCGCATAGCGCAGGGCCATGTTGGTGTTCTGCTCGGCGACGAGGAAGGAGACGCCCTCCTCCGTGTTGAGGCGGCGCACGATCTCGAAGATCTCCTCGACGATCTGCGGCGCCAGCCCCATCGAGGGCTCGTCGAGCAGGATCATCTTGGGCTTCGACATCATCGCCCGGCCGACCGCGCACATCTGCTGCTCGCCGCCCGAGGTGTAGCCGGCCTGCGAATTGCGCCGCTGCTTCAGCCGGGGGAACAGCTCGTAGATCTTCTCGAGGTCGCGCTTGATTGCGGCGTTGCCGTCCCGGCGGGTGAAGGCGCCGGTCAGCAGGTTTTCCTCGATCGAGAGATGGCCGAAGCAGTGGCGCCCCTCCATCACCTGAATGCAGCCGCGCCGCACCAGCTCGTTCGGCGACATCCTGTCGACGCGCTCGCCCTCGAAGGTGATCGAGCCCTTGGTGACCTCGCCGCGCTCGGCCTTGAGCAGGTTCGAGATCGCCTTCAGCGTCGTCGTCTTGCCGGCGCCATTGGCGCCGAGGATCGCGACGATGCCCTGGCGCGGCACCTGCAGCGACACCCCCTTCAGCACGAGGATGACGTGGTCGTAGATGACCTCGATGTTGTTCAGCGACAGGATCGTGTCGGCTGCGGGGGCCGCGGCGGTCGGCTGGGCGAGGGTGGCGGTGGACATGTCGGTCTCCCGGCGGCGGCCAGAATGCTGGCCTGGACAAGCCCCGCCCCATCCCGGCCCGAAACCGGCATGACGGCGAGGAGGCGGCGGCCGGATCGCTCCGGCCGCCGCTTCAGCTCACGACGACTTCTCGCAGGACTCCGTCCGCTTCGGCCAGTTGCCGGCCTTTTCGGTGTAGTCCTTGGCCGCGGCCTCGATCAGCGGCCGGACCTCTTCCTTCATCGGCTCGAGCCAGTCGCCCTTCTTGGTCCATTTCGTGCCGTCCCACTCGGCCACATAGGCCTTGCTGTGGCCGGAATGGTCGGTGCAGGAGATCGTGGTCGGCGTGGCGAAGCCTTCCATGCCGATCTCCTTCAGACGCGCCTCGGTGATGTTCAGCGCTTCGAGGCCACGGCGCATGTCCTCGCCGTTGATGACCTTCTTGCCGGTGATGCGCTGCGCGTTGCGGATGCCCTCGACCAGCAGCATCGAGTTGTAGACGCCGCGGTTGTAGAGGTTCTCGCCGACCTTCTCCTTCGGCGCGAGGCTCTTGCCCTTGTCGACGACGTACTTCTGGATGTCCTGGATCACCGGAAAGTTGGTGCCGGCCGCATTCAGGTTGAGCGACTTGTAGCCCTTCGCCTCCGGCCCGCCGGCGCGCGCGTCGTCGTCACCGCCCGCCCACCAGACGCCGACCAGCTTGTTGATCGGGAAGTTGTTCTTGATCGCCTCCTTCACCGCGGTCGGGTTCATCGCGCCCCAGCCCTGGTTGTAGAGGTAGTCCGGCCGGTCACGCCGGATCGAGAGCCAGAGCGAGCCCTGGTTCTGCATGTCGGCGGCGGCGACCGGGTAGAGCTTGACCTCGAAGCCGTACTTCTTGGCGAGGTTCTCGAGCACCGGGATCGGCTCCTTGCCGAAGGGCGCGTCGAGATGGATCAGGCCGAGCTTCTTGCCCTTGAGCTTGTCCATGCCGCCGAGTTCGGCCGCCATATGCTTCACCATCAGCGAAGCACCGTCCCAATAGGTGAAGGGCGGGATGAAGACCCAGGGGAAAGAGTTGCCGTCGGCCGAGGCCGAGAGGCCATAGGCCATCGAGAGGATCGGGATCTTGTCGATATGGGCGCGCGGGATCGCCGCCAGTGTCGCGCCCGTCGACCAGGGCGAATAGACGACCGTGTTCTTCGCCTTCGCCTGCTCGTAGCACTCGATCGACTTCTTGGTGTCGTAGCCGGTCTCGCACTCCTCATAGACGATTCTGACGCCGTTCACGCCGCCGTCGCGCTCGTTGATCATCGTCATGTAGTCGCGCATGCCGTCGCCGATCGGGATGCCCGAGCCGGCGAAGGGCCCGGTGCGATAGGCGTTGTTGGAGACGTAGATCGTCTCCTGCGCGGCGGCAGGAGCCGCGAAGCCGGCGGCGGCCAGCAAGGCGCCGATCGCCGCGCCCTTCATCAGATGCTGTGTCTTCATCGGTCGTCCTCCGTTCGTTTCCCTCCGGCGGTGGCGTCGAGACCCCGCCGGTCGTCTTTGCGCCCGCATCCTTGAAGGCCGATGCGGGTCGTCGTCCGGTCCGATCCCTCAATAGGGGAACGGCCATGTCCGCAGTTTCTGCTTCCCGATCTGCCAGAGCCGCGCGAGCCCGTGCGGCTCGACGATCAGGAAGAGGATGATCAGCCCGCCGATCAGCATGAAGGTGACGTGCTCGGCGGTGGCGCCCGCCATGGGCACGCCCAACGCCGGCAGGCCGAACTTCATCGCCGTCGGCAGGATCGAGAGGAAGGCGGCGCCGAAGAAGGAGCCGATCAACGAGCCCAGCCCGCCGATGATGACCATGAACAGGATGTTGAAGGACAGGCGGATCGAGAACGCGTCCGCCGCTTCGCCGCCGCCATACCAGAGGAAGATCATCATCGCGCCGGCGACGCCGGCATAGAAGGACGAGACTGCGAAGGCGAGCAGTTTGGCGTTGAGCAGCTTGATGCCCATCAGCTCGGCCGCGATGTCCATGTCGCGCACCGCCATCCAGGAGCGGCCGATCCGGCCATGCACGAGATTGGAGGCGAACCAGGTCAGCACCACGACGAGGCCGAGGCAGACGAAATAGCGCGTCTCCGGCGCGGCCAGCGCGCCCGTGACCGGCACGCCGAAAACCAGGCGCTGCGGCACCTCGATCGCGCCCGAGGCGTTGTAGTTGTAGAGCCAGGGCACCCGCACGAAGGCCCATTGCAGGAAGAACTGCGCGGCAAGCGTCGCCACCGCGAGATAGAAGCCCTTGATCCGCAGCGAGGGCAGCCCGAACAGCACCCCGATCGCCGCCGAGAACAGGCCCGAGACCAGGATCAGGACGATGATGTTCACGTCCGGGAAATACGTCGTCAGCTTGTAGCAGGCATAGGCGCCCACACCCATGAAGGCGGCCGTGCCCAGCGAGATCAGCCCGGTATAGCCGGTGAGGATGTTCAGGCCGATCGCCGCCATTGAGAAGACGAGGAAGGGGATCATCACCGAGGTGATGAAGAAGTCGTCCCCGAAATAAGGGATCACGACGAAGGCGATGGCGAGAATGATCGCCAGGCCGATCCGGTCCTGCCGGATCGGGAACACGGCCATGTCGGCCTGGTAGGTGGATTTGAACTGGCCGGCCTCGCGGTAGAACATGTCCCGGCCCTCAAATCCGCTCGATGATCTTGTCGCCGAACAGGCCCTGCGGCCGGAACAGCAGGAAGCCCAGCGCGATGAAATAGGCGAGCCAGCTCTCGATGCCGCCGCCGATCAGCGGGCCCCAGTAGAACTCGCCCAGCTTCTCGCCGATGCCGATGATCAGCCCGCCGATGATCGCGCCGGGGATCGAGGTGAAGCCGCCGAGGATTAGCACCGGCAGCGCCTTCAGCGCCACGATCTCGAGCGCGAAGGACACGTCCGAGCGCGCGCCCCACATGATGCCGGTGATCAGCGCGACGATGCCGGCCGTGAACCAGACGATGACCCAGATCTGGTTCAGCGAGATGCCGACCGAGAGCGCCGCCTTGTGGCTGTCGGCGACCGCCCGCAGCGCCCGGCCGATGCGGGTGTACTGGAAGAACAGCGCCAGCACCGCGATCATGACAGAGGCGATGATCGCCGCCGCGATGTCGATCTTCTGCAGGGACACAAAGCCGCCGAGGATCTTCAGATCGACAGAGCCGCGCGGCAGGTAGAGCTGCTCGGTGATCATCTGCTTGGGATTGCCGCCGAAGACGGACTCACCCAGCCCGATCAGGAAATACGTGATCCCGAAGGTCGCCATGAACAGGATGATATCGGGCTGGTTCACCAGCGGCCGCAGCACCACGCGCTCGATCGCCACCGCCAGCACGAACATCACGCCCAGCGTCAGGATCACGGCCAGGAAGGCCGGCACGCCCATCTCGTAGAGCCCGACCAGCGTCAGCGCCGAGAACACCACCATGATGCCCTGGGCGAAGTTGAAGACGCCGGACGCCTTGAAGATCAGCACGAAGCCGAGCGCGATCAGCGCGTAGAGCACGCCGGAGACCAGCCCCTCCCAGACGGTCTGGACCAGCAGGTCGGGCGCCGAGACCATCTGCTGGAAGGGGTCGATGAAGATCTTGTAGAGCGTGCCCGAACCATCGAGGCGCGCACCCAGAATGGCGGCCGCGACGATCGCGGCCAGGATCAGGGCGGCCTTGACCCAGCCATTGGCGAGAAGGTTCGGCGCGGGCCGTGCGGCGACGTCGCTCATGAGTTCGACCCCTTGCCCCTTGGACCAACCGCGCCGTCATCCCGGACAAGCCACGAAGTGGCACCGATCCGGGATCCATTCCAGAGCCTCTCCGGAAGTGCTCCGGAATGGACCCCGGGTCTGCGCTTCGCTCCGCCCGGGATGACGGCGCGGGTGGACAGACGTGGCTGAGCGATACCCATCAATGCGCCACTCCCAGATAGGCATCGATCACCTTCTGGTCGGCCTTGACCTCGGCCGGCGTGCCGTCGGCGATCTTGCGGCCGTATTCGAGGACGACGACGCGGTCGGACAGGTCCATGACCACGCCCATATCGTGTTCGATCAGGGCGATCGTCGTGCCGAACTGCTGGTTCACGTCGAGGATGAAGCGGCACATATCCTCCTTCTCCTCGAGGTTCATGCCCGCCATCGGCTCGTCCAGCAGCAGCAGGTCGGGCTCCATCGCCAGCGCCCGGCCGAGCTCGACGCGCTTCTGCAGGCCGTAGGGCAACTTGCCGACCGGCAGCTTGCGGATGTGCTCGATCTGCAGGAAGTCGATGATGTCCTCGACGACCTTGCGATGCTCGATCTCCTCGCTCATCGCCGGCCCGTGCCGCAGCGCCTGCCAGAAGAAGCCGCGCTTCATCTTCAGCGTGCGCCCGGTCATGATGTTGTCGAGCGTCGACATGCCCTTGAACAGGGCGACGTTCTGGAAGGTGCGTGCGATGCCGGCCGCGGCCGCGCGATGCGGCCGCATCTTGTGGCGGCGCTCGCCCTTGAAGGTGATCTGCCCTTCCTGCGGCTGATAGAACCCGTTGATGCAGTTGAGCATCGAGGTCTTGCCGGCGCCGTTGGGGCCAATGATCGCGCGCACTTCGCCCTTGCGGATGTCGAAGGAGACATCCGTGATCGCCTTCACCCCGCCGAAGCGCAACGACACGTTCTCGACCGAGAGCAGCACCTCGCGCACGGGCGCACCCGTCATGGTCATCGGTTCCGCATTCATGCCGCGGCCCTCGCCGGTGCTGGCCGATCAGTGGCGGTCGAGGGATAGATCGTCGCGTCGCGCACCTTGACCCGGGCCGAGATCACGCCCTTGCGGCCATCCTCGAAGGTGACTTCGGTGGAGATGTCCGCCTCCTGCGAGCCGTCATAGAGCGCGTTGACGAGCGGTGCGTAGCGATCGGCGATGAAGCCGCGCCGGACCTTCTGCGTCCGCGTCAGCTCGCCATCGTCGGCGTCGAGCTCCTTGTGCAGGATCAGGAAGCGCTTGATCTGCGCGCCGCCCATCAGCGGCTCGGCCGCGAGCGAGCGGTTCACCTCGTCCACATGGCTCGCGATCATGTCATAGACCAGATCGTGCCCGGCGAGCTCCTGATAGGAGGCGTAGACGACGTTGTTGCGTTCGGCCCAGTTGCCCACCGCCGTGAGGTCGATGTTCACCGCCACGGTGGCGTAGTCGCGGTCCTGCCCGAAGGCGACCGCCTCCTTGATGTTGGGGAAGAACTTCAGCTTGTTCTCGATGTATTTCGGCGGGAACAGCTCGCCGGTCCGGAGCTTGCCGACATCCTTGGCCCGGTCGATGATCTTGAGATGGCCTTCCTCGTCGAAGAAGCCGGCATCGCCGGAGCGGACATAGCCGTCCGCCGTCATCGTCTCGGCGGTCTTCTCGGGGTCCTTGTAGTAGCCGCCGAAGATCGAGGGCGAGCGGTAGAGCACCTCGCCATTGTCGTCGATCCGGATCTCGACCAGCGGCGCCGGCCGCCCGACCGTGTCGGCGCGGATCTCGCCATTGGGCTGCATGGTGATGTAGACGCCGGCTTCCGTCTGTCCGTAGAGCTGCTTCAGGTTGACGCCGATCGAGCGGTAGAAGCGGAACAGCTCCGGGCCGATCGCCTCGCCGGCCGTGTAGCCGACCTTGATCCGCGTCAGGCCGAAACGGTTGCGCAGGGGGCCGTAGACCAGCACGTCGCCGAGCCCGTAGAGCAGCCGCGCGCCCAGCGGCACGCTCTCGCCGTTCAGGATCTTCTCGCCATGCTCCTTGGCCACGCCGAGGAAGTAGTGGAACATCTTCCGCTTCAGCGCGCCGGCATCCTCCATCCGCACCATGGTCAGGGTCAGCATCGTCTCGAAGACGCGCGGCGGCGCGAAGGCATAGGTGGTGCCGACCTCGCGGCGGTCTTCGATCACCGTCTCCGGCCCTTCCGGGCAGTTGACGCAGAAGCCGGCGACGATCGCCTGTGCATAGGAGAAAATGTGGTCGCCGACCCAGGCGATCGGCAGATAGGCGATGATCTCGTCGCTCTCGTTCAGCCCGTCGAACTGGCAGCCGATCTCGGCCGCCGCGATCACGTTGGTATGGCTGAGCATCACGCCCTTGGGGCGCCCGGTCGTGCCGGAGGTGTAGAGGATGATGCCGAGATCGGCGCCCGAGCCGGCCTGCATCTCGCGCTCGAGTGCCGGCGCCGCCTCTGCGCTGTTGGCGAGGTCCTTCAGCCCGCTGGCGATCACCTCGTCGATCGGATGCAGCGTGCTGTGGTCGTAGTCGCGCAAGCCACGCGGCTCGTCATAGAGCATATGCCTCAGGCTCGGCAGGCGCTCGGCGATGGAGAGGATCTTGTCGACCTGCTCCTGGTCCTGCACCACGGCGAACACCGCCTCGGCATGGTCCAGCACATAGGCCATCTCGTCGGCGACGCTGTCGGCGTAGACCGGCACCGGCACGGCGCCCAGCCATTGCGCCGCCGCCATCGCCCAATAGAGCCGCGGCCGATTGTAGCCGACGATCGCGACCTTCTCGCCGCGCTTCAGCCCGAGCGCCTGCAGGCCCCGCGCGAAGCCGCGGACCTGCTCGGTGACCTCGGCCCAGGTCCAGGATTGCCAGATGCCGAGGTCCTTGTGGCGGAACGCGACGCGCCCGCCCCGCTCGCGCGCATTGCGCAGCAGCAATTTCGGAAAGGTATCCGCCTGGCCGGCGCTCGCGCTTGCCATCGTCCGTCTCCACCCTGAGCAGGCCGGCGTACATTGCACCGGCCTTCGTTCGGGCCGCTTTCGGCCTCGTTGGATGCAAGCCTCGCAGCGGCGCATGCGCTTTGCAAGGGGAGGCTTGACAGACGGATCGCGTTTTGGTCGCTATTCTCTTGGGCGATTGTTTGCGCGAGTCGCATTCGACGGTCGAGCGTGCCGCCGATGGCCCCTAATGGGCGCCCTGATGCGCCACTTTCACTCCGGTTTCGACCCTCAAGAACGACAAAGCCGCGCCGGTGGGACCGGCGCGGACGCAATGACGGTATCGGTTCCCGCTCGGAGGCGGATCAGCGGATCGGCGGGGCGTATTGCAGGCCACCCTTGGTCCAGAGGTCGTTCTTGCCGCGGGCGATCTTCAGCACCGAGCCGGCACCGACATTGCGCTCGAACGCCTCGCCGTAATTCCCGACATGCCTGACGACCCGGTAGGCCCAGTCCGGCGTCAGGCCGATGGCCTCGCCGAACTTGCCCTCGACGCCGAGCAGGCGCCGGATCTCCGGATTGGTCGAGGACTTCTGCTGCTCGACATTGGCTTGGGTCACGCCGAGTTCCTCCGCGTTCAGCATGGCGAAATGCACCCATTTGACCAGGTTGAACCAGGGCATGTCGCTGCTGCGGACGACCGGGCCGAGCGGTTCTTTGGAGATGATCTCGGGCAGGACGACGGCCTCGTCGGGCTTCACCAGCTTCAGCCGCAGCGCATAGAGCGCCGAGGAATCGTCGGTCAGCGCATCACAGCGACCGGACTGGAAGGCCGTGATCGCCTCGTCGCCCTTGTCGAAGGTCACCGGCTCGTACTTGATCCCGTTCTTGCGGAAGTAATCGGCGACGTTGAGCTCCGTCGTCGTGCCCTGCTGCAGGCAGATCGAGGCGCCGTTGAGCTTGAGCGCGCTGTCGACGCCGAGCGTCTTCTTCACCAGGAAGGCCTGGCCGTCATAATAGTTCACGCCTGCGAAGCTCAAGCCGAGCGACGTGTCGCGCGCCATCGTCCAGGTGCTGGTGCGCGACAGAAGGTCGACCTCGCCGGACTGTAGCGCCGTGAAGCGGTCCTTCGACGAGAGCGGCGTGAACTTCACCTTCATGGGGTCGTCGAAGACGGCGGCGGCGATGCCGCGGCACAGGTCGACGTCGAGACCGGCCCACTGACCCTGCGCGTCCGGCAGACCGAAGCCAGCGAGGCCGGGGCTGACGCCGCAGATCAGATGGCCGCGATTCTTCACGGTCGTGAGCAGTGGGGTCTGGGCATTGGCGGCGGGCGCCAGGGCGGTGACCGCACAGGCGAGCAAGGCTGCGAGGGCGACTTTCATGGTGAGTCCTCTTCAGGGCAGTCGCTCTGCCCGGGCGGAAGATGACTCACCGCTCTCCCAACTTTGTGCCGTTGTCGGCGCGGATTCGGCAGCGCGCCGCCTGTTCCCGGGCCGCAGAACGACTTTGCTTTCAGGCAGGTTTCAGGCCGCTTACCCTTCGTAACGCGCCAGCCCCTCGACATCGCGGATGGTGATGCTGCCATGCCCGATCTCGAGCAGGCCGAGCGCGGCGAGGCGGGACAGACCCTGGTTGGCCACCTGTCGCGACATGCCGGCCAGCAGGCCGAGCTCCTCCTGGCTCACCTCGAGCGTGCGGTCCTCGTCGGGATAAAGCGTCGGGTTGAACAGCCACGCTAGGTTGCGCGCCAGCCGCCCGGTCGAATCGAGCGTCCGCTCCGTCTCCGCCAGCGCGATGAACTGGGCCAGGCGCTCGTTGAACTGGTGGACGAGGAAGCGGTTGAACGCGGCCGAATGCTCGAACAGCCAGAGGAAGGTCTGGCGCCGCATCAAGGCGAGCCTGGTCTCGCGCAGCGCCACCAGCTCGTAGCGCCGCAGCTCGCCCTTGATCACCGTGCCCTCGCCGAACCAGGCACCGGCCCGCATCCCGGCCAGGGTCGCGGCCTTCCCCGTCTTCGAGGTCGTCGACATCTTCACCAGCCCCTCGGCGACGCCGGTCCAGGCCTCCAGCCGGTCGCCGACATGGCAGATATGGGCGCCCTTGCCATAGCTGCGGAAGGAGATGCCGCGCCGTGCCTCCTCGAACTCCTCCTCGCGCAGATCGCGCGACCAGGCGGCGATGCGCTTCAGCTCGTCGGGCAGGATCACGGGGCCGGCTCTCCCTGGTGGCGGGCTGCGGTACTATGGGGCGGGCGAGCCGGTGAACTCAAGCGCCGCCCGCCCGCCTCAACAGGCGAACGCGCCGCGATTCGGCCGCCTTTCTGGGCGATCCGCTGCGAATGAGGCGGCTGGACGCTCCCGCCGGATTCACGCATCGTTAACCATGCTGCGCCAGCTTGCGCCCATTCCGAGGACATCGCCCGTGGCACGCCGACCCGCTTTCGCCGTCTTGCTCGCCATCGCCGCCTGGGCGGGCGCGGGCGCTCCGGCTTTGGCGCATCCGCATGTCTTCGTCACCGCCCGCGCCGAGATCCTCTACGCCCCCGACGGCGCGGTGCGCGCGCTCAAGCACATCTGGAGCTTCGACGAAGCGTATTCGGCCTATATCACGCAAGGCTTGGACAAGAACGGCGACGGCAAGCTGACGCCGGACGAACTCGCCGAACTCGCCAAGGTCAATGTCGAATCGCTGCCCGATGTCGGCTTCTTCACCACCGCCAAGGCCAATGGCAAGCCGCAGGAATTCGGAACGCCGACCGGCGCCGGTCTCGTCTTCGAGAACAAGATCCTGACGCTGACCTATACCCTGCCGCTGAAGACGCCGGCCCACGCCAACCGCTCCTTCGGCATCGAGATCGGTGACCCGACCTACTTCGTCGCCTTCGAGATCGTCGATGCGCCCGACGCCGTGATCACCCGCGACGCGCCGAAGGGCTGCATCGTGCGTGTCGCCCGCCCGCCCAAGCTCGATCCCGCGATCCAGCAGAAGCTGGCGCAGGAGGACATCACCGCCACACCCGACATGACCGGGCTTCAGGTCACGACCCGCGCCCTCGTCGCCTGCCCCTGACTGGCCGATGTCGCTCGACGCTCCGCGCCTTGCACTCATGCCCTGGCCCGCCCTGTCGCGGCGCCTCGTAACCATGGTGCTGGCGCTCGCGGTCGTCGCCGGAGGCCTCGCCCTGCTGGCCGCCCTGCTCGCGGCCTGGAGCCCCCCGCCGCCCCCGCCGCCGCGCAACCCCTTCGGCGTGCCCCTGCCACGCGAGGCCGCTCCCGCGACGACGGGGATCTTCGGCCTGATCCTGGCCTGGCAATCGGCCTTCTATCGCGAGCTGACGGCGGCGCTGAGCGCCGTGGCGAAGAGCCCCGCCGCCCTCTGGGGGCTGCTCGGCCTCGCCTTCGGCTACGGCGTCTTCCACGCCGCCGGCCCTGGCCACGGCAAGGCGGTCATTTCCGGCTATATCGTTGCCGACGACCGCAGCCTGCGGCGCGGTCTGGGGCTGAGCTTTTCCGCGGCGATTCTGCAGGCCCTGGTCGCGATTGCGCTGGTCGGCACCCTCACCATCGCTCTGCGGCAGACGGCGCAGACCATGGCCGTCGCGACCGACTGGGTGGAGCGCGCGAGCTACGCTCTCGTCGCCCTCGTCGGCACCTGGGTGCTCTGGCGCAAGGCGGGCGCGCTGCTGGCGCTCGGGCGCGGCGCACAGGCACATGATGCGGCCTGCGACCATGTCCACATGCCGACGCCGGACGAGATCGCCCGGCTGCGAAACTGGCGCGAGATGGCCGGCGTCGTGCTCGCGGCAGGGCTGCGCCCCTGCGCCGGGGCCCTCATCATCCTCGTCTTCGCCGCCTCGGCCGGGCTGTTCTGGGCCGGCATCGCCGCAACCTTCGCCATGGCACTCGGCACGGCCCTGACGACGGGTGCATTGGCCGCGCTCGCCGTCTTCTTCAAGTTCGCCGCGCTGAAATTCGCCGGCGGCGGGTCGTTGCGCGCTGCTCGGACCCTGGCGGTGCTGGAGTTGCTGGCCGCCGCCTTCGTCGCCGTCCTGGGGGCGGCGCTCTATCTCGGCCTGGCCGCGGGCGGCGCCGGCTGACGCGGCCCTCCGCGGGCGCGGCCCGCGCCCTGCGCCACCTGCACTTCACGCCCGGCGCCTTTGCCCTAGACTGCGCCTCGCCGGACCTCAGGCACGCCTTTTGCGTCGCGCGGTCCTCAACGAGAGGCCTGACCACTTGACCAATCCCTGCGACCTCAGCGCCGTCGAGGCGCGTGCCCTGATCGGCGCCAAGAAGCTCTCGGCGACCGAATTGCTCGAAAGCTGCATCGCCCGCATCGACGCCGTCGATCCCGCCGTCAACGCCATGGTCGCCCGCGACGATGAGCGCGCCCGCGCCGCGGCGAAATCCGCCGATGCCGCAACGATGCGCGGCGACGCCCTGCCCGCCCTCCACGGCCTTCCCCTCGGCGTGAAGGATCTCGAGAACGTCGCCGGCCTGCGCACCACCTATGGCAGCCAGCTCTATCGTGACCATGTTCCCGAGGAAGACCAGCTCATCGTCGCGAAGACCCGCGCGGCGGGCGCAATCGTGCTCGGCAAGACCAACACCCCGGAATGGGGCGCCGGCGCCAACACCCGCAACGCCGTCTACGGCGCCACCGGCAACCCCTTCGACCCGACGAAGTCCGCCGCCGGCTCCTCGGGCGGCTCGGGTGTCGCGCTCGCCACCGGCATGGTGCCGATCGCCACCGGTTCGGACACCGGCGGCTCGCTGCGCAACCCCGCCGCCTTCAACGGCATCGTCGGCTTCCGCCCGACGCCCGGGTTGGTGCCGAGCGAGAAGCGGCCGATCGGCTGGAATCCGCTGCCCGTGCTGGGGCCGATGGCGCGCACCGTTCCCGATCTCTGCCTGCTGCTCTCGACCATGGTCGGGGACGACGCCGCCGACCCGCTCGCCACCACCATTCACGGCCAGACGATCCGCCGGCCTGAGGATTTCGCCAGGCCCGCCATGATCGACCTCGCCTCGCTCAAGGTCGCGATCACGCCCGATTTCGGCTTCGCGCCGACCGAGAAGCACATCCGCAAGGTCTTCGCCGAGAAGGTTGGCGCCTTCTCCTCGCTCTTCGCCGCGACCGAGGAGGCGACGCCGGACTGTGCCGGCATGGACGAGACCTTCGAGGTGCTGCGCTCGCTCGCCTTCCTCGCCGGCATGTACGAAAAAGTCCGCGATACGCCCGAGATGGTCGGCCCCAATGTCCGCGTCAATGTCGAGGAAGGCCTGCGCTACGGCGCGCTCGACATCACCCGCGCGCTCAAGCAGCAGACCGCGATCTACCAGCGCTGGCAGGGCTTCTTCGAGGATTACGACGTCATCCTCTCGCCGGCTGTGACGCTGAGCCCGCGTCCCTGGGCGGAGCTCTACCCGGCCGAGATCGACGGCCAGCCGACCCGGACCTATTTCCACTGGCTGGCGCTGGCCTACGCCGTCACCACCGTCGGCCATCCGGCGATCTCGCTGCCGGTCGGGCTGGACGATGCGGGCATGCCCTTCGGGCTGCAGATCGTCGGTCCGCGTGGCGGCGACGCCAAGGTGCTGGCGGTGGCGGCCGCGCTCGAGGCGGCGCTCGCCGGCGACGCGCTGACGGCGCGCCCCGTGCCCGACATCGCGAAACTCACCGCCGCGCCGCGCATCGCCGACACGCCGGGCTTCCTCGGCTTCGACTGAGCCGTGGTCTTCATCTGAAAGGGCCTGCCCCGCTCAGGGGCAGGAACGTCCAAGACAGGCCTCGCCACGCCCGTGTCCGATGCCGCCACCGACCCATCGACCGAGGGGGATTTCCATGAAACGCCGCACATTTCTCAAGGGCGCCACCGCCCTGACGCTCGCCGGCCCCGCCGCTATCGGCCGCGCCGCGGCCCAGTCGGCCACCACGCTGAAATTCGTGCCCCAGGCCAATCTGACGGCGCTCGATCCGGTCTGGACGACGGCGACGGTGACCAGCAATCACGGCTACTATGTCTACGACACGCTCTACGGGCTCGATCTGGCCGGCAAGCCGCAGCCTCAGATGGTCGAGCGCCACGAGGTTGCGGCGGATGGCAAGAGCTGGCGTTTCACGCTGCGCGACGGGTTGTCCTTCCATGACGGCAGCCCGGTCAAGCCGGCGGATTGTCTCCAGAGCCTTAAGCGCTGGGTCCAGCGCGACCCCTACGGGCAGCTCTTGGCGAAGGTGATCGAGTCCTCGTCCGCGATCGACGACAAGACCTTCGAGATCAAGCTGACCCGCGCCTTCCCGATGATGCTGGACGTGCTCGCCAAGGCGGATTCTCCGCTCTTCGTCATGCCCGAGCGCCTGGCGACGACCGAGGCGACCAAGCAGATCACCGAGGTCATCGGCTCCGGCCCCTATCGCTTCCTGCCGGCTGAATATGTCTCGGGCAGCAAGGTCGCCTATGAGAAGTTCGAGGCCTACAAGCCGCGCGCCGAACCGCCCAGCCGCAATGCCGGCGGCAAGGTCGCCAATTTCAAGCGCATCGAATGGCAGATCCTGCCCGACCCGGCGACGGCGGCGAATGCCCTGATCAAGGGCGAGGTCGATTGGTGGGAGCGCCCGCTCAGCGATCTCCAGCCCATGCTGGCCCGCAGCGCCGACATCACCCGCGAGGTCACCGACGAGTCCGGCCGCGGCGCGATCATGCGGCTGAACCACCTGCAGCCGCCCTTCAACAATCCGAAGGTGCGTGCGGCCGTGCGCATGGCGGTGAACCAGGAAGACTATATGCGCGCCACCCAGGGCGACGACACCTCGATCTGGAAGACTTCGCGCAATCTCTGGTTCCGCGGCACGCCGTACTACGACGGCGAGCTGGAAGACCTGATGCCGCAAAGCGTCGAGAAGGCGAAGGCGGCGTTGAAGGAGTCCGGGTACAATGGCGAGAAGGTCGTCATCATCAGCCCGACCGACTTTCCCGATATCGGCCCGCTCGGCGACGTCACCTACGAGCTGCTCAAGAGCCTCGGCATGAATGTCGAGTTCGTCGCCAGCGACTGGGGGACGGTGATCCAGCGCCGCAACAGCCGCGAGCCGGTCGAGAAGGGTGGCTGGAGCATCTTCCACACCACCGGCTCGGCGATGGGCTGGAGCAATCCGGCCCTGTCCTATCTCGTCCGCGGCCAGGGCGCGAAGGGCTGGTTCGGCTGGTATGACAGCGCCAAGGCGGAGGCGCTGGCGGAAGAATGGCTCTACGCGCCCGACGAGGCAGGCCAGAAAAAGGCTGCCGCCGCGCTGGGCCGCCTCGCGCTTGAGGATACCGCCACGATCCCGCTCGGCGTCTTCATGATCCGCACCGCCTACCGCAAGAGCCTGACCGGCATGCAGAAGGGTTCGGCGCCGTATCCCTGGGGTCTGAAGCGGGTGTGACGGGCGCCTGCGTAAAGCGTCATTCCCGGGCTTGACCCGGGAATCTCATGACCAGATCGCGCTGGTTGACGAGATGGTCGGGTCAAGCCCGACCATGACGCCGTTCCAGGTCAGCCCTTCGCCGCGACCGCCGCCGACCAGGGCGAGATCACGTCGCTGATGCCCTGCGCGCCGTCCGCATCGACGCGGATGAGGTTGGGGCAGGCGAAGTTGATCGGCAGGACGCCGTGCTCGACCACGACCGTCGGGCCCGCCACCTCCAGCGCGGCGAGAACCTCCGCCGGCAGCCGCAGATCGGCGCTGGTCTGGTCGGGACCCGAGACGTCGATGCGCGGCCAGTGTGCGGCGTCCTCCAGCCCCATACCGAAATCCACCGTCCAGGCCAGCATCTGATAGACGCTGGCGAGAATCCGCCGCCCGCCCGAGGCGCCGCCGGCGAAGCGCGGGCCATCGCCCGATTTCGGCGTCACGATCACCGGGCACATGTTGCAGAGCGGCCGGGCGCCGGGCGCGATCGCATTGGCGCTGCCGGGGCGCGGATCGAACCACATCATGCCGTTGTTCATCAGCACGCCGGTATCGGGCAGCACGACGCGGCTGCCCATCGAGGAGAGCAGCGTCGTCGTCACCGTGACCAGCGTACCCTCGCCATCGACCACCGTGAGATGGGTCGTGCAGGTGTCGCCCGGCTCCGTCGCCGCCTTCGCCGCACCCAGCCCTTCGAGCCGGCTGGCATAGGCCTCGCGCATGACCCGCGACAGGCTGGCGAACCAGCCCGCGTCGGGCCCCCCGGGACCGGGCTGCGTCGCGTCCATGCCCTTAACCACCGCTTCCAGCGTCGGCGCGGCCGTCAGCCCGCCGGCGGTGTGGACGAGATGGGTACCGCGCCAGTCGATCGTCGGCGCGTCGCGCACGATCGCCTCGCAGCCGGCGAGATCCTGAGCATCGACGACCCCGCCCAGCGCCTTGATGTCGGCGACGAGCCGGCCGGCGATCTCGCCCGTGTAGAAATCATCCAGCCCCGCCGACGCCAGGCGCTCCAGCGTCGCGGCCAGTTGGCCGAGCGTGAAGAAGCCGGGCTTGCCCTGATAGGGCGGCACCGGCGGCAGGCCGTTCGGCAGATAGATCCGCGCGCTCTCCGCGTAGAGCCGCAGCACCGACGCCGAGGAGGCGACCTTGAGCGTCGTGTACCAGTCCTGCGCCAGCCCGCGCTTGGCCAGCGTGATCGCCGGCGCCAGCAGCTCGGCGACCGGCATCGCCGTGCCGAAGCTCTCCTTGAGCTTGGCGTAGCCGGCGACGGAGGACGGGATCACGAAGGAGAGCGGGCCATGGATGTTCACGTCGCCCACCACCTCGGGCCAGGTGAACAGGTCTTTCTTCATCGCCCCCGTCAGCGGATAGGCGGACGGATCGGCGCGGCGCGGCGCCACGGGGCCGAAATCGACGACCTTCGCCTTGGTCTCACCGGCCTGGAGCACGACCGCGAAGCCGATGCCGCCGAGCCCGCTGTTCCAGGGTTCGACCGCGGCGAGCGCGAAACAGGCCGCGACCGCCGCATCCGCCGCATTGCCGCCGGCCTCGAGGATCGCGGCGCCGGCCTCGGCCGCCTCGCGGTTCTGCGAGACGACGACGCCGTTGCGCCCGCTCGCCATCGGCTTGGCGAGCGTCCAGTTCTGCGTGCGGTAGGGCACCTCTGCGGCAACGGTCATCTGTGAATTCCCCTCGAAGGCCAAGCTGCGCCCGCCAATCCGGCCGGCGCGCGGCGGGAGCTTAGGCCAGAGGCGCTGGCGCCGCCCCGTGCGCCGATCGTGCGGGCGCCATGCCGGCAGGGCATGCCGGCGAGGCATGCCGGATAAAGCAGGTCAGGCCGCCTTGCCGTGGACGAGTTCGGCATAGCGCGCCGGATCGGTCGCGCCCTCGGTGTTGACGACGAAGACGCGCGAGGTCGCGTCGAGCCTTAGCTGCGCCCGCATCGCCGGATCGCCCGCCACGCGGATCAGCCCGGCGAGCCCCGCCCCACCGCTCTCCCCGGCCACGATGACCGGATCGCCGCCCACCGGCCGCGCCAGGCGGTTCATCACCGCCACCGCATCCTCGTCCTCGACGGTCATGAAGGCGTCCGCCACCCGCGACAGGATGCGCCAGGCGACGAGCGAGGGCTCGTAGCAGTCGAGCATCGCCATCACCGTCGGTTCGCCGACCTCCGCCTTCACTGGGCCACCCGCCTGCGCGCTCGCGAACATGCACGCCGCCCGCGCCGGATCGACCGCCACGAAGACCGGCCGCTTCTCGCCCAGCACCAGCGCGAAATGCGCCGCCACCGCCGCCGCGATTCCGCCCACGCCGACCTGCACGAAGACATGCGTCGGCGGCTCTTTCATCTGCCGCAGCGCCTCGGCGACGAGCGCCGTATAGCCCTGCATGACCAGCCCCGGGATCCGCTCATAGCCCGGCCAAGAGGTGTCGGAGACCACCGTCCAGCCCTTCTCGGCCGAGACGCGCGCGGCTTCCGCCACCGAATCATCATAGGTGCCCTCGGCCCGGATCATCGTCGCGCCGAAGCGGGCAATCGCCGCGATGCGCTCCTCGCTGACACCGGAATGGACGAAGATCGCCGCCCTCGCGCCGACGAGCTGGGCGCCCTGTGCGACCGAGCGGCCGTGATTGCCGTCGGTGGCGCAGGAGAAGGTCAGCGAGGCAGCGACCTCCTTCACCGCCGACGACTGCAGCTCGGCGATGTCGATGGGGCGGCCGAGCCGGCGCGCGGCCTCCTCCAGCACAAGCTTCACCACGACATAGGAACCGCCCAGCGCCTTGAAGCTGCCGAGCCCGAGCCGGTGCCCCTCGTCCTTGACCTGGATCGCGCCGACGCCGAGCTGCGCCGCCAGGCCGGGCAGGTCGTGTAGCGGCGTCACCGCGTAATTTTCCCGGAGGCGGATCTGGGCCTCGACCGCGGCTGCGCCGGCCGCGCCGAGGGTTTCCGCATCCTCCGGCAGGAGCGGCTGGCCATTATCGGGATGGGAGTTGAGCAGGAACATCGGGATCTCTGGGGCGGTGACGCAAGGCAGTGCGGCGCCATCCTGCATCCCCATGCCGGGCCGGTCCATTGGCGGATGCGCGGCCCTGCACTAGATTCGCCCGACATCACCAGACCAGGCGTCCCCATGACCATTCATCAGCGCGGCCTTCCCGTTTCGATCGATCCCGACAAGCTCGACCGGCTGGCCCAGGCCGCCGTGCGCGTCGGGCTCAATCTTCAGGAGGGCCAGGACCTGTTCCTGACCGCCCCGGTCGCGGCGCTGCCACTGGTGCGCAAGATCGCCGAGCATGCCTACAAGGCCGGCGCCGGGCTGGTGACGCCGATCCTCTCCGACGAGGAGGTGACGCTGGCACGCTACCGCCATGCCCATGATGCGAGCTTCGACCGCGCCGCCGGCTGGCTGCACGAGGGCGTCGCCAAGGCCTTCGCCAACAACACGGCGCGTCTCGCCATCGTCGGCGACGACCCAATGCTGCTCTCGGAGCAGGACCCGGCCAAGGTCTCGCGCGCCAGCAAGGCCAACTCGGTCGCCTATCAGCCGGCGCTGGAGAAGATCGCCGGCTTCGACATCAACTGGAACATCCTGGCCTATCCGACGGCCGCCTGGGCCCGGCGCGTCTTCCCCGGCGACGCCGAGGAGGTCGCCGTCGGCAAGCTCGCGGATGCGATCTTCGCCGCCTCGCGCGTCGAGAGCGGGGACCCCGTCGCCGCCTGGGCCGCGCATAACGCGACGCTGCGCAGCCGCACGCAATGGCTCAACGGCCAGCGCTTCCAGTCCCTGCATTTCACCGGGCCCGGCACCGATCTGACCGTCGGCCTCGCCGACGGGCACGAATGGCAGGGCGGCGCCTCGACCGCGAAGAACGGGGTGACCTGCAACCCCAACATCCCGACCGAGGAGGTCTTCACCACGCCGCATGCGCTGCGGGTGGAGGGCTATGTCTCCTCGACCAAGCCGCTCTCCTATCAGGGCTCGCTGATCGACGAGATTCAGGTGCGCTTCGAGGGCGGCCGCATCGTCGAGTCGAAGGCGAGCCGCGGTGCCGATGTGCTCGCCAAGGTGCTCGACACCGACGAAGGCGCGCGCCGGCTCGGCGAGGTGGCGCTGGTGCCGCATTCCTCGCCGATCTCGAAGAGCGGCATCCTGTTCCTGAACACGCTCTTCGACGAGAACGCCTCCTGCCACATCGCGCTCGGCCAGTGCTATTCGAAATGCTTCGTCGACGGCGGCAAGCTGACCCCCCAGCAGGTCGCGGCCCAGGGCGGCAACAAGAGCTTCATCCATATCGACTGGATGATCGGCTCGGACCGCGTCGACATCGACGGCGTCCACGCCGACGGCCGCCGCGTGCCGGTCTTCCGCAAGGGCGAATGGGCCTGAGGCGGATCGAGCGTCAGCCGATCCGCCGTTGCGGGTCGTTCTCGAGCCGGATCGGTGTGCCGTGCGGCGTCGCCTCCGCGGCCCGCACCCAGGAGGCGGCGAGCGCATCGACGCCGTCATGCGAGGCCAGCCCCTTCGCGATGAGAAGATGCTCCAGCGCATCGCACCAGCGCTCGTAATAGTCAGAGCCATCGCGGCACCCGCCTGCCGCGATCGCCTCGCGGATCTCGGCACCCAGCGCCTGCGCCCATTCCTCCGCCGTGAAGACGCCGCGCTCCTGCAGCTGCACGACGAGCGCGAAGACCATCGCCTGCCAGGGCTCGGCGAAGACCGGGCCACCGCCGTCGCGCGGGATCGGCGTGTCGCCGGCGAGCATCGCGAGGTCACGCGGGTTCAAGATAGCTCTCCCAGGCCTCGATTGAGACGGTCGATGTCGGATCGGCATCGGGGCCCCAGAGCTCCGGGCCGGTGAAAACGACGGTGTAGAGCCATTGCGCCGTCTCCGGCAGCCCCTGCGCGCCGGTGTCGGGAAAGACATGGCAGCCGGTGATCCGCTCGATCACGCCCCGCTTGCCGCGGGCATAGCGCGGCAGGCGGGTGTGGTGCTGCGGGTGCATCACCCGCGTCCGCACCGCATCGCCCACCGCGAAGCGGGCTGGTGCTTCCGCCTCGCGCTCATAGGGGAAGCCGCGGCGCAGCACGGCCGCGACCTCATCGCCCTTCAAGACGCGCTTGGGCGTCTTCGCCGGGGCGAGCGGCTGGCCCTGCTCCAGCTCCTCGGGCGTGACGAAGCCCTTTTCGACCAGGATCCTGTGCAGCCCGGCCAGCCAGATCTCGTAATAGGAGGAGGAGAGATATTGCGCCGGTGGCAGGCTCTCGCGCGCCGCCCGGATGCCGTCGATCGTCCAGCCGCCCATGGCGCCGGCCGCGACATTGATCGCGAGCACGCGCTTCTCCCACTCGGCGTGGAAGATCGGCTCGTTCGGCTCGGGCTGGACGGGGCCGAAGCCCATCTGCCCGCCGAGATCCTGAGCGCCGTTCATGACGCATCTCCCCTGTCGGCATCCTCCACGCGCGGCAGCCCGGTGCCGATCATCGAATCGCGGTTGACGATGGAGGCGAGCTTGTCCTCGGACCAGCCTTCCGTTCCGGCGGGGCGCATCGGGATGACGAGGAAGCGCGTCTCGGCGGTCGAATCCCAGACGCGGATGCGCTGGCCCTCCGGCAGGGTCAGGCCGAAATCGGCGAGCGTCCCGCGCGGATCGATCACCGCCTTGGCGCGATAGGGCGGGGATTTGTACCAGACCGGCGGCAGGCCGAGCAGCGGCCATGGATAGCAGGAGCACAGCGTACAGACGATCAGGTTGTGCTCTTCCGGCGTGTTGAAGCAGGCGACGGTGTGCTCGCCGCCGCGCCCGCCGAAGCCGAGTTCGGCGACGGCGGCCGTGCCATCCGCCTTCAGCCGCGCCGCGAAATCCGGATCGACCCAGGCGCGTGCGACGACGCGAGCACCGTTGCGCGGGCCGATCTTGGTCTCATAGGTGTCGATGATGGCGTCGAGCGCGGCCGGATCGACGTAGCCCTTGCCGACCATCAGCGATTCCAGCGCCTTCACCCGCGCCTCGATCGGCGTGAAGTGGTTGTCGTGATCGTGGTCGTGATGGTGGTGGCCGCTCATCGGCATCTCCCCTTCAGGCCAGCGCCGCGTTCACGCAATCCGCACCCGCGCCGCACGCTCGAAACGCGTCGCGAAGGCGATCAGCGACTTGTCGGAGCCCTTCGGCCCGAGCAGCGACAGGCCGAGCGGAGCGCCCTCGCGCCGCGCCACCGGCACGCTCACCTGCGGGAAGCCGGAGAGGCCGCCGAGGCAGAGCAGGCGCAGCGCCCGGTTGCGGAAATCGTCGAGCTGGTCTTCCGGCGCGCTGACCAGCGGGGCGATGTCCGGCACCGTCGGCAGGATCAGCACGCCGTCCTGGCCGAGCAGCTTGGACAGCCGGGTCCGGAAGGCCTTGCGCACGGCCTCGCCCTTGGCGTGGTCGGCATCGGAGATCGCCTTCGAGAAGGCGAAGCGCTCGGCGACGCCGGGCCCCAGCGGCATGGCGAGGCGCTCGATCAGCGCGCCGTCGGCGGCCCAGGCCTCGCGGCCCTGGAGCCAGCGGAAGGCCCAGTAGAGCGAATCGAGATCGCGCACCGCCTTCACCGTCTCGGGCTCGCCGAGCTGCGGGACGATGCGCTGGACGACGTTGCGCAGGATCGTCTCCGCCTCCGGCACCGCCTGGGCGAAGAGATCGTCGGCGAGCAGCAGGCGCGGGGTCAGCGGCAGAGAGACCTTGTCCACGCCGAGCAGCACCTCCCCGACGCGGGCGAAGACCTCGCCGTCGCGGGCGAACCAGCCGGCGGTGTCGAAGGAGTCCGCCAGCGGCCAGGTCCGCTTCAGGGAGATCCGGCCATGGCTCGGACGGATGCCGAACAGGCCGCAATAGCTCGCCGGCGCCCTCACCGAGCCGCCCGTGTCGGAGCCGAGCCCGATATCGGCGAGCCGCCCCGCGACCGCGGCCGCCGACCCCGAGGAGGAGCCGCCGGTGATGCGCTCCGGCGCCGCCGGGTTGATGGGGGAGCCGAAATGCGCGTTCTTGCCGTTGAGCGAGAAGGCGAGTTCGTCGGTATGGGTCTTGCCGACGAAGCGGGCGCCGGCCTCGAGCAGCGCCTTCACCACCGGCGCGGTCTTGGCCTTGATGCCGGACTGCGCCAGCACCAGCGGCGAGCCCGCACCGGTCGGGTAGCCCTTGACGTCGTAGAGGTCCTTCACCGCCAGCGTCAGGCCTGCGAGCGGCCCGGTCGGCGCGTGTTTCACGGGCGCCTGCGGATAGGGAACGAAGCAGCGGAACGGATCGTCGAAGAGCATCGTGGTCACCCCCTAGCAGCCCCTGGCATCGCCGTCGGAGCGGGGATCATGCGCCGCTTCGACATGGCCCTTCGGATGCTTCACCAGCATGCCCGCATGGCCGAACTGGTCGGAATAGGCTTCCGAATACTCCTCGACCGGATGGCCGGCGCCGGTCAGGCGGGCGAGCAGCATCGGGTCGAAACGGCTTTCGAGCTTGAGCGAGATCGAACCCGCGCCCCAGGTCCGGCCGAAGAGCCAGCGCGGCGCATCGACCGCCGCCGCTGCGCCAGCGCCGAAGCGGTAGCGCGTCAGGATCTGCGCCTGGAACTGCGGCTGGCCGTCCCCGCCCATCGAGCCGTAGGCATTGATCCGCCCGTCGTCGAAGCGGGCGAAGGCGGGGTTCAGCGTGTGGAACGGCTTGCGGCCCGGCTGCAGCGGGTTCACCGCCTTGGCGTCGAGCGAGAAGGAGACGCCGCGGTTCTGCCAGTTGATGCCGGTGCGGGGCAGGATGCAGCCCGAGCCGTACTCCCAGTAGATCGACTGGATGTAGGAGACGGCCAGCCCCGAGCCGTCGATCGCGCCCATCCAGACGGTGTCGCCATCGCCGGTTTTGAACGGCCAGGCCGCGGCACGGCGCTTGTCGATCGCCGCCGCCTCGCGGGCGAAGACCGCCTCGGTCAGCACATTCGCCGGATCGACCGTGGCGAAGGCGGGGTCGGTGACGATGCGGTCGCGGATGGCGAAGGCGCGCTTGGTCGCTTCGACCAGCCCGTGATGATAGTCGAAGCCGTCGGGCCGCGTGACGCCGAGCTGCTCGAAGATGCCGAGGATCAGGAGCGAGGCGACACCCTGCGTCGGCGGCGGGCAGTTGTAGACGGTCAGCCCCGGCAGCCGGACCGAGAGCGGCGCGACGAAGCGGGCCTTGTAGGCCTCCAGGTCGGCGCGGGTGACGGGGGCGCCGATGCGCTCGAGATCGCCGGCGATCTCACGGCCGACATCGCCGCGATAGAAATCCGAGAGCCCCGCCGAGGCGAGCTGGCGGAAGGTCTCGCCCAGCGCCTCGGGCTTGCGCCGCGCCCCGGCCTTGGGCTGCTCGCCACCCGGCCAGAAGAACTCGCTGAAGCCGATCGCCTCCTTCACGGCCTCGACCTGCTGCGGCCAGGTCCGCAGTTCGGAGGCAGAGATCTCGTAGCCTTCGCTGCAATGGCGGATCGCGTCCGCCAGCAGATCCTTCAGCGGCATCTTGCCGCCGAGGCTCTTCGACAGCGAGAGCGCCGCCTCCCAGCCGCCGATCGCGCCCGCGACCGTGACGGCGGAATCGGGCCCGCGCGGGGGAATGACGTCATGGCCCTTGTCGCGATAGCGCGCGATGGTGGCGAGCGCGCCGGCCGGGCCGCAGGCCTCGACCGCATGGACCTTGCCGCCCGGCTCATGGATCAGCCAGAAGCCGTCGCCGCCGATCGCGTTCATATGCGGGTAGACGACGGCAATCGTGGCGGCCATGGCGACCATCGCCTCGATGGCGTTGCCGCCCTCGGCGAGAATGGCGCGGCCGGCTTCGGAGGCGAGGTGATGGGGCGCGGCGGCGGCGGCCGAACCGAAGACAGGCGTATCGATCATCAGGGTCTTTTCAAGCTCGGCGGGACGGACCATCTCGGGCGGAGGGCGCGATTTTGTTGCATGCTGGAGCCGGCTTCGCTAGAGCTTGCGCCCGAAAACCGGCGCCTGCCCTGCGCCAGGACCGCTGATCGAGGACCGAACGACATGGCCGCAAGGCGCACCAACTGGCGCAACCTGATCATGGTGGTGTCGCTCGGCATCCTGATCGCGGTCGAGCTGTTCGGCGTGGCGCTCGCTTCGGGCTGGGCGCTGGCAGGCCTGTTCGAACTCGGTGCCATCGTCAGCTATGTGCTGATGGCGCTGTTCTCGCTGCTGGCCGGCTATGCCATGGTCAATCTGATGCGCCGCGTGCTGAAGATCGAGCGGCTGACCGAGGGCGGCTGAAGCCGCGTCAACCACAGGCGGTCAGCCTCACCGGGTCCGCCTCGGGCGGCACGAGTTCCGCCATCGCCCGGCAGCGTCCCGCGATGCAGACCTGCCAGTCCGCCGTCGCGCCGGATCGACGCATCACGACCTCCCGCTGTGGCGGCAGTTGCGGCGTCCAGCGCCAAAAGCCGTCGACCAGCCTCGCGTCCGGTGGCGCCTCCATCCCGGCGCCCGAGCCCTGGATCCGCGCCTCGACCAGCGTCACGCCGTCGGGACCGGCGCGCCAGACCTCCTCCCACAGCGTCTTCTGGACCGAATGCCGCCAGGACAGGGTGATCTCGCTCGTCCCGAGCGAGACCGCAACGGCTCCCGCCGCGAGGCAGAGGCTCATCGCGACGTCATCAGGCCGCGGCAGCGCGCTCGGCCGTCCGAGCGCGCCAGAGATGCACGCCGATCAGCAGGGCAGCGAGTCCGAAGCCGATCTCGTCGGTCACTGGCAGCGCCAGCACCAGCGCGGCGGCGGCGGCGGCGGCGAGAGCCCGCTCCCACAGCGCCATGTCGCGCTTCAGATAGCCGATCGTCGCCGCGCCCCACAGCGTGACGGCGAGCAAGGCCTTGCCGATGATGTAGGCGGCACCGAGCGCATAGGAAAAGCCGGTGACGCCCTGCACGGGCTGCAGCATCAGGGCCGGATCATAGACCGCCATGAAGGGGATGACGAAGCCCGCCATCGCGATCTTCACGGCCTGGAACGAGATCTTGAACCCCGATTCCTTGGCGATCGGCGCGGCCGCGAAGGCCGCGAGCGCCACCGGCGGCGTCAGATCCGCCATGATGCCGAAATAGAACACGAACATGTGGCTGACGATCAGCGGCACGCCGAGCTTCAGCAGGATCGGCGCGGCGATCGACGAGGTGATGATGTAGTTCGGGATCGTCGGGATGCCCATGCCGAGGATCAGGCTGACGACCATGGTCAGCACAAGCGCCAGGAACAGCGATTTCTCGCCGACCGCCACCACGGCATTGCCGAAGATCGTGCCGACGCCGGTCAGCGTCATCGTGCCGATCACCAGACCGACCACCGCGCAGGCGATGCCGACGGGGATGGCCTGGCGCGCGCCGTCGGCCAGCGCCTCGCGGCAGGCCGCGACCGTCTCCGCGCCGCCGCGGGTGGCGAGGCTGGCCAGGACGAGCAGCAGCACGACCCCGACCATCACCAGGATGCCGTACCAGAAGAAGAAGGCGCAGAGCAGCCCGAGGCCGACCCAAAACAGCACGCGCAGCGCGATCGAGCCGATCCCCAGCGCGAGCGAGCCGCCGAGGATCAGCACCACGGTCAGCGCGAGCCCGACCGAACCCGAGAAGAGCGGCGTGTAGCCGGAGAACAGCAGATAGACCAGCACCGCCAGCGGGGCGATCAGATACCATTTCGTCGCCAGCGCCTTGCCGGCACTGGGAAGCTCCTCCCGCGGCAGGCCGACGAGGCCGCGCTTGCCGGCCTCGAGATGCACGGCGAGGAAGGCGGCCGTATAGTAGAGGATCGCGGGCACGATCGCGGCCTGGACGATGTCGGCATAGGGCACATCGATGGTCTCGGCCATGATGAAGGCGACCGCCCCCATCACCGGCGGCATGATCTGGCCGCCCATCGAGGCTGTGGCCTCGACGCCGCCGGCGAAGGCAGGGCGGTAGCCGAAGCGCTTCATCAGCGGAATCGTGAACTGGCCCGTCGAGACGACATTGGCGACGCCGGAGCCCGAGATCGTGCCCATCAGGCCCGAGGAGAACACCGCGACCTTGGCCGGACCGCCGCGGGCGCTGCCGAACAGCCCCATGGCGATATCGGTGAAGAGCTGGATCATGCCTGCGCGTTCCAGGAAGGAGCCGAACAGGATGAACAGGAAGATGAAGGTGGCGGAGACACCCGTCGGCGTGGCGTAGATACCCTCCGTGCCGAAGGACATGTGCTCGATCACCTGCTCCAGCGAATAGCCGCGGTGGTTGAGCGGCGCGGGCAGCCATTGGCCGAACAGGCAATAGGCGAGGAAGAGGCCGGAGACGATCGGCAGGGCCGGTCCCATGAAGCGCCAGCAGATGACGAAGAGAACGGCGATGGCCGCGATGCCGACGACGAGATCGGCAGGCGTGACCTCACCCGCGCGCGCCACCAGCTCCTCGTAGAGCACCCAGTGATAGAGGCCGATGGCGAAGCCGATGCCGGCCAGCGCCCAGGCCGAGAGAACGGCAAGCCGGCCATGGCTCTTGTGCTGGGCGAGCAGGCCGCCCGCGACGAGGCAGAGAAAGCCGACATGCAGCGCCCGGAGGATCTGGTTCGGCAGCGAGCCGCCGAAGCGGGCCAGCAGCTCGACGACGACCAGCATCGGCAGGAAGGCCAGCAGCATGTCCAGCCAGGGCCGTGACCGGACGGCCTGGATCAGGATCGCGACCAGCCAGGCTGCCATGGTGAGGCGCAGCACATCGACCAGGCTCACCCCTGCGAGGCGATGATCGAGCGGGACGTTGAAGGCCGTGGCGATCTGGAACAGCGAGAAGGCGACGGCGATCCAGAACAGCAGGCGCCCCTGCCAGCCGGGGCCGAAGCCGGGCGGCAGACCATGTTCGGGATCGACCGGCACGGCCGGCGTCTGTGCATGGATGCCGCCGATATCCGGCACGGCCAGAGGCTGCGTCTCGTCTTTGCTCATCGTCGTCATCCGCTCAGAGAAAAGGCGGGGCCAGACATGCCGGCCCCGCCCATTATTCGACTGCAGGCGCGGCTCAGGAGCCGACCTTCAGGCCCTTTTCCTTGAAGTAGCGCGCCGCACCCGGATGCAGCGGGATCGGCATGCCCTCGAGCGCACCCTCGAGCTTGATCGAGCGCGCGGCGGCATGGGCGGCCCCGAGATCGCCAAGGTTCTCGTAGATCGCCTTGGTCATCTCGTAGACGGTCTCTTCCTTCATGCCCTCATGGGTCACGAGGTAGTTCATCACCGCCGCGGCGGGCACGGCGGCTGTCTGGCCGGTATAGGTGTTGGCCGGAATATTCGCCTTGACGAAAGGCGCACCGGCCTTGTCGACCACAGCGGCCGGAACCTCGACCACCGTGATTTCGACCGAGGTGGCGAGGTCGCGCAGCGAGGCGACACCGAGCCCGGCCGACTGCAGCGTGGCGTCGAGCTGGCGGTTCTTCATCAGCTCGACGGACTCGGCGAAGGGCAGATATTCGACCTTGGCGAGGTCCTTGTAGCTCATGCCGGCCGCGGCGAGGATCGCGCGGGCGTTGAGTTCGGTGCCGGATTTCGGCGCGCCGACCGAGAGGCGCTTGCCCTTCAGATCGGCGAGGGTCTTGATGCCACTGTCCTTGGAGGCGACGATCTGGACATAGTTCGGATAGATCGCGGTGACGCCGCGCAGCTTCTTGAGCGGGGACTTGAAGCCCGCCTCCTCGTCGCCCTTCCAGGCGGCGGCGAGCGAGTCGCCGAGCGTGAAGGCGATTTCGCCCTTTGCCTGTTGCAGCAGCTGCAGATTCTCGACCGAGGCCTTGGTGGCCTGAACGGTCGGGCGGACATTCTTGATCTTGTCGCCATAGATCTTCGAGAGCGCGACGCCGAGCGGGTAATAGACGCCCGAGGTGCCACCGGTCAGGACGTTGATAAAGTCCTGGGCGCGCGCACCGGCGGGCGCGAGCGCAATGAGGGCGGCGGTGGCAAGGCCAGCGAGTCGCCGGCGGGACATGATCCGTTGCATACTAACCTCCCGATCGATTGCCGGCCGGATGCCGGTCTCGTCCTCTTGTAGATCAGCCGCACGGCAAATTGAAAGGCGGGACGCTTTGCCCAACGGCTCTTTGCCGTCGATGGGCGATGTTTTCGCCATGATTGGCCGGCATTCGCAAAGGGCCACAGGCCGCGGTTGCCCTTGCGGCCGGGACCGGTTAGCCCCACCTGCATCCATCGTTCCTCCAGCCCTGCGAGCCCACCCGCCATGCCCGAGAGCGCCCGCCCGCCCCGCCCCGACCGCCGCATGCTGTTGGCCGGAGCCAGTGCGACCGCGGCACTCGCCGCGCTCGGCTTTGCGCCGGAAGCGTTGGCCCAGCAGGGGCTGCGGCTGGGCGAGGCGGAAAGCTTCGGCTTCGACGCGCTCAAACAGCGCGCCCGCGAGATGGCGGCGAAGCCTTATCAGGCGCCGCCGAGCCCGCGGCCCGACGTGCTGGAACGGATCGACTACGACGCCCATGGCAAGATCCGCTTCAAGCCGGAGATGGCCCTCTGGGCGAACGGTCCCTCCGCCTGGCCGGTGACCTTCTTCCATCTCGGCCGCTACTTCCAGAAGCCGGTCCGGATGCATGTCGTCGAGGGCGGCCGCGCCCGCGAGATCGTCTATGACGAGAGCTATTTCGAGATGCCGGCGGATTCGCCGGCGCGCGAACTGCCGCGCGGGGCGGGCTTTGCCGGCTTCCGCTTCCAGGAGAGCCGCACCGGTCATCCCGGCCGCAAGGGCGAGAAGCTGGAGTGGCAGAAGAACGACTGGGTCGCCTTTCTCGGCGCCTCCTATTTCCGCGCCATCGGCGAGCTCTACCAGTACGGCCTGTCGGCGCGGGGCCTCGCCATCGACCCCGCCGTGGCGGGCAAGGCCGAGGAATTCCCCGACTTCACCCATATCTGGCTTGAGACGCCGCAGCCTGGCGCCGAATTCGTCGTCGTCTATGCCCTGCTGTCCGGCCCCAGTGTGGCGGGCGCCTATCGCTTCCGGATGCATCGCGGCAAGGGCGTGACGATGGAGATCGAGAGCGAGATCCATCTGCGCAAGGATGTCGAGCGGCTCGGCATCGCGCCGCTGACCTCGATGTACTGGTACTCCGAGAAGGCCAAGACGACCGCCGTCGACTGGCGCCCGGAGGTCCATGATTCCGACGGCCTCGCGCTCTGGACCGGCGCAGGCGAGCGGGCGCTGCGCCCGCTGAACAACCCGCCGCGCACGATGGCCTCGTCCTTCATGGACGACAACCCGCGCGGCTTCGGGCTGGTGCAGCGCGACCGCGAGGTCGGGCATTATCTCGACGGCGTCTTCTACGAGCGCCGTCCGAGCCTCTGGGTCGAGACGCAAGGGAACTGGGGCAAGGGCGCGGTCCAGCTCATCGAGATCCCGACCGACGACGAGATCCACGACAACATCGTCGCCATGTGGGTGCCGGCCGGTCCCGCCAAGGCGGGCGCCACCTACGCGTTGCGCTACAAGCTGCACTGGCTCGCCGACGAACCCTTCCAGGGCGATCTCGGTCGCGTCGTCGCCACGCGGCTCGGCAATGGCGGCCAGCCCGGCACGACCCGCCCGAAGGGCGTGCGCAAGTTCATGGTCGAGTTCAAGGGGCCGGCGCTGGAGGCCATCCCCTTCGGCGTGAAGCCCGAGGTCGTGCTCTCGGCCTCGCGCGGCAGCTATTCCTACATCTTCGCCGAGGCCGTGCCCAATGATGTCCCCGGCCACTGGCGCGCCCAGTTCGACCTGACGGTCGAAGGCCAGGACCCGGTCGAAATGCGCTGCTTCCTGAAGGCCGGCGACAAGGTGCTCACCGAGACCTGGCTGTATCAGTATCTGCCGTTCTGAGGCGGCAGCCGCTGAGACCGCCTGCGATCGGCCGGGCCGACGACCAACCTTGCCTCTGCTGTGTTGTAACAGTATATCATCGCACATGGCTGACCGGCACGCCCATCCTGTTACCCACGCCGTCCCGCAGGCTCCGGGCTGGTCGCTGCTGCGACTCTCGGCGCTGGGGCGCATGGGTCTGGCGGCCGGCGTCGTCGCCCTATTGTGGATCGCGACCTTCGCGGTGATCGCGTGACGCGGGGAACCGCCGCCATGTCTGCCATCCGCCTGACCGATCTGACGCTGGGCTATGACCGGCATCCGGCCGTGCATCATCTCTCGGGCGAGATCGCCACGGGCAGCCTGACGGCCATCGTCGGCCCCAACGGTGCCGGCAAGTCGACCCTGCTCAAGGGCATTGCCGGGGCGTTATCTCCGCTGGGCGGCGACATCGCCCTGGCTCGCGGCCGGCGCCTGGCCTATCTGCCGCAGCAGGCGGAGCTCGACCGCTCCTTCCCGATCCATGTCTACGATCTCGTCGCGATGGGGCTGTGGAACCGGGCCGGCATCTTCGGACGCATCGGGGGCGGAGCCGCCGCCAAGATCGAGGCGGCGATCGCCGCCGTCGGGCTCGCCGGCTTCGAGCGCCGGCCGATCGGTGCGCTTTCCGGCGGCCAGATGCAGCGCGCCCTCTTCGCGCGGCTGCTGCTGCAGGACGCCGACATCATTCTGCTCGACGAGCCCTTCACCGCCATCGACGCCCGCACCACCGCCGATCTGCTGGCGCTGGTGCAGCGCTGGCATGGCGAAAGCCGGACCGTCGTCGCGGTCCTCCACGACATCGAGACGGTGCGCCGCGCCTTTCCGCAAACGCTGCTGCTGGCGCGGGAGAGCGTCGCCTGGGGCGCAACCGCCGAGGTTCTGACCGCCGCCAACCTGCTGAAGGCGCGCCGCATGGTCGAGGCCTTCGACAGCCACGCGGAACCGTGCGAGCGCGACGCGGCGTGAGCCCGGTTCACGTCCGTCACTTCTGAGAGATTCCCTGCCGGGTCATCCCGGGCGGCCGAAGGGAGACCCGGGATCCATTCCGGAACCTCTCCGGCATGCGCTCCGGAATGGGTCCCGGGTCTGCGCTTCGCTCCGCCCGGGACGACGGCGCGCTTGAACGGACCACAGGTTTGCATGCTCTACGACCTCTTCATCGGCCCCTTCGCCGAATTCGACTTCATGCGCCGGGCGCTGGTCGGCGTCGTCGCACTGTCGGTCTCGGGCGGTGCCATCGGGGTCTTCCTGATGCTGCGCCGGATGAGCCTGACCGGCGACGCCATGGCCCATGCCATCCTGCCCGGTGCCGCGATCGGCTATCTCGTCGCCGGCTTCTCGCTGCCGGCGATGACGCTGGGCGGGCTCGCGGCCGGCTTTGCGGTGGCGCTCGCGGCGGGAGCCGTAGCCCGCGTCACGGTGATCAAGGAGGACGCCTCGCTCGCCGCCTTCTACCTGATCTCGCTGGCGCTCGGCGTCACAATCGTCTCTCTGCGCGGCTCGGCGGTCGACCTCTTCCATGTCCTCTTCGGCAATGTGCTGGCGCTCGACGACGACGTGCTGATCCTGCTTTCGGGGGTGGCGACGGTCTCCCTGATGACTCTCGCGGCGCTCTATCGCCCGCTGGTGATGGAATGCGTCGATCCCGGCTTCCTGCGCTCGGTCAGCCGCTCCGGCGGCCTCGTCCATCTCACCTTCCTCGGCCTCGTCGTGCTCAATCTGGTGGCCGGCTTCCATGCGCTGGGCACATTGCTGGCGGTCGGGCTGATGATGCTGCCCGCGGCGGCCGCCCGGTTCTGGACCGCCGACATCACGCGGCTGATCCTGCTCGCCAGCGGCTTCGGCATGGTCGCGGGCTATGCCGGGCTGGTGCTGTCCTACTCGGCGGGCAGCAATCTGCCGGCAGGGCCGGCAATCATCCTCGCGGCGGGCGCGCTCTATCTCGGCTCGCTCCTGCTCGGCACGCAGGGCGGGCTCGCCCGTCGGCTCTTGCCGCGCCGGCACCTTCAGGCGTAGTGATGTTATAGTGTTGCATCATTCACTGGAGGCACTCATGCCGAACCGTCGCGCCCTGCTCGGCGCCTTCGCCGCCGGGCTCATCCTCGCCCAGGCGTCGCTGGCCGCCACCGCCCAGGAGAAGCTGCCCGTCGTCGCGAGCTTCTCGATCCTGGGCGACTTCGTGAAGGAGGTCGGCGGCGATCGCATCGCACTGACCACGCTCGTCGGCCCCAATGGCGACGCCCATGTCTATTCGCCGACGCCGGCCGATGCGAAGGCGATGGCCGGGGCCAAGCTCGTCGTCGTCAACGGGCTGAAATTCGAGGGCTGGATCACCCGGCTGATCAAGTCGTCCGGCACCAAGGCGACGATCGCGACCGCGACCACCGGCATCACGCCGCTGCAGAACGAAGCCGACGATCACGACCACGGCAAGAAGGACAAGCACGGCCACAACCATGCCGGCCAGGACGATCCGCACGCCTGGCAGAGCGTCGCCAACGCCAAGATCTACGTCGCCAACATCCGCGATGCCCTGGTGAAGGCCGATCCGGCCGGCCAGGCGAACTACGAGGCCAATGCGACGCGCTATCTCGCCCAGCTCGATGCGGTCGAGGCCGAGGTCAAGGCGGCGATCGCACGCATTCCGGCCGATCGCCGCAAGGCGATCACCTCGCACGACGCCTTCGGCTATTTCGTGAAGGCTTACGGCATCGAGTTCATCGCGCCGCAGGGCGTCTCGACCGAGGCCGAGGCCTCGGCCAAGGATGTCGGCCGCATCATCCGGCAGATCAAGGCGGAGAAGATCCCGGCCGTCTTCCTCGAAAACGTCACCAATCCACGCCTCGTCGAGCGGATCGCCAAGGAGAGCGGCGCCAGGGTCGGCGGCCAGATCTTCTCCGACGCGCTGTCGGATGCGGCCGGTCCGGCCGGGACTTACATCGCGATGATGAAACACAATATAAGCCAGATCGAAAAGGCGCTCGCCGCCGGCCCGGCCTGAGAGGCATCTGGACCCCGACCGCGACGTCATCCCGGACAAGCCGCGCAGCGGCGCCGAGCCGGGATCCATTCCTGACCCGTTCGGGAATGGATCCCGGCTCTCCGCTTCGCTTCGGCCGGGATGACCCGCGAGGATGTCGGATCCGACGGTGTCACTGGACCGCCTCGTTGAAGCAGGATCGACCATGTCCGAGAAAATTCCCGTCACGGTGCTCACCGGCTATCTGGGCGCCGGCAAGACCACGCTTCTGAACCGCATCCTCACCGAGGACCACGGCAAGAAATTCGCCGTCATCGTCAACGAGTTCGGCGAGGCCGGCATCGATGGCGACCTCGTCGTCGGCGCCGACGAGGAAGTCTTCGAGATGAACAACGGCTGCATCTGCTGCACCGTGCGCGGCGACCTGATCCGCATTCTCGACGGGCTGATGAAGCGCAAGGGCAAGTTCGACGCGATCATCGTCGAGACGACGGGCCTCGCCGATCCTGCCCCCGTCGCCCAGACCTTCTTCGTCGACCAGGATGTCGGCGACGCCACCAAGCTCGATGCGGTGATCACCGTGACCGACGCGAAATGGCTCAAGGAGCGGCTCAAGGACGCGCCGGAGGCCAAGAACCAGATCGCCTTCGCCGATGTGATCGTGCTCAACAAGACCGATCTCGTGACGCCCGAAGAGCTCGCCTCGGTCGAGGCCGCGATCCGCGCCATCAACCCCTATGCCAAGCTGCACAAGACCGAGCGCTGCGCGCTGCCGATCGACCAGCTGCTCGACCGCAACGCCTTCGATCTCGACCGCATCCTCGACATCGAGCCGGATTTCCTCGAATCCGGCCATCACCACCATCATTCGGACGAGGTCCGCTCGATGTCCTTCACGATCCCCGGCGATGTCGATCCCGAGAAGTTCATGCCCTGGATCAACGATGTCAGCCAGGCGCAGGGGCCCAATATCCTGCGCTCCAAGGGCATCCTCGCCTTCAAGGGCGAGCCGCGCCGCTTCGTCTTCCAGGGCGTGCACATGATCCTGGACGGCGATCTCCAGCGCGACTGGAAGGCCGGCGAAACGCGCGAAAGCCGTCTCGTCTTCATCGGCCGCGACCTGAACGAGAACGAGCTGCGCAAAGGCTTCGAGGCCTGCGCGGCGTGAGCCGTCCGCAGTCGGAGCGCTCTCCCGTCATTGCGAGGAGCGCAGCGACGAAGCAATCCAGAGCCGCGTGCGCTACGCCTCCTGGATTGCTTCGCTCCGCTCGCAATGACGGTTCAAGCCACGTCGAAAACGTTCTAAAGCCTCAGCCATGAACACGACCACCGCCCCCGTCTCGCTGCGCGAGCATGTCGTCCCCGTCGAGGCCGGAGCGCATGTCGTCGGCGCCCATTGGCTGGGATCGACGCTCGCCCTCGCCCTCGCCGATGGCCGCGTGCTGCGCTGGACGGACGGCGTGAGCGAAAATGTCGAGGCCCATGCCGGCGGCATCCTCTGCGCCTGTGGCGACGGCCAGCGGCTGATCACGGGCGGCGATGACGGACGGGTGGTCGCGCTGACGGCGGACGGAGGCCCTGCCGAGCTCGCCCGCGACGAGAAGCGGCGCTGGATCGATGCGGTGACGCTCTCACCCTCCGGCAGCCTCGCCTGGAATACCGGCCGCACTGTCCATGCCCGCGACGACAAGGGCCGCGTCACCTCGCTCGACCTGGCTTCGACCCCGCAGGGGCTGGTCTTCGCGCCCAAGGGCTATCGCCTCGCCATCGGCCAGATGAACGGCGTCTCGCTCTGGTATCCGGCGACGCAGACCAAGCCTGAGTTCCTCGACTGGAAGGGCTCGCATCTCGACGTCGTCTGGTCGCCGGACGGGCGCTTCGTCGTCTCCTCGATGCAGGAGAACGCGCTGCATGGCTGGCGCCTGGGCGAGAAGCCGAGCCATATGCGGATGACCGGCTATCCGGCCAAGCCGCGCTCGCTGTCCTGGTCGCATGACGGGCTCTGGCTGGCCTCGAGCGGAGCGGACGCCGCCATCGTCTGGCCCTTCCAGGGCGACGGCCCGCAGGGCAAGGCGCCGCGCGAATGCGGCGCCCGCCACGCCAAGGTCACCCGCGTCGCCTTCCACCCCAAGGCGCTGGTCCTCGCGGTCGGCTATGACGATGGCTGCATCCTGATGATCCGCCTGACCGACGCCTCGGAACTGCTGGTGCGCCCGGCCCTGCGCGGCAGCGGCATCACCGCCTTCGCCTGGGACAAGGGCGGCAAACGCCTCGCCTTCGGCACGGAAGACGGCGCGGCCGGCGTTCTGACCCTGCCCACGGCCTAGGCTGCGACGATGCGCTTCGGGCTCTTCGGCAAGGGTGGCCCCGACAAGAGCGAAGCGGCGGCACAGGCCAACCGCGTCAAGGCGCTGCTGCGGGAGATCGCGGACCTGCCGGAGGCTGCCGCGATCGCGGTCAACGAGATCCTCTGCGCCGACCCCGCCTGCCCCGGCACCGAGACGGTGATCCTGGTGATGAACCCGGGCGAGAAGACGAAAGCCTTCAAGCTGGCGATGGCGATGGCGGAGGTGACGCCCGAGGCGCTGCGGGAGGCGTTGTCGGGCGGCGCTTGATGCGTAAGCCCCCGCCTCCTGACACAAGGCTGGACGCCGCGCCCTAAACTCCGGCAGCCTTCTTCGCAGCCCCGGACCCCGCCTATGCCGCCCCGCCCGCCCAGGACGATCACCCTCTCGCGCGAAGAGGCGCGACGCCTCTGGCTGCGGGCGCAGCGGCTCGACAGCAGCCAGCCCTTCGGTGCGGGGGCGCAGGCCACGAAGGCGGCGGTCGAGCATCTGGGCTATGTCCAGATCGACACGATCAACGTCATCGAGCGCTGCCACCACCACATCCTGTTCAGCCGCATCCCCGCCTATGAGCGGGGGCATCTGGCGCAGGCCCAGTCGCTCGACAGAAGCGTCTTCGAATACTGGACCCACGCGCTCTCCTATGTGCCGGTGCGCGACATCCGCTTCTTTCTCGGGGCGATGAAGGCGCATCGCGCCGAGCCGCGGCGCTGGTCGGCCATCGGCGGGCGCGTCGAAGCGCGCCGGCTGCTCGCCCGCATCCGAAAGGACGGGCCGCTCACCATCCGCGACATCGACAACGATGTGCTGGTCGAGAAGGCGCATCTCTGGGCCAGCAAGAAGCCCTCCAAGGGGCTGTTGGAGCGCGCCTTCTACGATGGCGACCTGGTGATTTCGGCCCGCGCCGGCATGCTCAAGACCTATGAGCTAACAGACCGGCATTTTGGCTGGGACAGGCGCCCGACGCTGGCCTCGGAACGGCAGGTCACCGCCTACAGGCTCGACCGGGCGCTGCGCGCGCAAGGCGTCGTCAGCCTCGATTCGATCTGCCATCTCGATGCGCCCGCCAAGGCAGCGGTGGCGGAGCTGATCGAGGCCCGCGTGAAGCACCGCGAGCTGATGCCGGTCGAAATCGAAGACTCGACCGTGCCGCACTGGATGGCGCGCGAGGGGGAGGAACCGGCGGCGCCGCAGCCCGACCTCGTCCACATCCTCTCGCCCTTCGACCCGCTGATCATCCAGCGCAAACGGCTGAAGCTGTTCTTCGGCTATGCCCATGCTTTCGAGGCCTATCTGCCGAAGGAGAAGCGCGTCTTCGGCTATTTCGGCTTGCCCGTGCTGATCGGCGACAGGGTCGTGGCGGTGCTCGACCTCAAGACCGACCGCCAGGCGGGGCGGCTGCTGATCCAGCAATGGACCTGGCTGGAAGGGCAGGAAAGCCCTGAGCGCAAGGCGCTGATCGAGACCGAGCTGGACCGCTTCGAGCGGTTTCAGCTGGCGAGAGACGTGGCCGTCCCAGCGCCCGACGATGCCTGACCGTCATTGCGAGCGCAGCGAAGCAATACAGGGGCCGTCGAGCGAACCCGTCTGGATTGCTTCGCTGCGCTCGCAACGACGGAGAAGCCACCGTTCCGACACGCCCGCCGCAAATTCGTCCATTTCTGCAGCGCCTTTCGGCTGGCCGAACGGCAAGCAAGACGGAGCCGTCCGGTGTCCACGCATGATCTCGCGAAGGTGGCCGCCCTCACCCTGCCGGTGTGGTGAATGCGAGCGTTGGGCGCGCGCATCGGGACATACCGTCCCGCCTTGGCCGGCGCGACCCTGTTCCATCTCCTGCTCCTGGCGGCGCTCGGGTCGCTGTCGATCCGGCCGTTGCTCGAGGTGGCGCCTCAGGCCGAGACCCGCGTCGATGTCGAATTGCTGACGCCGAGCGAGTTTGCTGCGACGACGCGGCAAGGCCCCGCCGCGGCGCCGCGAAGCGGGCCGCCCTCCCAGCCTGAGGCCATCGAAGCGGCGCCACCCACCGAGCCGGGCGGCATGGTCAAGGCGAGCCGGATGATGGCGGCGGAGGCGCTCGCCCATCCCCTGAGCCGTCAGGCGCGGGAAACGCTGCCGCTTCTGGCGGCCGACGAGCGCGCCGAGCAGCTCTGCGGTCTGGAGGCGATGAGCCAGATCCATGCCTGGAAGAGCGATTTCGAGCCGGACCGGGTGACGGCCTATGCAAAGGGAGCGACGAAGCTGGTTGGCCGCGCCCTCATCGCCGATGGCGCGGCCTTCCGCAGCAAGCGCCGCTGGTACGATCTGAACTTCCGCTGCGAACTCAGCCCCGATCAGGCGGCGGTCGTCGCCTTCGCGTTTCGCGTCGGCGATCCCGTGCCCCGCAGCCAATGGGCGAAACTCGGCCTGCCTGAACGCTATTGAGGCCCGCTCACGCCCCCAGCAGATCGATCAGATGCGGGATCAGCGGCTCGTCGGCGGGCGGCATGGCCAGCTCCCGCAGCTTGGCCGGACGGACCCATTTCAGCGCCTGCGCCTCGCGCGAGGCGACCTGCCCCTCCCAGCGACGGCAGATATAGAGCGGCATCAGCAGGTGGAACTCGGGATAGGCGAAGCTGGCGAAGGTCAGCGGCGCCAGGCACTCCTCCTTGATCGTGATGCCGAGCTCCTCGGACAACTCGCGGATCAGAGCCGGCTCGGGCCGCTCGCCCGGCTCCAGCTTGCCGCCCGGAAACTCCCACATCCCGGCCAGCGCCTTGCCCTCGGGCCGCTGGGCCACCAGCACGCGGTTGTCGGAATCGATCAGGGCGCAGGCGACGACGAGGAGAAGCTTCACGGAGGGACTCAGTAGCCGGAGAGGATGAGGTGCAGGGGTTGCGTCTCCTTACCCGTCACGGTGACACTGTCATAGACCGAGCCGCCCTCGCGCGAGAGCGCATCCTCGTCGCCCCAGATCACCTGCGTCGTCACGAAATAGTCGCCCGGCGCGACCTTCTCGAAGACGAAGCGCCCGTTCGCCTCGGCCTTGGTGGTGCGGGTGTAGTCGCCATAGGCGGGGTCGGGGTTGTCGTCGCGGGGATAGTCGCGATGGGGCACGAATTTGCGCGTGCCGTAGAAATTGGCGAAGCGCTCGCGGGCATAGGCCGTGGCCGGGACGAGGCGGACCAGCTGCCCGGCCGCATTGACGACGACGCCGCTCGGCTTGGTGCGGAAGGCATGGCCGGTGATGACGGTCGTGCCGGTCTTCCTGATGAAGGCCGCCTCCTCGACGGAGAAGGCGACGGTCGCGGGCTTGCGCTCGACGCACCCCGACAACGCCAAGGCGAGAACGATCCCCAGCCCGATCCTCATGCCGCTCGCCCCCTCAGGCAGACTTGGCCGCACGCTGCGACGTCGTCACCAGGAAGACGCCGGCGAGGATGATGCAACCGCCGAGGATCTGCCGCAACTCCAGCGTTTCCCCGAGCACGACGATGCCGAGGATCGTCGCCACCGTCGGCACGAGATAGCCCGTCATCGCCGCCCGCGTCGGCCCGGCGGCGCGGATCAGCCGCATGAACACCGCCATCGGCACAGCCGTGGCGAGCAGGCCGAGCGCCAGCATGGCCGGGACATGATCGGCCATCGGGGCGAAGGTGGCAGGACCGGCGAAGACCAGCGTCAGCACGAGCGCGACGAGTCCGGAGACGACCTGCTGCCCGAGCGCCAGCCGCGCCGGATCGCCGGCCGAGGCGGGGATGGCGCGGGCATAGAGATTGCCGATGCTGTAGCCCAGCATGACGCCGACCATGGCGAGCACGCCGAGCGCCGTGCCGCCGCCCTCGATCAGGCGCGGGCCGATCAGCAGCGCGACCCCGGCCATGCCGAGCCCGATGCCGGCCAGCCGTCGCAGGCCCATCCGCTCCTCGGCGAAGAGGAAATGCGCGAAGATCGCCGTCACCAGCGGCCCGCCGGCCTGGATCATCGCGGCCGGGCCGCTGGCGAGTTGCACTAGCGCATAGGCGACGAGGACGTTCGGCACCCAGCCATTGGTCGTGCCGAGCACCAGCCAGTGCCGGATTTCGTCGCGCCGCGGGATCGGGCTCTGGCCGAGCCAGGCGACATAGGCGGCGAGCGCCGCCGCCCCGATCAGCCCGCGCCCCGCGGCGAGCGCGAGCGGCGAGATCGCGCCGCCCGTCAGCTTGATGAACAGGAAGCTCGAGCCCCAGAAGCAGGAGCAGACCAGCAGATGCCCGAGGACGAAGGCACGGCTGGGGCTGGGGCGGGCCTGCTCGATCATTCAGGACCGGTAGTCGCCGTTGATCTCGACATAGGCCTTGGTCAGGTCGCAGGTCCAGACCGTGGCCTTGCCGCGACCGAGGCCGAGATCGGCGGTAATGACGATGTGCTCGCCCTTCATATAGGCGGAGACGGCGGCCTCGTCATAGGACGGCGCGCGGGCCCCCTGCTGCGCGACCTTGATCTCGCCGAAGGAGATGTCGAGCCGGTCGCGGTCGGCCGGTTCGCCAGCCTTGCCGACGGCCATGACGACGCGGCCCCAATTGGCGTCCTCGCCAGCGATCGCGGTCTTGACCAGCGGCGAATTGGCGATCGAGAGCGCGACCCGCTTGGCCGAGCGCGAGGAGGCCGCGCCCGCGACGCGCACCTCGACGAATTTGCGCGCGCCCTCGCCGTCCTTGCAGACGAGATGGGCGAGTTCGAGCAGCAGCGAATTCAGCGCGCGCTTGAAGCCGGACAACCGGGCATCGCCGATCTCGGTGATCGCGGGAACGCCGCGCGCCGCCGCCTTGCCCGTGGCGAACAGCATCAGCGTGTCCGAGGTCGAGGTGTCGCTGTCGACGGTGACGGCGTTGAAGGAGCCCTTCACCCCCTTGGAGAGCAGCGCCTGCAGCACGGGCGCGGCGATCGGCGCATCCGTGAAGACGAAGGAGAGCATCGTCGCCATGTCGGGCGCGATCATGCCGGCGCCCTTGGCGATGCCGGCGAGAACGACCTCATGGCCGTCGATCTTCGCCTTGCGCGAGAGCGCCTTGGGGAAGGTGTCGGTCGTCATGATCGCCTTGGCCGCGTCGATCCAGGGGCCGTCCGCGACGCGCTTGGCGCAAGCTTCCAGCACGCCCTCGAACTTGCTGGCGTCGAGGGGCTCGCCGATCACGCCGGTCGAGGCGATGAAGACCTCTTGCGGCTTGCAGCCCGCGGCCTTGGCCGCGATCTTCGCCGTCAGCGCCACGGAATCGCGGCCTTTGAGGCCGGTAAAGGCGTTGGCATTGCCGGAGTTGACGACAATCGCCCGCGCCGAGCCCTGCTTCAGGTTCTCGCGGCACCAGTCGACCGGCGCGGAGGGGCATTTCGAGCGGGTGAAGACGCCGGCGACCTGCGTGCCCTCGTCGAGCAGGGCGAGCCAGACATCGGTGCGGCCCTTGTACTTGATGCCGGCTTCAGCGGTGGCGAAGCGCACGCCCGGGACCGGCGGAACCTTGGGCTGGCGCTTCGGCGCGAGCGGGGAAACGGGAACATCCTTGCCGGCCATGGTGGCGTCTCCTGTGCGGGAGGCCCGTGTGCCGCAGGGGCGCCGCGAAGGCAAGGTCGGCCCACAACCTGTTTCCTTGTCCATAGCGATATGCTATAGTTTCCGACATGCGGCGGATCGTCTACCAGACGAAGGCATTGAGGGCCTTGCGCGCCCTACCGATCGGGACGGCGGCGCGCATCCGAGGCAAGATCGAACAATATGCGGAGGCTCCCGCGAGTCTGGCTACGAATGTCCGAAAGCTTCAGGGGCGTGACGGCTATCGCCTGCGGATCGGCGATTATCGCGTCATCTTCGATGAGGACGGCGCCGTCCTCGACATCCTCGATATCGGCCATCGAAGCCGCATCTACGACTGAGGAGGACAGCATATGGATGAGGGATTCGAGGTCATCGTCCGACCCGGCGGAGAGCGGATGATCGTGGTTCCGGAAGCGACGTTCGAGCGGCTGCGCGACGCTGCCGAAATGGCCGAGGATGTGCTGGCCTATGACGAGGCCAAACGCCGTCTCGCCGCGGGCGAGGAGGAGTTCGTCCCCTCCGCCATGGTCGATCGCATTCTCGCGGGCGAGAACCTCGTGCGGGTCTGGCGAGAGCATCGCGGGCTGACCGTCAGCGCGCTGGCGGAGATGGCGGGCATCGCCCAGCCCTATCTCTCGCAGATCGAGACCGGGAAGCGCGAGGGCACGCTGCAGACGATGAAGAAGATCGCCGGGGCGCTGCGCGTGAAGCTCGACGATCTGGTCTGAGCGTGCCCCAGGCCATGAAAAAGGCCCGCGCGGCGGCGCGGGCCTGATTGGTCTCGATCAGAAGGCCGAAGCCGGCCTCAGGGCTTCTTCGGCTCGGCCGGCGTCGGGGTCGCGGGGGCGGCCGGCTGGTCGAGACGCTCGACCTTGGCCTTCTCGCGCAGCGCCAGGATGATGTCCTGCTGCGCCTTGCGCTCGAGATACTGGTCGATCTGCGGCTTCACCATCGCGAAATCGGGCAGCGGCTTGGTCCGCTTGTCCTCGAGCTTGATGACGTGCCAGCCGAACTGGCTCTTCACCGGCTCCGAGACCTGACCCTTGTTCAGCTTGAAGGCGGCCTCGGCGAATTCCGGCACCATCCGGTCCTTGGTGAACCAACCGAGGGAACCGCCCTCCTTGCCGGAGCCCGGATCCTTGGAGAGCTCGGCGGCGACCTTGGCGAAATCCTCGCCCTTCTTCAGCCGCTCGGCCACCGCCTTCGCCTGGGCCTCGTCCTCGACGAGGATATGGCGGGCATTGATCTCCTCTTCGGGAGCCATCGCCTTGGTGGTCTCGTCATAGAGCTTCTTGGCCGCCTCCGGCGTCGCGGCCTTCTTGCCCTCGGCGGTCAGGTACTGGTCGAGCAGCACCTTCTCGCGGAAATAGGCGAGGCGGGCGGCGAAATCCGGCCCTTCGGCCGTCTTGGCCGCGATCGCGGCGCGGGCGCCGAGCTTCAGATCGACGAGATAGTTGATGACCTCGTCGCGCTTGCGCTCCTCGGGGAGCTGCGCGAGGCGCTCGCCCAGATCCTCGGTGGCGAGTCCGATCTCGCGCTCGGTGATGGCGATACCGTCGACCTTGGCGACGACCTTGTCCGCCTGCGCGAAGACCGGCGTCGCGAGCAGCACGAGGCCGAGCGAAACCATGCCGAGACGAGACACCTTCATGGGAACTGCCTTCTTGCGGGGATGAGAGCGAACCTTGCGTTCGCCGGTGCACTGCCAGTTGAACGCGGCAAAGGCAAGGCACGAAAGGCGCCATCATCGTCGCTTCACGAAGCTTTGCTGCGGCACTCCCCCGGCTGCCGGAGCCTGGACTTGGAAGATCCCGCAGCCAACCCTACATCCGGGCGGTCCGCGCGGGTTCGTACCGCGCTGCGCGCCAACGGCGTGCGGCGCCGCAAGGCAATGCTGGACCCCGCCTTCGCGCGCGTCTAAACACGCCGTCGCATTGAGAATTCAGGTTCCGGCTGGACGCGGCGCAAGGCCGGCGCGGCGCCGGAGCCACACCACCGAAAGGCCGACCATGCTTGGCGCGCTCGCAAAGAAACTCTTCGGCTCGTCGAACGATCGGCGCGTCAAGGGCTACGGCTCCCGCGTGGCCGCGATCAACGCGCTGGAGAAGGAGGTCTCGGCGCTGAGCGACGAGGCGCTCCAGGCCCGGACCGCCGCCTTCCGCGAGCAGCTCGCCAAGGGCGCCAAGCTCGACGATCTGCTGGTTCCGGCCTTCGCGACCGTGCGCGAGGCGGCCAAACGCGTGCTCGGCCAGCGGCCCTACGACGTCCAGCTCATCGGCGGCATGGTGCTGCACGAGGGCGCCATCGCCGAGATGAAGACCGGCGAGGGCAAGACCTTGGTTGCCACCCTGCCGACCTATCTCAACGCGCTGGAAGGCAAGGGCGTCCACGTCGTCACCGTCAACGACTACCTGGCCCGCCGCGACGCGGAATGGATGGCGAAGCTCTACAACTTCCTCGGCCTCAGCGTCGGCATCATCGTCCACGGCATCGACGACGAGGAGCGCCAGCGCGCCTATGCCTGCGACATCACCTACGGCACCAACAACGAATTCGGCTTCGATTATCTCCGCGACAACATGAAGTATGACGTCGCGCAGATGAGCCAGCGCGGCCACCACTTCGCCATTGTCGACGAGGTCGACTCGATCCTGGTCGACGAGGCGCGCACGCCGCTGATCATCTCCGGCCCGCTCGACGACAAGTCGGACCTCTATGTCTCGATCGACAAGGTCCTGCCCGGTTTGGTGAAGGGCGATTACGAGGTCGACGAGAAGCAGCGCGCGGTCTCGCTGACGGAGGCCGGCAACGAGCATATCGAGGAGCTCCTGCGCGAGGCCGGGCTGCTCAAGGAGGGCGATCTCTACGACGCTCAGAACGTCACCCTCGTCCATCACGTCAACCAGGCGCTGCGCGCCCACACCCTGTTCACGCGCGACAAGGACTACATCGTCCGCGGCGACGAGGTTGTCATCATCGACGAGTTCACCGGCCGCATGATGCCGGGGCGGCGCTATTCGGAAGGCCTCCACCAGGCGCTCGAGGCCAAGGAGCGGGTCACCGTCCAGCCCGAGAACGCGACGCTGGCCTCGATCACCTTCCAGAACTATTTCCGGCTCTATTCCAAGCTCGCCGGCATGACCGGCACGGCCGCGACCGAGGCCGACGAGTTCTTCCAGATCTACAAGCTCGAGGTCGTCGAGATCCCGACCAACGTCCCGGTCGCGCGCAAGGACGAGGATGACGAGGTCTACCGCACCTTCGAGGAGAAGGTCCGCGGCGTGATCCGCGAGATCAAGGCGGCGCAGGAGGCCGGCCAGCCGCTGCTCGTCGGCACGACCTCGATCGAGCGCTCCGAGCTGATCGCCGAGATGCTGGAGAAGGACGGCTTCAAGCTGATCGATTTCACCGATCCCAAGGCGCTGGAGCCGATCTACGAGGCGGCCCGCCAGGGCAAGCCCTCGCGCGCCTTCGCCGTGCTGAACGCCCGCTTCCACGAGCAGGAGGCCTATATCGTCGCCCAGGCCGGCGTGCCGGGCGCCATCACCATCGCCACCAACATGGCCGGCCGCGGCACCGACATCCAGCTCGGCGGCAATGCCGAGATGCGGATCGCCCATGATCTCGCCGGCATGGAGGAAGGGCCCGAGCGCGAAGCGCAGGCCGCCCGCATCCGCGCCGAAGTGGCCGATTTCAAGCAGCGGGTCCTCAAGGCCGGCGGGCTCTACATCGTCGGCACCGAGCGGCATGAGAGCCGCCGCATCGACAACCAGCTGCGCGGCCGCGCCGGCCGCCAGGGCGACCCCGGCCGCTCCAAGTTCTTCCTGTCGCTGCAGGACGACCTGATGCGGATCTTCGGCTCGGACCGTATGGACGGCATGCTGACCAAGCTCGGCCTCAAGGAGGACGAGGCGATCGTCCATCCCTGGATCAACAAGGCGGTCGAGAAGGCGCAAGGAAAGGTCGAGGCGCGCAACTTCGACATCCGCAAGAACATCCTGAAATACGACGACGTCATGAACGACCAGCGCAAGGTCGTCTTCGAACAGCGCCGCGACTTCATGCGCCAGGCCAGCGTGCGCGAGACCATCGACGACATGCGCCAGGGCGTCGCCGACGATCTGGTGACGAGGCACATCCCCGAAGAGGCCTATCCCGAGCAGTGGGACACCGCCGCGCTCAAGGAGGGCGTGCTGCAGTTCCTCAATCTCGACCTGCCGATCGAGGAATGGGCCAAGGAGGAAGGCATCGCCGACGCCGAGCTGCGCGAGCGCATCCGCAAGATCGCCGACGAGGATTATGCCGCCCGCATTGCCCGCAACACCGACGAGGTCATGACCTATGTCGAGAAGCAGGTGCTGCTGCAGACGCTCGACACGCTCTGGCGCGAGCATCTGGTCACGCTCGACCATCTGCGCCAGGTCATCGGCTGGCGCGGCTATGCCCAGCGCGACCCGCTGAACGAGTACAAGCAGGAGGCCTTCGAGCTGTTCGACGGGCTGATCGGCCGCCTGCGCGAGCAGGTGACCGGCAATCTGATGCGCATCGAAGTCCGCTTCGAGCAGCCCGAGGACACCGCCCCGCCGGCGCAGGACACGCTGCCGCCGCCCTTCGGCGGCTACGGCCCGGGCGGGATGCAGTTCGCCGCGCTGGAGGCCGATACGGCCGTGCTCGAGCGCAACCCGGCCGACCCCGCGAGCTGGGGCAAGGTCGGCCGCAACGAGCCCTGCCCCTGCGGCTCGGGCAAGAAGTACAAGCACTGCCACGGGCAGTATATCTGAGGCGCCCGGTGCGCCTCTGCCGTCCTTTCCGGGGCGCGCTGCAGGCCCGAGCCAGCGTTTCGCTCAGCCCTCATCCTGAGGAGCGCTCGCAGAGCGCGTCTCGAAGGATGCTCCAGATCGTTCCGGAGCCTGCTGACGCATCCTTCGAGACGCCGCTGACGCGGCTCCTCAGGATAAGGGCCAAGGGCTTGAACGACCGTGCCCCGCCCTTCGTCGCATCCGCGCGGGCTGGACGGCGCCGCCCATCGCAGCGCACAATCGCGCGCAGCCAGCGAGCGAGCCCATGCCCGGATCGACCCAGAACCCCGTCCCGAAGACCAGCGCCGGGCGCTTCTTCGAGGATTTCCACCTCGGTGACGTGATCGTCCATGCGACGCCGCGCACGGTCACGGCCGGCGACGTCTCGCTCTACACCGCGCTCTACGGGCCGCGTTTCGCGGTGCAGTCCTCGAATGCCTTCGCCCAGGCGATCGGCTATCCCACGGCCCCGGTCGACGACCTCCTCGTTTTCCACATCGTCTTCGGCAAGACGGTTCCGGACGTCTCGGTGAATGCGGTCGCCAATCTCGGCTATGCCGACGGACGCTTCCTGAAGCCGGTCTTTCCGGGCGACACGCTCTCGACCACCTCGGAGGTGATCGGGCTGAAGCAGACCTCGGCCGGCGATGCCGGCATCGTCTATGTTCGCTCGATCGGCCGCAACCAGCATGGCGAGATCGTGCTGAGCTATGCGCGCTGGGTGCTGGTGCGCAAACGCACGCCCGGCACGCCGGCCCATGCCGAGCAGGTGCCGGAGCTACCCAAGGCGGTGCTGCCGGAGGAACTCGGCGAGGGCTGCCCGCCGCTCGATCTCTCGGCCTATGACGACGCGCTCGCCGGCAGCCGCTTCCGCTGGGGCGATTACGCGCCGGGCGAACGCATCGACCATGTCGACGGCATGACGGTGGAAGAAGCCGAGCACCAGATCGCGACCCGGCTCTACCAGAACACCGCCAAGGTCCATTTCGATGGCCACGGCGCCCGCTCCACCCGCTTCGGCAAGCGCCTGATCTATGGCGGCCATGTCATCAGCCTGGCCCGCGCGCTCTCCTTCAATGGGCTCGGCAACGCCTTCCACATCGCGGCGCTGAACGGCGGGCGCCATGTCGCGCCGCTCTTCGCCGGCGACACCGTCTTCGCCTGGAGCGAGGTGCTGGAAGTGGCTGAGCTGCCCGGCCGCGAGGATGTCGGCGCGCTGCGGCTGCGGCTGGTCGCGACCAAGAACCGCCCCTGCGCCGACCACCCGTTGAAGACGGGCGAGGGCTACGATCCCGACGTCATCCTCGATCTCGACTACTGGGCCCTGCTGCCGCGTTAGCGATTCTGTAACCGCTGACAGATTCTGTATTCTGTCACCACGCTGTCGTCATGCCGCATTGCAGCGGCGGAGTGGTTTCGATAGACAGCCAGACACTCTAGAATGATCCCAAATGGATAGGCCCGTCCCCGGGCGTTTCCCACGGAGAACGATCTTGGCCGAGATCAAACAGGCGGCGCGTCCGCTCTCGCCGCATCTGCAGATCTATCGCTGGTCCTGGACGATGGCGATGTCCATCGCCCATCGCGCCACCGGCGTCGCGCTCTATGCCGGCACGGTGCTCATCGCGGCCTGGCTCGTCGCCGCCGCCTCGGGCCCGGCCGCCTTCGACACCGCGCAGGCGATCGCGGGCTCCTGGTTCGGCCGCCTCGTCCTGTTCGGCTATTCCTTCGTGCTGCTGCACCACATGGCCGGCGGCGTGCGCCATTTCATCTGGGACATGGGCAAGGGCTACGACCCGCAGACCCGGATGAACCTGGCGAAATACAGCGTGGTCTTCTCGGGCGGGCTGACCCTGCTCGTCTGGATCGTCGCTTTGGCCGTGCGCTGAGGAGAGAGCCGATGCAGTCCCACTCCTCGCTCCGCACCCCGCTTTCGCGCGTCCGCGGCCTCGGCTCGGCCAAGTCCGGCACCGGCCATTTCTGGCTGCAGCGCATGACGGCGGTGTCGAACCTCGTCCTGACGCTGATCTTCCTCGGCATCGTGATTTCGCTCGCCGGCAAGCCCTATCCGGCGGCGCTCGCCATTCTGTCGCACCCGCTGGTGGCGATCCTGATGCTGCTTTTCGTCGTATCCGGTTGCGTGCACATGCGCATCGGCATGCAGGTCATCATCGAGGACTATGTCCATGGTGAGGGCGCCAAGATCGCGGCCGTAATGGCCAATACCTTCTTCGCGATCGCGATCGGCGCGGCTTGCGCCTATGCGGTGCTGAAGCTGTCCTTTGGAGGCTGATCCGATGGCGATCACCAAGTCCCGACAGGCCCCGGCCTATACCGGCCAGGCCTATCCGATCACCGACCACACCTTCGACGTTGTCGTGGTGGGCGCCGGCGGCGCCGGGCTGCGCGCCACCGTCGGCTGCTCGCAAGCCGGCCTGCGCACGGCCTGCATCTCCAAGGTGTTCCCGACCCGCTCGCACACCGTCGCGGCCCAGGGCGGCGTCGCCGCCTCGCTCGGCAATATGGGCAAGGACACCTGGCAGTGGCACATGTACGACACCGTCAAGGGGTCGGACTGGCTCGGCGACCAGGACGCGATCGAGTATCTCGTCCGCAACGCGCCGGCCGCCGTCTATGAGCTCGAGCATTGGGGCGTGCCCTTCTCGCGCACCGAGGACGGCAAGATCTACCAGCGCCCCTTCGGCGGCATGACCACCGAATTCGGCGAGGGTCCGCCGGCCCAGCGCACCTGCGCCGCCGCCGACCGCACCGGCCACGCCATGCTGCACACGCTCTATGGCCAGGCGCTGCGCTACAACACCGAGTTCTTCATCGAGTATTTCGCCATCGACCTCATCATGGATGAGGACGGGCATTGCCGCGGCGTGGTCGCGCTGAAGATGGACGACGGCACGATCCACCGCTTCCGCTCGCAGCAGACGATCCTGGCGACCGGCGGCTATGGCCGCGCCTATTTCTCCGCGACCTCGGCCCATACCTGCACCGGCGACGGCGGCGGCATGGTGCTGCGCGCCGGCCTGCCGCTGCAGGACATGGAGTTCGTGCAGTTCCACCCGACCGGCATCTACGGCGCCGGCTGCCTGATCACGGAGGGCGCCCGCGGCGAGGGCGGCTATCTCACCAATTCGGAAGGCGAGCGCTTCATGGAGCGCTATGCCCCCTCGGCTAAGGACCTCGCCTCGCGCGACGTCGTCTCCCGCTCGATGACGATGGAGATCCGCGGCGGCCGCGGCGTCGGCAAGAACAAGGACCACATCTACCTGCATCTCGACCATCTCGACCCGAAGATCCTGCACGAGCGCCTGCCCGGCATCTCCGAGAGCGCCAAGATCTTCGCCGGCGTCGACGTCACCCGCGAGCCGATCCCGGTGCTGCCGACGGTCCATTACAACATGGGCGGCATCCCGACGAACTTCCACGGCGAGGTGCTGACCAAGGTCGACGGCAATCCCGACACCGTGGTGCCCGGCCTGATGGCGATCGGCGAGGCGGCCTGCGTCTCGGTCCACGGCGCCAACCGCCTCGGCTCGAACTCGCTGATCGACCTCGTGGTGTTCGGCCGCGCCGCCGGCCTGCGCTGCGCCGACACGGTGACGGCGGGCGAGAAGCAGCCCGAACTGCCGAAGAACTCGGCCGATCTCGCGCTGTCGCGCCTCGACAAGTACCGCAACGCCGCAGGCGGCACGCCGACCGCCGACCTGCGCGGCCGGATGCAGCGCACGATGCAGGACAACTGCGCCGTCTACCGCACCGGCGAGACGCTGGAAGAGGGCCACAAGCTCATCCACGAGGTCTGGGCCGGCATCACCGACATCGGCACTAAGGACCGCTCGCTGATCTGGAACTCGGACCTGATCGAGACGCTGGAGTTCGACAACCTGATCACCCAGGCCGTCGTCACCATGGACTCGGCGCTGAACCGCCCCGAGAGCCGCGGCGCCCATGCCCGCGAGGACTATCCGAACCGCGACGACAAGGACTGGATGAAGCACACCCTGTCCTGGATCGACGACGAGAAGCGCACCGTCACGCTCGACGACCGCCCGGTCCACACCTACACGCTCTCGAACGACATCGAGTACATCAAGCCCAAGGCGCGGGTGTACTGAGGACGATTTGACAGATGGCCGAATTCAAACTCCCGCAGAACTCCCGCCTCGTCGAGGGTAAGACCTGGCCGAAGCCGGCCGGGGCCGCCAAGCTGACCGAGTTCAAGGTCTATCGCTGGAGCCCCGACGACACCGAGAATCCGCGCACCGACACCTATTTCGTCGACCGCGAGGATTGCGGGCCGATGGTTCTCGAGGCGCTGATCTGGATCAAGTCCAAGATCGACCCGACGCTGACCTTCCGCCGCTCCTGCCGCGAGGGCATCTGCGGCTCCTGCGCCATGAACATGGACGGCAAGAACGGGCTCGCCTGCACCACCGGCATCGACGAATGCGGCTCCAAGGGCCGTGTCGCGATCTACCCGCTGCCGCATATGCCGGTGATCAAGGACCTGGTGCCGGACCTGACCCAGTTCTATGCCCAGCACGCCTCGATCGAGCCCTGGCTGCAGACCACGACGCCGGCGCCCGAAAAAGAGTGGAAGCAGGGCCGCGAGGACCGCGAGAAGCTCGACGGCCTCTACGAGTGCATCCTCTGCGCCTGCTGCACGACGTCCTGCCCGAGCTACTGGTGGAACGGCGACCGCTACCTCGGCCCGGCAGCCCTGCTGCAGGCCTATCGCTGGCTGATCGACTCACGCGACGAGCAGACCGGCGAGCGCCTCGACAATCTCGAGGACCCCTTCCGGCTCTATCGCTGCCACACCATCATGAACTGCGCCAACGCCTGCCCGAAGGGTCTGAACCCGGCCAAGGCGATCGCGGAGGTCAAGAAGATGATGGTCGCGCGTCAGGTCTGAGCCGCCAAAAATCCGCGAGCGCGGCCGTCTGACGCGACGGACGTCGTCTCAATAAAAGGCACGCCCTTTCCGTCATGGTCGGGCTTGTCCCGACCATCCACGTCTTCGACAGTCGAGCCCTGTGAGAAAGACGTGGATGCTCGCCACAAGGGCGAGCATGACGGCGCGGCCCGACCTGTACACTCAGCCGATATACCGCCCCGGCGCGAACGGCGTCGGATCCACCGGCGGCGTCTCGCCGCAGACCAGCGCGGCGACGATCTCGCCGGTGATCGGCCCGGTCGAGAACCCCAGATGCTGGTTGCCGAAGGCGAGCCAGAGACCGGGATGGCGCGGCGCCTCGCCGATCATCGGCAGTGAATCCGGCAGGGTCGGCCGCGCGCCGCGCCAGGTGGTCGCGAAGCCGTCCTCCAGCGGAAACGCTTCCTGCGCGCTCACCGTGACCTGGTCGATCTGGCGGTGGTTATCGGGCGCATCGCGGCGGCTGAGATCGACGCCGCTGGTGACGCGATAGCCCTCCTCCATCGGCGCCATGAAATAGGCGGCGTCGACATCGTACACCGGCCGCGACAGCCGGGCTCCCGGCTCAGCCTTGAAATGCCGGTGATAGCCGCGCTCGACATCGAGCTTCGGGTCGATCCCGAGCGGCGCCAGCAGATCCATGCTCCAGGGCCCGAGCGCGACGACGGCGATGTCGGCCTCGAAGCCGCCCTGCGCCGTCGCCACCCGCCAGCCGGAAGCGCCGCGCTCCAGCCGCTGCGCGTCCGCCTTCTCGATGCGGCCGCTGCGCTGCCGGAAGAGCTCGGCATAGGCCTGCGTCACGGCGCCCGGCGAATCCACCGAGGCATTCTCCAGGCAGAGCAGCCCGGCATGGAAGATCGGCTTCAGCGCCGGTTCGACGCCCGAAATGCCCTGCCGGTCGAGCACCTGCGCGGCGATGCCATGGGCCTTCAGGAAGTCATGCTCGGCCTGCGCCGCCGCATGGCCGGCTTCCGTGCGCCAGAGCTTGAGCGTGCCGGTCTCGCGCAGGCGGTGCGACACCCCCGCCTCCGCCATCAGCGCGCGGTGCCGCTCCACCGTGCTGCCGGTGAGCGATTCCAGCGCGGCGATGCGGGCGGCCGCCTTCGAGGCCCGCGCCTCCCAGAGGAAGCGCAGCAGCCAGCCGGGGCGGGTGAGCGCGCGCGACCAGTCGAGGTTCAGCGCCGGATGGCGGTTGCCGAGATAGCTGGTGATCTTGCCGTAGAGGCCTGGATTGTTGAGCGGCACGATCGAGGAGCGCGCCAGCACGCCGGCATTGCCATAGGACGTCTCCTGGCCGGGCTCGCGCCGGTCGATCAGGGTGACCGCGAAGCCGCGCTTCTGGAGCGAGAGCGCGCAGGAGACGCCGACCATGCCGGCGCCGAGAACGAAGGCTGTACGGGTCACGCGGGGTCCGTTTCTGCGGCGAGCCAATGGTCGAGGAAGCCGTCGAGCCAGCGGCGGATCGCCGGATCGTGCTGATACCAGCCCTCGAGATGCAGATGGCGCAGCTGCGCGCCCGGCATCAGGGTCCGCTCATGCCCGCGCACCGACCAGCGGCACATCATCGCCGGCGTCACCTCGGGGTGAAACTGCACGCCATAGGCGCGTGGCCCCGAGCGGATCGCCTGGATCGGAAAATCCCCGCCTGTCGCGAGACACTCCGCACCGGGCGGGCAATCGAAGCCCTCGCGATGCCATTGATAGACGGTGGCGGGCCAGTCGAAGCCGGCCTCCACCGCATGCGCGCGGCCATGATCGGTGAGGTCGAGCCCGTAATAGCCGACTTCGGCCCGCCCCTCCGGATGAGTGTAGACCCGGCCACCCAGCGTCCGCGCCAGCATCTGCGCGCCCAGGCAGATCCCGAGATAGGGCGCCTCCTCCTTCAGGCAGATATTGATCCAGTCGATCTCGGCCTTGACGAAATCATCCGGGTCATTGGCTGACATCGGCCCGCCGAAGATCACGGCGCCGGCATGATCGCGCATCGTCTCCGGCAGCGGGTCGCCATAGCGCGGCTTGCGGATATCGAGCGCATGGCCGCGCGCCTGCAGCAGGCGGCCGACACGCCCGGGCGTCGAATGCTCTTGATGCAGGACGATCAGGACAGGCCTGGGAGCGGGTCTCGGAGGGCGTCGTCGCGGCACGGAGCGGCGGGGCGGTCGCGCGGTCGGGGCGTCAGCAGTCATCGCGGATTCGGCAGCGGCCATGGGCGGGAGAAAGCGGACAGGTCGGAGATGTCGGGCCGACGGAGACTGTGAGGGACCGACTTCCGGCGCAAGCAATTTGTGAGCCGGCGGCGGCATGGCCCGGCTGCCCCGGCCGCATGTCGCACCTGGCGTGACAGTGCCGTTCCCTTCCGATCCCGTCCAATCTTGACTCACGAAGCCGTGAATGGCATGAGAATGAACGTTCATTCTCATTTCCGGGATCGCCTGTGCCCCCCACTGTCAGTGCCCTGCCCGCCGAGCGCGCACCCAACGAGCGCCGGACCCGCATTCTCGATGCGGCGGAGAGCGTCTTCGCGCGCGCCGGTTTCCACGCCGCCACCATGCAGGATGTCGCGGCCGAGGCCGGCATGAGCCCGGGCAATCTCTACCGCTACTTCGCCTCCAAGGACGCCATCATTGCGGCCATGGCGGAGCGCGACCGCCAGCAGATCGCAGCCGATTTCGCCGCCCTCGACCCGGCGAAAGGCCCGCTGCTCGATCAGCTCGAGGCGCTCGGCCGCCGCCATCTCGTCGAGGAGCCGCGCGAGCGGGCCATCCTCTGCATCCAGATCTGGGCCGAGGCCGCGCGCAATCCCGAGATGGCCCGCATGTGCGCCGCCATCGACGGGACGGTGGTCGGCGGCCTGGCCGAAGCCATCGCCGGCGCCAAGGCCAACGGGGAACTGCCGGCCGATCTGGACGAGGCCCGCTTCCTGCAGGCCATCTTCATGATGGCGGACGGCTTCTTCTGCCGGCGCGCCACCGATCCCGGCTTCGATGCCGCCGGGGCGGCCGACACCTTGTTCGTCGCGATGCGCGGCCTCGCCCGCGTGCTGCTCCGTTCCGATGCGGGCGACGTATCATGAGCGCTGCCGCCTCCCATCGACCCACCGCCCCCGTTCAACAGGAACTCTCCCGCATGTCCGCCAGGCTCGCGCGCATCGCCGCCCTGTCGCTGCTGGTCGCCGGTCTCGCACCCGCCCAGGCCCAGACGCCGGCCCCCGCCGCAGCTCCGTCGGCCGGGCCTTCCGTCACCGTCACCAAGGCCGGTCTCTCCGAGATTGTGCAGAGCGTCGTCGTCTCAGGCTCGATGATCGCCCGCGACGAGGTGCTGGTGCAGCCGGAGGTCGACGGGCTCGCCATTGTCGCGCTGCTGGCCGAGGAGGGTGACCGAGTGTCCGCCGGCCAGGTGCTCGCCCGGCTCTCGCGCACCACGCTCGAGGTCCAGAAGACCCAGAACGACGCGCAAATCGCCCGCGCGGAGGCGGCGATTGCCCAGGCCAATGCCCAGATCGGCGAGGCGCAGGCCAATCTCGTCGCCGCCGAGAACAATTTCGAGCGGACCCAGACACTGCGCAGCAGCGGCAACGTCTCGAACGAGACCTTCGACCAGCGCGCCGCCGCGGCACGTGCCGCACGGGCCCGGGTCAACTCCGCCAATCAGGCGCTGGCCATCGCCACGGCCGATCTCGCCTTGGCGAAGGCGCAGGGCCGCGACATCGAGGTCAAGCTCGGCCGCACCGAGATCAAGGCGCCGCGGGGCGGCATCGTCAGCCGCCGCAACGCCAAGCTCGGCGGCACCGCCGCCATGGCGGCGTCGGAGCCGCTGTTCCGGATCATCGCCGACGGCGCGGTCGAACTGGAGGCCGAAGTCGCCGAGGTCGAGCTGCCGGGGTTGAAGGTCGGCCAGCCGGTGGCGGTGACCCCGGCCGGAGCGTCGCAGGCGCTCGCCGGCACCATCCGGCTGATCGCCCCCGAGGTCGACAAGGCCTCGCGGCTCGGCCGGGTCCGCGTCGAGCTCACCGGCAACCCGCCGGTCGCGATCGGCTCCTTCGCCCGCGGCGTCATCGAGACCGGGCGCAAGACTGCCGTCACACTGCCGCTCTCGGCGATCACCTATGCCCGCTCGGGCGCGACGGTGCAGAGCGTCACGGACGGCAAGGTCACGACCAAGCCGGTCAAGCTCGGGCTCATCGGCGGCGGGCGCGCCGAAATCGTCTCCGGCATCGCCGAGGGCGAGACGGTGGTGGCGCGCGCCGGCACCTTCGTGCGCGACGGCGACGTCATCACCCCCGTCCCGACGAATTGACGGGAGCACCCGGTGAACATCAACTTCTCCGCCTGGTCGATCCGCAAGCCGGTGCCCTCGATCCTGCTCTTCGTCGTGCTCTGCGTGCTCGGGCTGCTCTCCTTCTCGAAGCTGCCGGTCACGCGCTTTCCGAACATCGACGTGCCGCTGGTCTCGGTGACGGTGACCCAGTCCGGCGCCGCGCCCTCCGAGCTGGAGAGCCAGGTTTCCAAGCGCGTCGAGGACGCGGTGGCCAACATCACCGGCGTCAAGCACGTCATGTCGACGCTGACCGACGGCCAGTCCCAGACGGTGATCGAGTTCCGGCTGGAGGTGAACACCGACCGCGCCGTCAACGACGTCAAGGACGCCATCGCCAAGATCCGCGCCGACCTGCCGCGGACGATCGACGAGCCGATCATCCAGCGCATCGATGTCGAGGGGCAGTCGATCCTGAGCTATGGCGCCTTCTCGGCCGGGATGACGCTGGAACAGCTCTCCTGGCATGTCGATGACGTCGTCGCGCGCGAATTGCAGGGGCTGAAGGGCGTCGGCCGCGTCGACCGCTATGGCGGCGTCGACCGGGAAATCCGCATCTCGCTCGATCCCGACCGGCTGCTGGCGCTCGGCACCACGGCCGGCGAGGTCAACCGCCAGATTCGCGCGACCAATGTCGATCTCGCCGGCGGGCGCGGCGAGGTCGGCGGGCAGGAACAGGCGATCCGCACGCTCGCCGGCGCGCGCACCGTCGCCGAGCTGGCCGAGACCAAGATCACGCTCTCGGGCGGGCGCGAGGTACGCCTCAAGGAACTCGGCCGCGTCGAGGACAGCAATTCCGAGCCGCGCTCCTTCGGCCGGCTCGACAAGAGCCCGGTCGTCTCCTTCGCGGTCTTCCGCTCGAAGGGCTCCAGCGAGCTCTCGGTCAAGGAGGTCGTCGCCGCGCGCATCGCCGAACTGAACAAGCGCTATCCCGACATCACGCTGAAGCCGATCGACGACGCCGTCGCCTACACCTACGGCAACTACAAGGCGGCGATGATGACGCTGCTGGAAGGCGCGGCGCTCGCCGTGCTCGTCGTCTTCCTCTTCCTGAAGAACTGGCGCGCGACGCTGATCACCGCAATCGCGCTGCCGCTCTCGGCGATCCCGACCTTCTGGGCGATGGAGCTGATGGGCTTTTCGCTCAACCTCGTCAGCCTGCTCGGCATCACCCTCGTCACCGGCATCCTGGTCGACGACGCCATCGTCGAGATCGAGAACATCGTCCGGCACATGCGGATGGGGAAATCGCCCTATCGCGCCGCGATGGAGGCCGCCGACGAGATCGGCCTGGCCGTCATCGCGATCACGCTCACCATCGTCGCGATCTTTGCACCCGTCTCCTTCATGGGCGGCGTGGCGGGGCAGTATTTCCGCCAGTTCGGGCTCACGGTCGCGGTGGCGGTGCTGTTCTCGCTGCTGGTGGCGCGGCTGATCACGCCGATGATGGCGGCCTATCTGATGAAACCGGTCAAGCATGAGGACCCCAAGGACGGGGTCGTCATGCGCGGCTATGTCGGTCTGCTGAGGGCGACGACCGCCTCGCGCCGCATCCCGCTCGTGCCGCGCTTCGACGGGACGGGGCGCTGGCGCTCCATGCCCTTCAATATGTCCTATCTCACGCTGGTAGTGGGCTTCGCTTTCCTCTGGGGCTCGATCCACGCCACCGCGCTGCTGCCGACCGGCTTCATCCCGGACGAGGACACCTCGCGCGTCGTCGCCTCGGTGGAATTGCCGCCGGGCTCGACGCTGGAGGATACCCGCGTCACCACCGACCAGATCGTCGATGCGCTGCGCACCATTCCCGAGGTGACGCAGGTCTTCGTGCTCGGCGGTGCCTCGCCGACCGGCCAGCGCGAGGTGCGCCGTGCCGCCGTGACCATCAAGCTGAAGCCGAAATCCGAGCGCACGGCGCGCCAGAAAGACCTCAAGGTCGTCATCGCCGAAAAGCTCGCCAGCGTGCCGGATGTCCGTGCCTGGTATGTCAACGAGCGCGGCGAGCGCGAAATGGCCTTCTCGATCCTCTCCAAGGATGGGGCAGCCCTCGACGAGGCGGTGGCCCGCATCGAGAGCCGGATGCGCAAGATCGACGGCTATCTCAACGTCGCGACCTCGGGCTCGCTCTCGCGCCCGGAGCTGACGGTGCGGCCCAAGCTCGAAGCGGCCGCAAGCCTCGGCGTCACGCCCGAAGCGATCTCGGAGGCCGTGCGCGTCGCCACCATCGGCGATGTCGGCGCCAATCTCGCCAAGTTCAACGCCGGCGACCGGCTGGTGCCGATCCGCGTGCAACTGGACGAGGCCGCCCGCGCCGACATCCGCAACATCGCGGCGCTGCGCGTCACCAACACGAGCGGCGTCTCGGTGCCGCTGACCGCGGTCGCCGAGATCGGCTTCGGCGAGGGTCCGTCATCGATCGACCGCTATGACCGCGTCCGCCGCGCCGCCATCGGCGCCGATCTCAAGCGCGGCTTCGAACTGGGCACGGCGCAGGAGACCTTCCACCAGATCGTCAAGGAGGTCGGCCTGCCTGACGGCGTCTGGATCGCCGCGACCGGCGATGCCGAAATCCAGGGCGAGGTCGTCGCCGGCTTCATCCAGGCGATGACGACCGGGCTGATGCTGGTGCTGGCGGTGCTGATCCTGCTCTTCGGCTCGGTCTTCCAGCCGATCACGATCCTGCTCTCGCTGCCGCTCTCCTTCGGCGGCGTGGTCATCGCCCTGCTGGCGACCGCCAAGCCGGTCTCGATGCCGGTCTATATCGGCCTGCTCATGCTGATGGGCATCGTCACCAAGAACGCGATCATGCTGGTCGATTTCGCGGTGGAGGAGGAAGGCCGCGGCAAGGACCGCCGCACCGCCCTGCTCGAGGCCGGCCGCAAGCGCGCCCGCCCGATCGTGATGACGACGATCGCCATGGCCGCCGGCATGCTGCCCTCCGCCTATGGCGTCGGCGATGGCGGCGAGTTCCGCGCGCCGATGGCGATCGCGGTGATCGGCGGCTTGCTCGTCTCGACCGTCCTTTCCCTCGTCTTCGTGCCGTCCTTCTACGCGGTGATGGACGACCTCTCGAAGCTGACGGGCCGCATCTTCGGCCGCTTCTTCAGCAAGGCGGAGGATGAGAGCCTCTGGGAGGCGATTCCGGAGGAAGGCCACGCCCGACCCGAGGCCGCCGCCCAGATGAAGCTGCCGCTGCCGCCGCCCCGGCTGGCGGCGGAGTGATCAGACGATAAGGCCGGCTTCACAGGGGAAAGGCGTCTTCTCATAGATGGGCTCGAGTCTGTTGCGGGCGACAAACGCCTCTTCCCATTGATGGAGGAGGCCGGCGACGCCCGCCCGATCCCCGGCCGCCACCAGCGCGCCCAGCCGGCTGGCCCGCTCGAAACGGGGCTGCCAGGCATCCGTCATCGTCAGGTGCCAGTCCTTGATGGTCCCATAGATGGGGAGAACGTCTTCGAAGCGTCCCTGCGCAGCGAGGACCGCGATCCGACAGGGCTGATCGTGGTTGAGCCACCGCATGTACTCGAAGTCGTCGCCCTCGAGCTGCATCATGTCATCGATGTCGTGAACACCCCGCAGCATGGGCAGAATGCGGCGTTCGAGCGCATCGAACACCGTGTCGACGAACCCTTGCTGCGACCAGCGGTTCGGCTTGCCACGCTCCAGGAAGATCGGTTGCTGACCCAGCCCGCCCAGGCCTCCAACGGGATCGAAGGCAGGCCCGATATGCCAGCAGAAGCGCGGGTAGTCCGCATCCCAACTGCGGTCGATCGAAATCGATCGCGTGACATGCCGTTGCGGCTTCAGAATCACGAACCGATCCGCGAGGAAGAGGTCGTCCTGCCGTGCGAGCAGTTCAGACCATAGCGATTTGACCTGCTTCTTCGTTGTCATCGCCTCGGCCTGACGTCGATGAAACAGGGCGCGACGGGCATCACTCACTCCGATGTTCAACCGGAAATGGCGTCTTCTCGTGCAGAGCCTGCAGGCCATGTGTCGCGATGAAGTTGTCTTCCCAGTGATGCAGAAGCGCCGCGACGCCCGCCCGATCCCCCGCCTCGCAAAACGGCAAGAGTCCCTCCATCATGTCGCCATAGGTTTCCTCACCCCACCAGGGCAATTGCAGGGGGCCTTTCGCCCGCATTTCGGCTGAGGCCCTTGCAACGGCCGCGAAGTCGCCCAGGGCGGCCTGCAGGCACATCTGGTTGACCGGGAGTTCGAGACGCCATCGCCAGCGGGGCTCCATCGGATGGCTGAACGAGAGAAGGGCCTGAATTGTCCCGACCGAGCGCAGGATGGGCAGGATCTCTGTCTCGATGCTGTCGATGAAAGCAGCTTCGTGATGGGGATGGGACCAGTACATCGTCTTGATGTCCGGCGTGACGAAATTGGTTCCGGCGACACCATAGACTGATGCCTTGTGCCAGAACGTGAAGCCGACATCCCAGTGATACTCGGGATAATCCGAATAGGCCGTCCGCTGGACACGGAATCCACGGATCAGATGATGGATCGGCTTCAGAACCACGAGGGGCCCAAACTTCGCCTGGATCAGGGCGAGATCGGAATGCCGCTCGAGCAGAGGGCGGTAGAGGGACAGGATTTGCCGCTTCGTCGTCATCGTCTCGTCGGCCGCACCTGAATGACGATGGCTCTTGTCGACTGGCGGCGCCGCACATAGCCGGCGCCTCCCAATTCCAGAAATCGCTGCTGCGTCATCCCAGCCCGACCCGTCTTGAAGTCGTAGACGCACACAGTGCCATCCTCCCGATACTCGACCGCATCAATGCGTATGGTTCTGGGATATCCGTAACGCGGCGTCGTATCGCCGCTGGTTTCAGCGGCGATTTTGTAAGCGGACACTTCAGCACGCAAGTCCACGCGGCCCATCGCGTCGATCTGCTCTCTGAGACGCTGGTGAACATAGGTCCCGTAGACTGCAGCCGAAGGGGTAGTCTTTGACGGACCCCGCCCTTGCCACCACATCGTCGAGCCGCACCTGCAGGTCGGGCAGGCACTTGCAGGCGGCCTCAGCTTCTTCCTGGCTCACACGGCCGGCAAAACGTAGATCGAGCAGATTTGGCGAACTCGGGCGATACTCATTGGCCTCGAACGCCGTGACGGCCTGCTGGCCATCGCCGTTCTGGGACGACTGCCAGTTGAACAGGATCGCGCCGCCGATAATGAGCGCGGGAGCGACGGCAAGCGGCGCAAAAGCCGGCTGGATCGTGGCGTCCGGCTCCGGCCCGCCAGGAGTCCAGACCGTCCGGCCGACGATCTCGCCGTCGGGCCCTCCAATCCGCATCGTCTGGGTGCGCTCGATCGTCTCGAAGGTGACCTTGTCGCCCTCGGACGTCGTGACCGTGTGGCGCTCGTCGAAGCCAGCCTGGCGGGAGGCGGCATATTCGGAATGGATCGTGCTGCCGTCGCGGTTTACGATCGCTCGTTCCGCGACATCGCCCGCCTCGTCGCGACTTTCCTCGTAGAAGGCCCAGGTTTCCTCGCCGGTCTCGTCGACGACGAACCCGTCTCCGGGGCCGGCTTCCGCCAGCCCGCCCTCCGGGCCGAAGCCGGGCATGGGACTGTGGCTGCCACCGCCGCCGCCCGCGTCACTGGTCCACTGCCCGCCACCGCTGCTGCCGGCCGGGACGCGCGGCTGGGAGGGGTCGTATCTGCGACGCAGGAGATCGCGGCGCAGCAGCCGCGTTTCGTCCTGCAGGCGGATCAGGCTGCGGCGCAGGCGCGTGATCCCGGCCGCTTCAGCCGGCCGGAACGACGCGGATGGGTGGATCGACATGGCGACCTCCTCGGCGGAAACGCGCCATTGTCAACGGGTTCGGCGATGCGGGGATAAGCGGCCGCAGCAGGCGCCAGCGCCGCCGGCGCCCCAGCGCCCGCCCGCTCTAGATCGCCTTCTCGCTGCTCGGTGAAGACGTCGCCGGCGGCTGGTTGCGGCGGTTGAGCATCTCGCCGCGCGACTTGACGATCTGGGCGACGACGACGTCCTGCACGCTCTGGGTCGCGGCGCGACGCACCGCTTCGCGATCGACCGGGCGGGCGCCGTCATGCTCCTGGATCTCGATGATCGCCTGAGCGAGCGCGTCGACATCGGCCTTGCAGAAGATCATCGCCGCCTTGGCCACCACCTCCGCCTTCTCGTCGGTGGCGAGCATGGGGCCGCCCTCGCGGCCGATGCAGGCCAGCATGCGGGCGCGGATGAGATCCCGCGTCTTTTCCAGCACGACCCGCTTTTCGGCCCTGGCTTGCCGCTCCGCCTCGGTGGGCGCGGCGGGAGCGGAGGGTGTGGCAGGATTGACCGGCCCGCGCAGGCTCGCGCTCTGCTTGGCGCATTCGACCAGCGCCGGCAGCATCTCGCTGGTCGAGGTGAGGGCAAAGGTCAGGCGCTGGTCATTGGCGACCATTTCGAGAATGCGCCCCTGTCGGAAGGCGCCGATCAACTGCGACTCGGCGGGCATCGCAATCGCCAGCAAGGTCGGCGTCTTGGCTTCGGCGGTCACGTCGATCCGGGAGGTCCGGTCGAAGACGAGCTGCAGATTGAGCCGGCTGCCGGGCTTCAGCTTCCAGGCGGGGTGGGCGAACCCGATCAGCCACTTCAAGTCGGCGGTGATCGAGGTGAACATCCGCGTGCCGTTGCGATAGGGCGCGTTGACGGCGCAATGCGAAAAGGCGCCCGTCGCGTCGTTGGTATAGGCGCCACCCGTCCAGTTGCCGACGACGATCTTGCCAAAGGGCCCTGCCGCTTCCGCTGGCGGCGCCAGAACCAGAACCGCCGCCAAAACCAAGCCGCGCACCATGCGTCACCTCGCCATTCCCGGCGCTCAGGATGACGTCCGGCGCCCTGCGAGGCAATGCGGAAGACGGGCCGGGGTTCCGGGCTCCGACCTTTCGGCCCGGCCCGGATCGGTAGCCGGCCTGCCCCTTCGCTCAGCCCGCCTTGCGCTTGTTCTGGCGGTTCTCGATCAGATCGTCGACCACCGTCGGGTCGGCGAGCGTCGAGGTGTCGCCGAGCGCGCCGAACTCGTCCTCGGCGATCTTGCGCAGGATGCGGCGCATGATCTTGCCGGAGCGGGTCTTGGGCAGGCCGGGCGCGAACTGGATCAGGTCGGGCGAGGCGATCGGGCCGATCTCCTTGCGGACATAGGCGACGAGGTCCTTGCGCAGCGCCTCGCTCGGCTTCTCCCCGGCCATCAGCGTGACATAGGCGTAGATGCCCTGCCCCTTGATGTCGTGCGGATAGCCGACGACCGCGGCCTCCGACACCGACGGATGCGCGACCAGCGCGGATTCGACCTCGGCCGTGCCCATGCGGTGGCCCGACACGTTGATGACGTCGTCGACGCGGCCGGTGATCCAGTAATAGCCGTCGGCATCGCGCCGGCAGCCGTCGCCGGTGAAGTACTTGTTCGGATAGGTCGCGAAATAGGTTTCTTCGAAGCGCTTGTGGTCGCCATAGACCGTGCGCATCTGGCCCGGCCAGCTCTCGGCGATGACGAGATTGCCCTCGCAGGCGCCCTCCAGCACCTTGCCCTCGGCATCGACGATCTCCGGCTTCACGCCGAAGAAGGGGCGCGTCGCCGAGCCCGGCTTGAGCTTGGTCGCGCCCGGCAGCGGCGTGATCAGGATGCCGCCGGTCTCGGTCTGCCACCAAGTGTCGACGATCGGGCAGCGCCGGTCGCCGACGACGCGGTGATACCACTCCCAGGCTTCCGGATTGATCGGCTCGCCGACCGAGCCGAGCAGCCGCAGCGACTTGCGCTTGGTCTTCTTCACCGGCTCCTCGCCGGCGCCCATCAGCGAGCGGATCGCAGTCGGCGCGGTGTAGAAGGTGTTGACCTTGTGCTTGTCGATGACCTCCCAGAAGCGCGAGATCGTCGGATAGGTCGGGATGCCCTCGAACATCAGGGTCGTCGCGCCATTGGCGAGCGGCCCGTAGAGGATGTAGCTGTGGCCGGTCACCCAGCCGACATCGGCCGTGCACCAGTAGATGTCGCCGTCATGGTAGTCGAAGACGTACTGATGGGTGATCGAGGTGTAGACCAGATAGCCGGCGGTCGTGTGCAGCACGCCCTTGGGCTTGCCGGTCGAGCCCGAGGTGTAGAGCAGGAAGAGCGGGTCCTCCGCCTTCATCTCGGCCGGGGGACAGTGGCCCGAGGCCTTGGCGGCCTCCTCGTGATACCAGAGATCGCGGCCTTCCTGCATCGAGACCTGGCCGCCGGTGCGCTTCACCACCAGCACCGTGCCGATGCCGCCCTTCACCTTGTCGTTGGCGGCGTCGACATTCTTCTTCAGCGGCACGGAGCGGCCGCCGCGCAGCCCCTCATCGGCGGTGATGACGATCTTCGAATCCGAATCCTCGATGCGGCTGGCCAATGAATCCGGCGAGAAGCCGCCGAACACAACCGAATGGATCGCGCCGATGCGGGCGCAGGCCAGCATCGCGTAAGCCGCTTCCGGGATCATCGGCAGGTAGATGGTGACGCGGTCGCCCTTCTTGACGCCCTGCGCCTTCAACACGTTCGCGAACTTGCAGACCTCGGTGTAGAGCTGCCCGTAGGAGATCTTCTTGGACTCGGACGGGTCGTCCCCCTCCCAGATGATCGCGGTCTGCTTGGCGCGCGTCGCCAGGTGCCGGTCGATGCAATTATAGGCGACGTTGGTGGTGCCGTCCTCGTACCACTTGATCGAGACCTTGCCCGGCTTGTAGCTGGCGTTGCGCACCTTGCTGTAGGGCTTGAACCAGTCGATCCGCTTGCCCTGCTCGCCCCAGAAGGCGTCCGGGTCCTTGATCGAGGCGGCATAGAGCTTCTTGTACTTGGCGTCGCTCGCCCAGGCCTTCTTCGACCATGCGGCCGGCACGTCATAGATGATCTCGGTCATGGCAGGCGCCTCCCCAGACTTGGGCCTTGCGATCGACTTTGGCCTTGCGACGCTGCGGACGGTCGCGGCCGGGCCTCTTGTTCGCTGCCGGCATCATAGGGGTCCATGGCGCGCTGCAGCAAGCCGCGCGGCCTCGCACTTTCGGGGGAGAGCGACTTGTCCCCGCCCGATCGATTGCAACCTATGATTGCGTTTTGGTGAGAATGCGATAGCGTTCCGTCTGTTGGCTGGGGGGCGATCATGACGCGAAACATCTGCATCTTCTCGGATGGCACGGGGCAGCGCGGGGTTCGCGTCGATGACGGCGCGACCAACATCTTCAAGCTCTACGAATGGGCGCGGGATGTCCCGGATCAGGTCTGCTTTTACGATCCCGGAGTCGGCAGCGAGCCGGGCAAGGGGCTCGACTGGACGACATGGGCGCGCAACCTGGTCGATAAGAGCACGGGTCTCGGCATCACCCGCAACATCCACGACTGTTATGACTTCCTGGTCAGGAGCTGGCGCGAGGATTCCCGCGTCGCGGTGTTCGGCTTCAGCCGGGGCGCCTATACGGTGCGCAGCCTCGCCTCCGCGGTCATGCTCTGCGGCGTCCCCGACCGCCTGCAAGACGGGCTCGACATCACGGGCGACGAGCCCCCCGCGAAGGCGCTCCGAAGCAGGCTCCTCTCCGAGGCGATCGGCATCTATCAGAGCCATTACGGGCCGCGGGGCGCGGAAGAGCGCAAGGCCAAGGCGCGGCATTATCGCGAGCGCTACCGCTGCCACGATGCGCCCGTACATCTGGTGGCGGTGTTCGACACCGTTGCTGCGCTCGGGCTGCCGGGCATCGCCAATCTGGCCAACCCCCTGCGCCACCGTTTCCACGATGCCAAGCTGAGCGGACGTGTCCGTTTCGGCTTTCAGGCGCTCGCGATCGATGAAAACCGGAAGGTGTTCGCACCCGTGCCATGGGACGAAACCGAAAAGCACCCTGAGCAGACCATCGAGCAGGTCTGGTTCCCGGGTGTCCATTCCGACATCGGCGGCGGATACGAGAATCGCGCGCTGTCGGATTTCGCCTTGTCCTGGATGATGGAGAGATGCTCCGCGCCCGAGGTCGGCCTGCGTTTCGAGCCGGCATCCTATCGCTTCAAGGCCTCAGTCAATGGCGAGCACCATGACGAACGCACCGGCTGGGGCCGCTTCTGGACACCCGGCGACCGGAGCAACTTCATCCTCAAGCTCTCGGCCGACAGCGATCGTCTCTGTGACAGGATCGAGGACCGCTTTCAGGACCCGGCACTGTCTTACCGGCCGAAGCCGCTACAGGACCATCCCCGGACGCGCCACTACTATCCTTAGCCGGCGGCCCCCAAGGCGCGCGCCCGTTAGGGAGCGGCCGGCCTACAGCCCACCCATCTTGCAGACGATGTCCCACTCCGCGTCGGTGACCGGCTGGACCGAGAGGCGGAAGGATTTCACCAGCGACATATTCGCGAGCTTCGGCTCGGCCTTGACCTGGGCGAGGCTGACCGGCTTCGGCAGCGTCTTCACCGCTTTGAAATCGACCAGCACCCAAGGCTCGCCGGGGATCCAGATATAGGCTTCCTTGATGACCTCGACGATGCCGACGACCTCGAGCCCCTCGTTGGAATGATAGAAGAAGACCTGCTCGCCCAGCTTCATGCCCATCAGGTTCAGCTTGGCGGTGTGGTTCTTGACGCCGTCCCAATGGGTGCCGGCCGCGCCGGCCGCGACCTGCTGGTCCCAGGACCATTTCGAGGGTTCGGATTTGACGAGCCAATGGGCCATATCAGTGCTCGATCGGAGGGAGAGGGCAGATAGCGAGTGGCGAATGGCGAATGGAAAAGCAAGATGCGTTCTATCGCCACTCGCTACTCGCCGGTCGCCTCTTCCTGCGGCACCGGCGGCTTCGAGGCCTCCGGCCCCTGCACGTTCCAGAAGCGCACCATCTCGCGGGTCAGGGCGGCGTAGTCCTTGGGATCGAGCTCGACGCGGACCTCGGCCTCGCCGAAGGGCAGGATCAGCACGAAGCGATGCGTCCCCTCCGCGCGGCGGCGGCGATGCTGGATCACCGGCTGCGCGATGCGTCCGGCCAGCGGCACGGGCTCGCTCTCGGCCACGAGCTCCGAGCCGGTCGTCTTGCGCACCTCGGCGATGCCACGCGCCACCCGCTTCGTCAGATCCGACCAGTCGCCCGCCATTACATGGTCTCCCCTTCGCCTTCGGCCCGCAGCGGTCGGGCCAGCAGCCCGGTCACAGCCTCGCGCACGCCGATCCGGCCGTCGATGATGCCGGCGACCGCGTCGGCGATCGGCATGTCGACGCCGCCGGCCTGCGCCATCTGCGCCAGTATCTGGGCGGTGAAGGCGCCTTCCGCCAGAGCCCCGCCGGCGGCATCCGTCACGCTGCGGCCCTGGCCGAGGGCGAGTCCGAAGGCGAAGTTGCGCGATTGCGGCGAGGCGCAGCTCAGCACGACATCGCCGAGCCCCGACAGCCCCATCAGCGTCTCGCCTTGCGCGCCATGAGCCTGGCCGAAGCGGCGCAGTTCCGCGAAGCCGCGCGCGACCAGCGCAGCGCGCGCGCTCTCGCCATAGCCGAGGCCGATCGCGATGCCCGCCGCAATGGCGAGCACGTTCTTGGCGGCGCCGCCGATCTCGACGCCGCGGGGGTCGGCGCTGTGATAGATGCGGAAGGCCGGCGAACTCAGCGCCTCGGCGAGCGCCTGCGCCAGCGACGCGTCGGCCGCGGCCAGCGTCACCGCGGTCGGCAGGCCCTTGCCGATATCGGCCGCGAAGCTCGGGCCCGACAGGATGGCGGGCCGGGCGGCGGGGAGTTCCTGCGCGATGATCTGCGTGGTGAAGAGCCCGGTCCCGCGCTCGATGCCCTTGGCGGCGGAGATCACCGGGATGCTCGCCGGCAGCAGCGGCGCCAGCGCCCGGCAGACCGCCCGCAGGCTCTGCGTCGGCACGGTGATCAGGAGCGCATCGCAACCGGCGAGATCCGCCAGTTGCACGGTCCCCCGCACCGCATCCGGCAGCGTGATGCCGGGCAGCCGCGGCGCCTGACGGGTGCGGGCGATGGCGTCGACGGCCGCCGCTTCGCGGGCCCAGAGCAGGACGCGACGCCCCGCCCGGGCCGCGGCCAGGGCCAGCGCCGCGCCATAGGCGCCGGCACCGACGGTGCCGATCGTGTCGAAGGGGCCTTCGCCGCTCATCCGGCGGCGCCGGCGGGGGCCGTCTGGGCGCGGGGCTTCAATTCGTCGAGCGGCCAGCGCGGCCGGGCGAGCGCCCCCATGTCGTCGACGAGGCCGAGCCGCAGCCGCTCCAGCCCGGCCCAGGCGATCATCGCGCCATTGTCGCCGCACAGATGCAGCGGCGGGGCGACCATCGACAGGCCGGCCTCGGTGGCGAGCCGGGTCAGGCCGCGCCGGATCGGCTGATTGGCGGCGACGCCGCCCGCGACGACGAGCGCGCTCGGCGTGATTCCGGCCGCCGCGCAGCCGCGCAGGCCGGCCCGCGTCCGGTCGACCAGCACATCGACGATCGCGGCCTGGAAGGAGGCGCAGAGATCGGCGACGTCGCGGTCCGAGAGCGGCGCGATGCGCTCCGCCACCAGCCGCACCGCCGTCTTCAGCCCCGAGAGCGAGAAATCCGGGTTGGGCCTTCCCTGCATCGGCCGCGGGAAGTCGAAGCGCTCGGGATCGCCTTTGGCCGCCTCGCGCTCGACCGAGGGGCCACCCGGATAGGGCAGGCCGAGCATCTTGGCGATTTTGTCGAAGGCCTCGCCGACCGCGTCGTCGATGGTGCCGCCGAGCTTGAGGTAGTCGCCGACCCCACGCACGGCGAGCAGTTGCGTATGCCCGCCCGAGACGAGCAGCAGCAGATAGGGAAAGGCGAGATTGTCGGTCAGCCGCGCCGTCAGCGCATGGGCTTCCAGATGGTTGACGGCGATGAAGGGCTTGCCCGTGACGAGCGAAATCGCCTTGGCGGTCGTCAGGCCAACCATGACGCCACCGACGAGGCCGGGACCGGCGGCCGCCGCCACCGCGTCGATCTCGCCCGGCGCCAGCCCCGCGCTCTCATAGGCGCGGGCGACGATACGGTCGATCGCATCGACATGGGCGCGCGCCGCGATCTCGGGAACGACCCCGCCATAGGCGGCATGGGCTGCGATCTGGCTCAGCACCTCGTTGGAGAGAATCTTGATCTCGCCAGAGCGCTCCACCGACACGATGGCGGCCGCGGTCTCGTCACAAGTCGTCTCTATGCCCAGAACGCGCATGATCGGTCGATGAGGTCCCGGCAGGAGGATCAATCGGGGAGCGAAGGCGGGCGGAACCGCGCCGGTTTCCCCTCCTATAGTCCGCCGGCGCCGCGAAGGCCAAGGGGCGGGCAGGTTCAAGCTTCGGGAACCCGCAGCGCCTCCCGGCACTTGGATGAATGACGACTTGCGCGGGACGGGGCCGCGCGGAATGGATGAAGGCCGATGCCATCCGTGGGGACGCCCCGCGAGACGGCATCGTCGGGGGACGAGGGACATCGCATGCGCATTTTCGTGTTTCGCCCGCCGGCCGAGGCGGCGCGCACCGCCACAGCCCTGCGCGATCACCATCACGACCCCGTGCTCGCACCCCTCTTTACGGTGTCGCGAACGGCCGATCCGGCGCCGGAGGGCCCCTTCGACGCCCTTGTCCTGACCAGCGGCAATGCGGTGCCGGCGCTCGCCGAGCTGCCGGCGACGGCCCGCGATATGCCCACCTTCAGTGTCGGCGCCCGCACCGCCGGCAAGGTCCGCGAAGCCGGCCACGCGGATTCGCGCAGCGCCGACGGCAACCGCGACGATCTGATCCGGCTGATCGGGGAGACGTTGCCGGCGGGCGCGCTGCTGCTCCTGATCGTCGGCCGCGACCGGCATGACGATGTCGGCGACCGGCTGGCGCAGGCCGGCTTTGCGGTGGCGATCTGGACGGCCTATGCCGCAGAGGCCGTGACGGAGTTTCCGGCAGAGGCGCGCGATGCGCTGGCGCATGGCGCCGTCGAGGGCGCGCTGCATTATTCCGCCCGCGGCGTGCGCACCTGCCTTGATCTCGCCCGCGCGGCGAACGTGCTGGAGCCCCTCCTCGATCTCACCCATGTCACCCTCTCGGCCGATGTCGCAGCTCCGCTGATCGCTGCCGGCGCCAGCACGGTCCTCGTCGCAGAGCACCCGGAGGAGGCGGCGCTGCTGGCGGCGCTGGACCAAGTGTCCGCTCGCAATCGCGGCAGCGGGGGTGCTACACAGGGGCCGGTTGCGCCGTCGGGCGTCGAGACGGACAAGGACGAGATGAACGATTCCGACAGGCCGGCCGGTTCCGCTGGCGACGGCACGAAGAGCGACGGAAAGACTGCCAGGGCCAAGGGCAAGGGTGCCGCGCGCTCGGGCCGCATCCCACCGACGATCGAGGCGACCGCGACCGATCTGACGCCGCCCGGGCCGGCCGCCGAGGCGTCGCCCGTCAGCGCCGAAACGCCTGCCATCGAGCCCGCGCCCGAAACCGCTACCCCAGCGACGCCCGGCGCCGAGCCCCCGCCCGAAGCGGTTCTGCCGACCGAGGCCCTGCCCCGGGAGTTTCCCGAGCCCACCAACGCGCCACCGCCCCGTGACGAGCCGGCCGCCGCGGACGCACCGCCTGCTCCCCCTCCCACAGCCGCGCCCGCGTCTTCGCGATCGAGCCTGCCCGCGATGGCGCTGGCCGGCCTGGTCGGCGGCGCGGTCGGCGCCGGCATGGTCTTTTTCGCGCTGAACCGGCAGACGCCCGCGATCACGCCCGAGCAGGTCGCCCAGCTTCAGGGCCGCCTCGACCGTCTGCAGACCGCCACGACCGAGCTCGACCGCAAGGCGGCGGCCGCCGCCGACGCGGCTGCCAAGGCCGGCGCCGCGGCCCAGAGCGCGACCGCCCGTGCCAACGAAATCGCCGGATCGGCGGCGCCGGATGCGGCGGCCCTCTCCGAGCTTCAGGCCAGGGCCCAGCGGGCCGAGGCGACGGCGACGGCGGTCGGCCAGCAGCTCGAGCGCAACGCAGCCCGCATCGGCTCCGTCGAGGCACTGGCCAAGACGGCCGCCGCGCCGAGCCCGCAAGGCCTCGCCGCCGCGCGGATCGTCCTGGCCGAGCGGGTCCAGGCGGCACTGGCCTCGGGCCAGCCTTTCGCCGCCGATGTCGCGGCCCTCGCCAAGGGCGGCGGCTCGCCCGACCAGCTCGCGGCGCTGAATGCCGTCGCGACGACCGGCGCAGCGACGAAGGACGCGCTCCTGACGCAGCTGCGCGGCCACCGCGCGATGTTCATCCGTGAGCTGACGCCGGCCTCGGCCGGCTGGCAGGAACGGGCGCTCGCACTCGTCAGCCGCGTCATCAGCATCCGCCCCGTCGGGGACACCGGCGCCAATGATCCGGCGACGCTGCCGGCGCGGCTCGAGGCCGCCATTGCGCGCGGGGACATCGTTGCGGCCGCAGCCGCCTGGGAGCAGCTGCCCGAGCCGGCGCGCCGCGAGAGCGCCGCTTTCGGCGAAGCGCTGAGAAAGCGCGCCGCCGCGGATGCGGCGATCGCCAAAATCACGCAGGATGCGGTCGCCGCGCTCGGCACGGCCGGCTGACGGAGGATAGGGGTTCCATGGTTCGCGTACTCGTCTATCTCGCCGTCTTCGCCGCCCTCGCCGTCGGGGCCGTCTGGCTCGCCGACAGGCCGGGCGAGGTCTCGTTGGTCTGGCAGGGCTGGCGGGTCGACACGAGCGTCGCGCTGGCGGCGATCGCGGTCGTCGTGCTCTCTCTGCTGACGATGCTGGCCTTCGGCCTGCTCCGCTTCGTCTTCGGCCTGCCCGGCGCCTTCAGCTTCGCCTCCCGTGCACGGCGCAGGGCGCGTGGCTTCGAGGCGGTCTCGCGCGGCATGGTCGCCATTGGGGCGGGCGACCCCGTCGCCGCCGGCCGCCACGCCGTCGATGCCCGCCGCTATGCCGGCAACGAGCCGCTGACGCTGCTGCTCGAAGCCCAGGCCGCCCAGCTCTCGGGCGATCGCGGCCGGGCCGAAGCCGCCTTCAAGGCGATGCTCGACAAGCCGGAGACGCGGGTGCTCGGCCTGCGCGGGCTCTTCGTCGAGGCCAAGCGCCGCGGCGACATGGCCGCCGCCCGCGCCTTCGCCGACGACGCCGTGCGCCGCTCGCCTTCGCTGGCCTGGGCCAATGACGCGCTGCTCGATTTCCACACTCAGGCCGGCGACTGGCAGGCGGCGCGCACCGCCGTCGAGCGCCGCGCCGCCCTGCGCCTCGCCGACAAGGCCGACGCCAAGCGCCAGCGCGCCGTTCTGCTCGCCGCCGAGGCGCTGGAGGCCCGCGGCAGCGCGCCCGAAAAGGCGCTCGCCGCCGCCCTCGAAGCGGTCAAGCTCGCCCCGGGCCTGACGCCCGCTGCGGCCCTGGCCGGCCGGATGCTCGGCGAGCGGGGCGATGTCCGCAAGGCGGTGAAGCTGCTCGAGGCCGCCTGGAAGGAGGTCTCCCATCCCGACATCGCCGCCGCCTATCTCGATGTCCGCCCCGGCGACAGCGCGCAGGACCGGCTCGCCCGCGCCACCACCCTGGCGAAGCTGCGCCCGGCCGATCCCGAGGGCGTGCTGGCTCTGGCGGGTGCCGCCATCCATGCCCGCGATTTCGCCAAGGCCCGCAGCACGCTGAAGCCGCTGCTGGCGGGCGGCGCCTCGGTGCGGGCCTGCCTGCTGATGGCCGAGCTGGAGGAAGCCGAGCACGGCGCCGCCGGCCGCGTCCGCGAATGGCTGGCGCGGGCGACGCGCGCCCCGCGGGACGCCGCCTGGGTGGCGGACGGCCTGGTTTCCGACCAGTGGATGCCGGTCTCGCCGATTTCCGGCCGGCTCGACGCCTTTGTCTGGACGGTGCCGCCCGCGACGCTCTCCAGCCAGGGCACCGATCTCGACGATGTGCTCGCCGATCTCGACGACGACTCCCGCCCCCTGATCGAGGCGCGGGCCGAGACGGTAGAGCCCGCTCCCGCTGCGGTCGCGCCGCCGGCGGCGCCGGCTCCCGCCCCTGCGCCCGCCAAGGCCGACAGCCCCTCCGAGCCCGCTCCCAAGCCGGAATCCGTCCCGGCCATGGCGCCGGCCAGCGAGGCGAAACCGGCCATCGTCGGCGAGCCCAAGACCGAAGCGAAGGCGGACCCCACGACCGAAACGAAGCAAGAGACGAAGCCGGAGCCCGCCCTCGTGGCCGAACCGGTGATGGGAGTCGGCGAGGGCCGCCCCAAGCCGGTGATCTTCCCCGTCGCCCACGCGCCGGACGATCCGGGGCCGGAGGAGGTCCAGCCCGTCGAGGACAAGAAGGGCAAGTTCCGCTTGTTCGGCTGAGCCACCCACGCGAAAAGGCGTGCGGCTTGCGCCCGCCCGGCCTATAGCGTCGGTCATGACCCCAACAGAGACGACGGGCGCCGCCGCCGGCGCAGGGACCACCCTCCATGTCGGGCCCGAACAGGCCGGCGAACGCCTCGACAAGGCGCTGGCGCTTCTGGCCGGCGAGATTTCGCGGGCGCGGCTGCAGCAGGTCATCAAGGAGGGCGGTGTCGCGCTCAACGGCGTGATTGCGACTGACGGCAAGCGCAAGGTCGTCGAGGGCGACACGATCGCGCTCGTCATGCCCGCCGCCCGCCCGCCCGATCCGGTCGGCCAGGACATCCCGCTCGACATCATCTTCGAGGACGAGCATCTCGTCGTCATCGACAAGCCGGCCGGCCTCGTCGTTCATCCTGCCGGGGGCCATGAGGATGGCACGCTGGTCAATGCGCTGATCGCCCATTGCGGCGAGAGCCTTTCCGGCATCGGCGGCGTGCGCCGGCCCGGCATCGTCCACCGCCTCGACAAGGACACCAGCGGCCTTCTCGTCGTCGCCAAGAACGACCGCGCCCATCAGAAACTCGCCAAGCAGTTCGCCGATCACGGCCGTACTGGCCCGCTGCGGCGGGCCTATCTCGCCATCGTCTGGGGCGTGCCGCGGCGGCTGCACGGCACGGTCCAGACCCAGATCGAGCGCTCCAACAAGAACCGCGAGAAGATGATGGTCGTCGGCGAGGATCGCGGGCGCGAGGCGATCACGCACTACACCGTGATCGAGCGTTACCCGCCGCTGCTCAAGGCCGGCGAGGAGACGGAGGCGCTGGCCAGCTTGGTCGAGTGCCGGCTGGAGACGGGGCGCACCCATCAGATCCGCGTCCACATGGCCCATCTCGGCCATCCGCTGCTGGGGGACCAGCTCTACGGCTCCGGTTTCTCCACCAAGGCGGCCCGCCTGCCCGAACTGGCGCGGGACGCGCTGACCAGGCTCGGCCGCCAGGCGCTGCATGCGGCCGTGCTCGGTTTCGAGCACCCGGCCAGCGGAGAGGAACTGCTTTTCGAGTCCGAGCCGCCGCCCGAGTTTGCGCAATTGCAAGCAGCGCTCGCGGCTCTGTGAGCCAAACTGGCTTCCTTGCCTAGTTTCCGCCAAGCTGTCTTGGCATATACTGGCGATCGGATGCGGATGGCCAAGGGGGCGCCGCAGATGAACCGACCCGACCGAACCTGCGTATGGTTGAGACGTTGGGTCTGTTCACGACATCCGAACCTGCGCGAAGGTTGATCGCGCGGTGGGCCTGCCGCGAAGCGGGGGCCCGAGAAGGAGAACGCGCATGGCGAGTGCCTCGCTGCCCGTCCTGTCCGCCGAGGGCGGACTCTCACGCTATCTCGACGAAATCCGCAAATTCCCGATGCTGGAGCCGAACGAGGAGTTCATGCTCGCCAAACGCTGGCGCGAGCATGGCGACCGGGACGCGGCCCACAAGCTCGTCACCTCGCATCTGCGGCTCGTCGCCAAGATTGCCATGGGCTATCGCGGCTACGGCCTGCCGATCGGCGAAGTCGTGTCCGAAGGCAATGTCGGCCTGATGCAGGCCGTCAAGCGCTTCGAGCCCGACAAGGGCTTCCGCCTCGCCACCTATGCGATGTGGTGGATCAAGGCGTCGATTCAAGAGTACATCCTGCGCTCCTGGTCGCTCGTGAAGATGGGCACAACGGCCAACCAGAAGAAGCTGTTCTTCAACCTGCGCAAGGCCAAGAGCAAGATCTCGGCGCTGGGCGAGGGCGATCTGCGTCCCGAGCAGGTCAAGAGCATCGCCACCAAGCTCGGCGTCAACGAGCAGGACGTCATCGACATGAACCGCCGTCTCGGCGGCGACGCCTCGCTGAACACGCCGCTGCGCGAGGATGGCGAGGGCGAGTGGCAAGACTGGCTGGTCGACGACAGCGAGAGCCAGGAGCGTCGCCTCGCCGATTCGGAAGAGGCCGACAACCGCCACACGGCGCTGCGCGAGGCGCTCGAGGTGCTGAACCCGCGCGAACGGCGCATCTTCGAGGCCCGCCGCCTCGCCGACGACCCGATCACGCTGGAGCAGCTCTCGGAAGAGTTCGGCGTCTCGCGCGAACGCGTCCGCCAGATCGAGGTGCGCGCCTTCGAGAAGGTGCAGGACGCGGTCAAGAAGGCGCTGGTCCGGATCGAGGCCCCGCGCGCGGCCCTGCCGGCGGCCTGACGAGATCGTTCGTTGTTGGATTTTGAGGGGCGCGGTTTCCGCGCCCCTTTTTCGTGGCTGGCGCCTCAGTACAGCGCCGGCAGCGGCTGGACCGGCAGGCGGATCGGGCCGAGATAGACGCGGCCCTCGCGCAGCACGATCGGCGGCAGGGCGTTGAGGCCTGGCGCAGCCCCCGGCAGCTGCGCGCTGAGGCGCCCGCCGAGGAGGCCGCCGATGCCCGCCGCGAGCCCGCCGACGGGAATGCCGGCGATCTGGCGGATGCCCGCCAGCGAGGCCTGGATCTGCCCGGCCGGACGATGCGTCTGATCGATCAGGAACTGCGCCGTCGCCTCGATCCGGGCCGGTCCCTTGGCCGAAACCAGCTTCGTCACCTCGATCTGGCCGCCGGCCGTCCGCCAGGCTTCCAGCGCATCCGGGTTGAGGCCGATCCGGAACGCCTCCGACTGCGTCAGCGTCGCCTGGATGTCGACATCGCCGGCTTCCGTCGTGCCCAGCAGCGCATCCAGCGCGGGCAGCACCGAGCCCTTCGCCGCGATGGCGAGGTCGACGGCCTGATCCGTCGCCGGCCGCGAGGGATTGCGGCGCAGATGCGCCTCAACGCTCGCCGCCTTCCAGGTCTCGGGCGCGAGGCCTGGCGCGCTCAGCCTGGCGTCGGGCGCCGTCACGACGAGCGAGACCCGCTCGGGGCCTGCGGTGCCATGGCTCAGGCTGGCTTCGAGCCGCGTCCAGCCGAGATCGAGCTTGCGGCCCTCGGGAAGATTCGCCTGCAGCGGGCCGGTGATCTGCGCGATGACGAGATTGGGCGTGTAGATCTGACCGACCGCCACTGCCGGCCCGGTCTGGACCCTGACCGCCTCGCCCCAGCGCGCAGAAGCGAGCGCAAGCGTGCTGCAGCGCAGTTCGACGCGGAAGGGGAAGCCGGTGACGGACCGATCCGCGCAGCTCCAGCTGCGGCCGAGCCCTTCCTCGCGGGCGAGCGCGGCATCCACCGCCTCGATGACGCGCCCGCGCACCACGAACCAGAACGCCGTCCAGCCCAGCGCGACGAGAAGGAGCAGCACGAAGGGGGCGTAGAGCCAGGCCCTGCTGCTGCGACGGCGGCCGGAGAGGGAATCGGTCATGCGGGATCGGTCCATTGCGCGGATGCGGCGGGATTGTTAGCTCCGCCTGGAGGCGGAGACCAGCCGGCCCCTGCGGCCGGTGCCGCTTTCAAGCAGGGCCACACGGCCGAATTATGGGACGAGAGACGGTGGCGCGCGAAACGGACGGAAAGGGGCAGCCGCGCGGATTCGGCGAAAGCGACCTCTGGGTCTTCGGCTATGGCTCGCTGATCTGGCGGCCGGGCTTCGCCTTCGAGGAGAGCGTGCCGGCCCGGCTCCACGGCTATCACCGCTCGCTCTGCATCTTCTCGCATGTCCACCGCGGCACGCCGGAGCGGCCCGGGCTGGTGCTGGGGCTCGACCGCGGCGGCATCTGCCGGGGGCTCGCCTTTCGCGTCGCGGCCGATCGGGCGCAGGAGACGGTCGCCTATCTCCGTGCCCGCGAGCAGGCGACGGCGGTCTATGTCGAGCGGCTGATGCCCGTGCGGCTGCAGGATGGCCGCCATGTCACGGCGCTGGTTTATGTCGCCGACCGCAAGCACCTGCAATATGCCGGGCGCCTGCCGCGCGAGCAGCAGCTCGAACTCGTCCGGCACGGGCGCGGCAGTTCGGGCGAGAACCCGGACTATGTGCTCCTGACCGACGAGCATCTGCGCAAGATGGGCATCTGCGATCCCGTCCTCGCCGGGCTGGCCCAGGCGCTGGCGCCGGGCGCCGCGCCGCGACCGAAGCTATAACGCGCTCCGGCCTGCTCACCCGTCATTGCGAGCGCAGCGAAGCAATCCAGAAGATGCCTAGCGCCGAGGATCTGGATTGCTTCGCTACACTCGCAATGACGATGGGCCTGACCGGCCAGCCTGTTCGGCGCCTCAAACCTCCGGCATCAGGTCGAGCAGAGCCGCGCGGCGGCTGATGCCGTCCTCGGCGAGCAGATGGACATGGATTTCGGCCGCGCCGGCGACCGCGACCGAGCGCTGCCAGCGCCGCAGCGCCGCCTCGACGCCGAAGGGGCTGCTCTCGCGCGCGGCGAGGATGCGCCGGTCGGCGGAGACTGCCAGCAGCACCGCGTCGGTGAAGCCGAGCGCGTGATCGTCGCCGATGGCGAAGACGGAGGCGACATAGCGCCGGCCCGAGCGGCCGCGCCAGGCCGTGAAGCGGCGCTCGCCGAGAGCGGCCGCACTGCGCATCGGCATCTCGCAGGCGCGGCTGGCCGGTGCCTCCGCCGGGAGGTCGCGGGCGAAGAGGTCGCGTTGGGGCCGGTCGAAGACGGCGCGGCCGGGACGCGGAGCCGGCTGGCGATGGGCGAGAGCAGCCATGTCGTTCCTCCTTTGTTCCATGACAAGGTGAGAACGGAACGGGGACAAGTCAAGCGCTGGCTCGCGCGGGGATCAGCCCTGCTGCCGCAGCCTGTCAGCAGTGTTCGCCATCGGATCGAGCCCGCGGGCGGCGAGTTCGGCCCGACCGACAGCGAGAAGCCGGTCGCTGCTCGTTTCGATCCGCTCCTGCAGTTCGGCATGGAAGGCTGCCTTGTCGAGCCCCGACGCGATGGGCGGCAGGATCTCGAGGCGGATGGTGCCCGGCCGCCGCAGGAACTTCCGACGCGGCCAGTACAGCCCGGAATTGAGCCCGACGGGCACGCAGGGCAGCCCGAGTTCGCCGTAGATATGGGCGACACCGAACTTGTAGGCCGGCGGCGCACCGGGCGGCCGGCGGGTCCCCTCAGGGAAAATCAGGAGCTGTCGCCCCTTGTCGCGCAGCTCGGTCTTGGCGCGCCGCGTGACCTGGGCGAGCGCGCGGGCCTTTCCGCCTCGGTCGACCGGAATCATCCTGAGCTTCATCAGGCACCAGCCGAACAGGGGAATCCAGGTCAGCTCGCGCTTCAGGATGAAGACCGGGTCGCGGAAGATCGTGACGAGGACGAAGGTCTCCCAGAAGGACTGGTGCTTGGCGGCGACGATCATGCCGCCGGTCGCGGGAATGTTCTCCCGGCCGGTGACCTCGTAATCCGTGCCGGCCACGACCTTCATCAGCCACAGCGAACTGTGCGCCCAGGCGACGGCGATGGCGAGCAGCGCCCGCTTCGGCAACAGGAGCGACGGCAGCGCGATGAAGACCAGCCAGATCGACAGGTTCGCGTAGAACAGGACGTTGAAGAGGAGCGAGCGCAGGACGAGCATGGCGCGCAAAGACCCCGCCCCCCGGCGCACGTCAAGCGGGGCGACGCCGATCAGCCGTCGTGAGGCCCGCTTTTCACCTGGCTGCGGCGCTCGTGCTCGGGCCCCATCAGCTCGGCCGGCTTGGACGAGACCGGCTTGCGCCCGCCGATGATGACGGAGAGCCGCGAGGTCTCCGGATCGGTCTCCACCAGGCTGCGCAGCCGCGCCGCCAGATACTTCGCATATTCCGGCACCAGCACCCGCATCGCGCTCCAGCGGTGCCACCAGCCGCCGGTGTCGATCTGGTCGGTCACGACGGGATGGGGCACGAGGCGCACGCCCGGCATCGCATGGGCGAATTCCGCAATGGTGCGGGGCATGTGGTAGTTCGAGGTCACCACCAGAAGCGAGCGGAAGCCGTGATTGCGCACCCAGCGGCGGGCCTCGATCGCGTTGCCGATGGTGTTGCGGGCGCGGTAGTCGAGGTCGACGCAGCAGGCGAGCAGCTCGCGCGCCGAGGGATTCAGCTTGGCGAGTTCCTCGCGGCCGGTCTTCTCGTTGACGCCGCTGATCAGGAGCCGCGAGCCGCGCTCGGCCCCGAGCAGGCCGATGGCGTCGCCGACGCGCTGGGAACCGCCCGTGACCACCACGATCGCATCGGTGCGCGGCACCGCGGCCGGCTCGCGCGAGACGATGGCGGAGGCGAAGCGGACATAGCCCAGCAGCACCGCCGCCAGCACCGCAAGCGGCAGCGCCAGCGCGAGCAGAAGAGCCGCGCGCCTGAGACCCGCGCTCCTTCCGGCGCCAGCGGCCCCGAGGGGGCGCGCGAGAGGAGCCGATCTCTCCTGCCTCATGCCGATCATCGCCATCGCCCGACCACGCTATTTCGCCAATCGGGCATAAGCGCGGCAGGGCCCTCGGGGGCGCGGGGCGGCGGACGCATCATCACGCCGACCCCTGCGCGAGGGCGCGCAGATGGTGCCGCACGGTAACCCGCGAAACGAGGCCCGAGATCGCCGCAACGACGACAGCGACCAGCACCACCGCGACATAGCCGCCCCAACCGATCTCAAAGGCGCCGAACATCGCCCGCAGCTGCTCGGCCTCCGGCGCGCTGCTCCAGCGCGAGGCGAGGATGCCGAGCAGGGCGATGACGAGAATCGCCGCTCCGCCGCCGATCGCGCCCCCGCGCAGGCCGAGCCGCACGAAACGGCTCTGGAATTCGCGCGCGATGAAATCGTCGTCGGCGCCGACCAGATGCAGCACCTCGACGCTGTCGCGGCTGCCGGCCATCGCGCCGCGGGTCGCGAAGGCTACCGCCAGCGCCGCGGCCGCCATCACCAGCAGCACCACCGCCGCGCCCGAGAGGATGATCGTGCTTGCCATGGTCGAAAGCCGGCGCAGCCAGAGCCGGTGATCATCCAGGATCGCGGTCGGCACCTCGCGGCGCAGCGCCGTGCCGAAGGCGGCGAGATCCGAACCGGCACCCGGCCGTAGCTTCAGCACGATCAGCCGCGGCACCGGCAGTTCGACAAGGTCCAGCCCTGTGCCGAGCCAGGGCTCCAGCAGCTTGTCGGATTCGGCGCGCGGGATCGCCTGCACGGCGGCGACGCCCTCGACCTCGCGGGCCATGGCGACGGCCCGCGCGATGTCGGCCTCGATATCCCGGCGCGAATCGGGCCGGATCTGGATCGTCATCTCGTTCGAGACGGCACCGCGCCACTGCTCGGAGGCGCGTGCCGCGAGCACGGCGGCCCCCGCGCTCAGCGCTGCCAGGAAAGTCAGGATCGCGATCACCGCCATCAGCGCCCGGCCGGCGACCGTGTCGATCGGCACCAGCGGCTGGTCGCGCCGCAGATTGCTCGGCAGCGCCCGCTCCTCGCGCTCCACTTCGTGATGTCCGGCGTCAGGCATCGACGTGCAGATGTCCGTCGGCGAGCACGAGGCGCGGCGCGTCGTAGAGCTCCATCAGGCCGAGGTCATGGGTCGCGATCACCACCGCCGTGCCGAGCGACTGCAGCTCCATGAAGAGACGCAGCAGCCGCCGCCCGAGCGCCGGGTCGACATTGCCCGTCGGCTCGTCCGCCAGCACCAGTTCGGGCCGTCCGATCAGGGCGCGCGCGATCGCCGCACGCTGCTTCTCGCCGCCCGAGAGCACCGGCGGCACCGCATGCATCCGCTCGCCGAGCCCGACCCAGCGCAGCAGCTCGACGACCTCGGCACGGTAGCTCGCCTCCTCCTTGCCGAGCACGCGCAGCGGCAGCGCGACGTTCTCGTAGAGGGTGAGATGGTCGAGCAGCCGGAAATCCTGGAAGACGACGCCCATGCGGCGGCGGAAGGCCGTCAGCGTCGCGGCGTCGAGCCGGGACACGTCCTGCCCGAAGAGATGCACCAGGCCGCGCGTCGGCTGCAGCGCCATCAGCACGAGGCGCATCAGCGTCGTCTTGCCGGCCCCCGACGGGCCGGTCAGATACTGGAACGAACGCGGCTCGATGCTGAAGGTGATGTCCTTCAGCACCTCCGGGCCCATGCCGTATCGCAGGCCGACATTCTCGAACCGAACCAAATCCCTGCGTCCCCGGCGCCAGACGGCGAATCTTCGCGGCCGATCCTACACCCGTTGGCGGTGCGCGGAGAGCCGTCGCGACGGAGCATGGCGGCAAGTTCTTCACGCGACGTTAACCATCCCGCCCGCCAATGGGAGACGCGCCCCGAGGGCGGGCGCAGGCTCGAACCGCACGGGAACCGCCGGCCGCCGCCATGCTGATCGTCTGCCCCTCCTGCGCCAGCCGCTACGAACTCGACGGCGCCAAGCTCGGCCCCGACGGACGCAAGGTGCGCTGCGCCAGCTGCCAGACCCTGTGGCATGTCGATCCCGAGCCGGAACTGCCCGCGGTCCCGACGCCCGAGGAAACCCAGGCGCTGCTGAACGAGGAACTGGAGCAGGCCGCGGCGATCGAGGCCCAGGTTTCCGCTGTCGCCGCCGAGAACGAGCTCCCCGACAGCGGTGCCGAGGGCCAAACGGGCGAAGCTGCCCCGGCCGCCCCACGCGGCAAGCGCTCCGGCCGCCCCGCCCGCAAGGGCTCCAAGGCCAAGGCGAAACCCTCTCGCGCCGTCGTCGCCGCCGCCTCGCTCTCCCTGCTGGGCATCGCCGGGCTGGGCCTGCTCGTGGTCCAGCGCGACAGGGTGGCGCGGGCCGCCCCGCAGCTCGCCGACGTCTTCGAGACGCTCGGCCTCCCCGTCAATGTCCGCGGCCTCAAACTCGGGTCGGTCGAGAGCGGCCTAGTCGAGGATGCAGCCGGGCGCTTCCTCGTGGTCGAGGGCAACGTCACCAACATCGCCAAGAGCCAGACGCGCGTGCCACCGATCGAGGTCGCGGTTCAGGATGCCTCCGGGCAGACGCTCTACAGCTGGAAGACCGATCCGCCGCGGCCGGAGCTCGAGCCGGCGGAGCTGATGCGCTTCCGCGCCCGGCTGGCCGCGCCGCCGGCGACGGGCCAGACCGTGCTGGTGCGCTTCGCCGCCTCAGGGCCCGACAAGGCGGGGCAGCACTGACCCGGCGGATCGCTCCGGCGGCCATGCGGCCGCGCGCAGGCCTGTTCAGTTCCGATCAGGCGCTCTAAACCTCAAATCCAGACATCATCTGCAGGACGCGCCCGCGCGGCGCGGTCCGTGAAAGGACGACCCCATCATGTCGGAGCCACGGCGCATCCGGGTGCTGTACGACGAGGCGACGATCGCGCGCCGCAATGAGGAGATGGCAGCGGCGATCGCCGCGACCGCCCCGGCCGACCTGCTGGTGGTGGCGGTGCTCAAGGGCAGCTTCATGTTCGTCGCCGACCTGATCCGCGCGATGCATCGCGTCGGCATGTCGCCCCAGGTCGAGTTCGTGCATCTCTCGAGCTACCGCGCCGCCACCGTCTCCTCCGGCCAGGTCGAGATCCTGCGCGACGTCCAGAGCGATGTCCGCGGTCGCGAGGTGCTGCTGGTCGACGACATCCTGGAATCGGGCCGCACGCTGGCCTTCGCCAAGGACCTGCTGGCCGCGCGCGGCGCCGCGAAGGTGTCCTGCGCAGTCCTGTTGGAGAAGCCGGGCAAGCGCGCGGTCAACATCACGGCCGAGCATGTCGGCTTCGAATGCCCCGATTATTTCGTCGTCGGCTATGGCATGGATGTTGCCCATTCCTACCGGCAGCTGCCCTATGTCGGCGTCGTCGAAACCGCCGACCAGGCCGGCCTCCCGGGGATCTGAGCCATGTCGCGCATTCTGGTGGTCGATGACGAGGAGCCGCTGCGGACGCTGGTGGCGCGCGGCCTGGCCATGGACGGCCATTCCTGCCTGACGGCGGCCGACGGCGCCGAGGCGCTCGACACGCTGATCGCCGAGGGCGGCCATTTCGACTTGCTGCTGACCGATATCCGCATGCCGCTGATGGACGGGATCGCGCTGGCACTGGCCGCCAAGCAGGCCTTTCCGGACCTGCCGATCATGCTGATGACGGGCTATGCCGAGCAGCGCGAGCGCGCCCGCAGCCTCGACGCCATCGTCTCCGAGGTGATGACCAAGCCCTTCACCATCGCCGAACTGCGCAGCACGGTGCTGGACGTGATCGAGCGCTCGATCGGCTGAAGCCCGCTGTTAGCGGTTCAGCCACCAGATCGAGACGTTGAGCAGCGTCGCGAAGGAGACCCAGGCGACATAGGGCCATTGCAGATGGGCCGCGAGCCGGTCCAGCGGGGCGAAGAGCGCGATCATCCACAAGATCAGACCGAGGAAGGGCAGGATCACCAGGATGCCGCCGAGCGGGCTGTTGAGCCCGAAGAAGACGCAGGACCAGGCGAGGTTCAGCGCGAGCTGGAGATGGTAGACCGCGAGCGCCTTCGTCCGCCCGGGCGTCCCGGCCGGCAGCCGCAGGATGCGGAAGACGCCATAGGCCATCAGCGCGAACAGCGTCGTCCAGACCGGGCCGAACACCCAGTTGGGCGGGTTGAAGCGCGGCTTGGCGATCGTCGGGTACCAGGTCGTCACCTGCGGGATCGTCACGGCGTTGCCGAGCAGCGAGACGGCGACGACGGGCAGGATCGCGATCAGTACGACGATCCAGACCGGGCGCGGGCCGGACGCCGAGGATGATGGTGAAATGCTCATGATCGTGACATGGAGGCGTCCTGCGTTCCTGGCAAGGTCGCGGCACTTGCGCCGCGCCCCTCGCCTGCGCCAGATGCGTCTTTAGTCCCCCCTGGAACTTTCGCGGATCGTCATGCCGAAGCGCTCTTTCCACCCCCGCTCCCTCGCCGCGCAGGCCATGGGCAAGATCGACCCGCTGACCAAGGGCGTCGTGCCGCCAATCCATGTCTCGACGACCTATATCCGCGACGAGGACAACGGCTATTCCGGCGGCTTTGTCTATGGCCGGCCCGACAACGAGACCACGCGCGAAGCTGAAAGCGTGCTCGCCATGCTCGAGCAGGCCAAGGCCGGCGCGCTGCTCTTCGGCTCGGGCATGGCAGCGGCGACTGCCGTCTTCCAGGCGCTCTCGCCGGGCGACCATGTCGTCGCCTCCAAGGTGATGTACTGGGCGCTGCGCTCCTGGCTGCTGACGGAAGCGACCCGCTGGGGTCTCGTCATCGACTTCGTCGAGACCGACGACCTCGCCGCTCTGCAGGCCGCGGTGAAGCCCGGCAAGACCAAGCTGGTCTGGGCCGAGACGCCCTCGAACCCGCTCTGGACGATCACCGACATCGCCGCCGCCGCCGAGATCGCCCACAAGGCCGGCGCCAAGCTGGCCGTCGATTCGACCTGCGCCTCGCCGGTCCACACCCGCCCGCTTCAGCTCGGCGCCGACATCGTCATGCATGCCGCGACCAAAGTGCTGAACGGCCATTCCGACGTGGTCGCCGGCGCGCTCTGCGCCCGCGAGGACGACGAGTTCTGGAACCGCATCAAGACCGTGCGCAAGGGCCAGGGCGGCATCCTCGGGCCCTTCGAGGCCTATCTGCTGATGCGCGGCATGCGCACGCTCCATGTCCGGCAGGAGCGCCAGAGCGCCTCGGCGATGGCGCTGGCGCAGAAGCTCTCGGCCCATCCGCTGGTGGCGCGCGTGCTCTATCCCGGCCTGCCGCAGCATCCCGGCCACGACATCGCCGCGCGCCAGATGGAAGGCGGCTTCGGCTACATGCTCTCGGTCCAGGTGGTCGGCGGCGAGGCGGCGGCGGTGAAGGCGGCCGCGCATGTCGAACTCTACAAGCGCGCGACCTCGCTCGGCGGCGTCGAGAGCCTGATCGAGCATCGCGCCTCGATCGAAGGCGCCGGCTCCCCCTGCCCGCCGGATCTGCTGCGCCTTTCGACCGGCATCGAGGATCTCGAGGATCTCTATGCCGATCTCGACCAGGCGCTGAAGGCCGGGCACGCATAAAAACCGGGCCCGCACGTCATGGTCGGGCTTGACCCGACCATCGCGGAAACCAGAGACAGCTGGTTATGAGATTCTCGGGTCAAGCCCGAGAATGACGCAAATCTCAGACCCAGATCGTCTTCGCCAGCGCCAGTAACTGCCGGCGCTGCGCAAGCCCGTTGCGCCCGCCATTGACGAGCTTCGTCACCGCGACGACGTCATCGGCATCGGCGGCCGCGTTGCAGCCGCGGTCGCGCCAATAGGCGAAGGCGATCGCCAGCGAGACCGCTGGCTCCTTCGCCCGCTCCGGCGAGCCCTCGAGGTCGATACCGATCAGTGAGCCATAGCGGCGGTAATTGGCGCGGCCGGTGAGCTGGAAGAGGCCGCGACCATGATAGCGCGCGCCGTCGCCGGCCTGCGTGTTGCCGAGATCGCGGCGCCCGTCATAGCGGGCGAAATAGGCCGGTCCGCCATATTCCTCCAGCGTCCGGAAGCCGTCGCTCTCATGGGCGGCCTGGGCCAGGACATGGCAGAGCCGCAGCCGGGTGGTGATCCCGGCCGCCGCAGCCGAACGGTCGAACGAGGCAGCGAGCCCCGCGACGATCGCGGCGCGCCCCTGCGGCGCCAGCCGCAACAGGCGCTCCCGCGTGACCGACAGGGCCGCGGACGTCGGCGAAACGCCCGTATCCGCTCCGCTTCGCTGCATCGACATGGCCGCCCTCCCGAAAGGAAGCCATCATCGACCCGTCAGCAGCCGCGGGGATTGGCGGGACGACTTCTCCCCGCTCAGCTGTAGGAGCGCACCAGCCCGCCGATCAGCAGGTTCCACCCGTCGATCAGGACGAAGAAGATCACCTTGAAGGGCAGCGAGATCACCGTCGGCGGCAGCATCATCATGCCCATCGACATCACGATCGTCGCCACGATCATGTCGATCACCAGGAAGGGCAGCGCGATCAGGAAGCCGATCTCGAAGGCGCGCCGGAGTTCGGAGATCATGAAGGACGGGATCAGCACCCGCAGATCGACCGCCTGCGCCGGGTCCTGCGGCCGGATGCTCGCCGGGGCGAGATCGGCGAAGAGGCGCAAGTCCTGCGGCCGCGTCTGCGCCAGCATGAAGTCACGGAAGGGTGCGGTGATCTTCGCATAGGCCTCGCCCTCGCTGATCCGGTTCTCGACCAGCGGCAGCACGCCGTCCTGCCAGGCCTTGTCGAAGGTCGGCGCCATCACGAAGAAGGTCATGAACAGCGCCAGGCTGACCAGGATCAGATTGGCCGGCGTGCTCTGCAGGCCGAGCCCGGAGCGCAGGAAGGACAGCGCGATCACGAAGCGGCTGAAGCTCGTGACCATCATCAGGAGCCCCGGCGCGACCGACAGCACCGTCAGCATCGCCACGATCTGGACGATGCGGCCCGAGGCCGAGGCCCCGCCCTGCGGCAAAAGGCCGTCGAGCCCGAAGGACTGTGCCTGCGCGCCGGTGATGCCGGCCATCAGGATCAGACATGTCGCGAGAATCCGGGTCACTGCACCACCAGCGTTTCGATGACGATGTCGCGCACGACGCCCTTGGAACGGATCGCGACGCGCTCCGTCAGGTCCTCGCGCAGGTTGCGCAGGCCGGCCGCCCCTTCCATCTGCTGCGCGGTGACGCTGCGTAGGAAGCCGAGAATGTCCTCGGTGATGGCGCCGACCAGCGGGTCGGCACCGAGCGCGGCCTTCTGCTCGAGCAGGAGCGCCGCCTCGAGCCGCACCCAGGTGTTGGCCGGAGCCGCGAGATTGGTGACGATCGGCGGCAGCTTCTTCATCACCAGCGTGCCGGTCATCTGCGGGTTGACCGCGAGATCGGGCGTCGCCGCCTCCATCCGCTTCATCACCGTGCTCTCGACGGTGCCGACGACGCGGAAGCCCCAGAGCGTGCCGGCCGCCGCCGCCAACGCGGTCAGGATCATGACCGGCGCCGCCGCGAGCAGCGCCCGAGGCGCGACCCTCCGGCTCCCGCGCGGGCCGGCCAGCCTGGGCAGGGAGCGCGCCATCAGAAGGGGGTGACCTTGTCGACGAGCTGCTGGCCCCAGGCCGGCTGCTGCACCTCCATGCCGCGGCCGCGCCCGCCATAGGAGATCCTTGCCTCGGCGATCTTCTCGTAGGAGACGACGTTGTTGCCGGTGATGTCGCGCGGACGCACGATGCCGGTGACGTTGAGCACGCGCATGTCGTAGTTCACGCGCACCTCCTGCGAGCCGTTGATCACGAGATTGCCGTTGGGCAGGATCTCGGTGACCACGGCGGCGACCGACATCTCGACCTCTTCGGAGCGGTCGGTCAGGCCCCGGCCGCGCGAGGAGGTGTCGGAGCTGGCGTTCGCGCTCGCAGACGCATCGCCCGAGGCGCCGTTGAAGTTCGCGAGGAAGCCGAGGCCGTATTTGGCGGCGGAATTGCGCGAGCGGTCCGACTTGTTGTCGAGCTTGGCCTTGTCGTTGATCGAGATCTTCACCGTCACGACGTCGCCCGTCTTCATCGCGCGGGTGTCGCGGAAGAGATCCTCGCTCTGGCGGGTGTAGATCGAGTTGAAGGCGACATCGACGCCCCGGCCCGGCGGCGTGCCGAGCGGGATCGCGTCGCGCTGGACGGCGAGACCGCTGCCGACGCGCGACATTACGGGCTCGCGGTTGAGCTCGGCCATGTCGGTGCCGCAGCCGGCGAGGGTGACGGCGCATGCCGCGAGAATGAGGGCCTTCATCGGGTCTGGACTCCGGTTGGGGACGAGGTCGGGAGGGCCCGCCGGCCGCCCATCACCTCGGCGAGCTGGGCGGCGCGCGAGGCCTCCATCTCGTTGAGGACGGCGCTGGCGGCCCGGGCGGGCAATTTGCTGAGCACGGCAACCGCCACGCCCTGATCCATCGCCGAGAGCTGGAGCGCCGCGGCATCGGGGCGCATCCGCGCGAAGATGTCGGTCATGCGGGCCTCGGCCTGCTTGACCTCGGCGGCACGCTGGTCGGTGAGCAGCTGCAGCTCGGCCTTGCGCTCCTCGAGCTTCTTCAGGGTCTCGGCGAGCCTGGCCTCCAGGCTCTTGAGCTGGTTCGCCTGCCAGGCGAAGCGAGCCTCCGCGGCGGGATCGCGGATCGCGGCGCAGTAGCTCGCTGCATCCGAGGTCAGGGCGGCCGGGGCGGCCGCGGGCGGCGTCTGGGTCGGCGCCGCGACGGCGCCGGAACCGGGAGCCAGCAGCAGGACCGGCAGCAGGCATAGGAAAAGGAAAGGCTTCGACGGCATGGCGCCCCCTCGGCTCGATGGTCGATGATTGGGTTCTAGCGGGCGTCGCTTTCGCGGGGCTGGCGCGGCGGCGAGCCGGCGCCGCCCCGGCGCACTACTGCACGACGAGGTCGGCCTGGAGTGCACCCGCGGTCTTGATCGCCTGCAGGATCGCGATGATCCCCGCGGGTTTGAGCCCGATCTGGTTGAGGCCGCGCACCAACGTGTGCAGGTTGGCGCCGTTAATGATGGCGAGCCGGCCATTGCCCTGCTGCGCCTCGATCTGCGTGCGCGGCACCACCACCGTCTGGCCGTTGCTCAGCGGCTCCGGCTGCGAGACCATCGGCGTCTCGGTGACGCGCACCGTCAGATTGCCATGGGTGACGGCGACCGTGGAGATCTTGACGTCGCGGCCGATCACCACCGTGCCTGTGCGCTCGTCGACGACGACGCGGGCGGGTGAATCCGGCTCCAGCTCCAGCCTTTCGATTTCGGCGATGAAGCGCGCCGTCGACATGTTGGGCGGCCGCGTCAGGCTGATCGTGCGGTGGTCGAGCGCGAAGGCGACGGTCGACTTGTAGCGGTCGCGGGTGAAGGCGTTGATCGCGCCCGCGACGCGCTCGGCCGTGACGAAATCGGGATTGCGCAGTTCGAGCGACAGCACATGCAGCGTCGCGAGCTGGTCGGGGATCTGGCGCTCGACCAGCGCGCCGCCGGGAATGCGCGCGGCCGTGGTCACCCCTTGCGTCAGCCGCTCGGCCTCGCCCTGGGCGGAGAAGCCCGACACATTCAGGCGGCCCTGCGCCAGCGCGTAGGTCTGCCCGTCCGCCGCCAGGAGCGAGGTGACGACGAGCGTGCCGCCGAGCAGCGAGGTCGCGTCCCCCATCGAGGCGACGGAGACGTCGATCCGGCTGCCGCGGCCGGCGAAGGCCGGCAGGTCCGCCGTCACGATCACCGCCGCGACATTGCGCGTGCGCAGCGCCGAATTGCGGACGTTCACGCCGAGCCGGTCGAGCATGGATTGCAGGGCCTGGCCGGTGAAGGGCGAGTTGCGCACGCTGTCACCCGTGCCCTGCAGGCCGATGACGAGCCCGTAGCCGACGAGCTGGTTGTCGCGCACCCCCTGCAGCCCGGCGATGTCCTTGATCCGCACCGAAGCGCGGGCCGGCATCGCGCCGGTCAGCGCCAGGGCGAACGCGCAGAGGCCGACGATCAGTCGCGAGGCGAGCGTCATCATTCGCTCCCGACGCGGATCGTGCCGTCCGCCTGGACGACGCCGACCACGATCAGCCCGGTGTCGGGATTGCGCGCCTTGACCATCTCGTTGACCGAGGCCGAGGCCATCGGCTCGACGATGCCGGTGATGACGAGGTCGCTCTCGCGGAACACGACCTGGGTCGGCACCCCGCGGCGTACCACCTTGGGATCGTCGACCGCGTTGAGCGGGATCGGCTGGCCCGGCAGCAGCGTGCGCCGCACCACCTTGCCGACCAGAGCGAGCCGGTTGTCCACCGCCACCCGCCCGGCCACCCGGAAGGCGCGATCGACCAGATGCACATCGGCGATGACGTCGCCCGGATAGAGCGTGACCGCCGGGACCGGCAGCGTCACCGCCGCCGGGTTGGCCTGAACCGGGCCGGCCGGAAACAGGCCCAGAGCGGCGGCGAGCATGGTCGCGGCGAAACCCTTCCGGCGCAGCGTCGGGCGGACCATCACGCGCCTCACCGGATGCCGTTGGAGACGGTGCCGGCCATCTGGTCGGCGGCGGTGATGACCTTGGCGTTCATCTCATAGGCGCGCTGCGCCGAGATCAGCGCCGTGATCTCCTTCACGGGATCGACGTTCGACGCCTCGAGATAGCCCTGCCGCAGCTTGCCGAAGCCGATCGCCGTCGGGTTGCCGTCGGTCGGCTGCCCCGAGGCCACGGTCTCGCGGTAGAGGTTGCCGCCGAGCGGCTCGAGCCCGGCATCGTTGGCGAAATTCGCCAGGGTGATCTGGCCGAGCTGGCGCGGCTGCACCTCGCCCGGGATCTTGGCGAGCACGAGGCCGGATTCGTTGACCGTGACGTCGACCGCATCGGCCGGGACCCGGATCGCCGGATCGAGCAGATAGCCGTCGGCCGTGACGATGTCGCCATCGGCATTGGTGTTGAAGGTGCCGGCACGGGCATAGAGCGTCTCGCCCTCCGGCGCCGTGACCTTGAACCAGCCGCGCCCGTCGATGGCGAGGTCGAGCCGGTTGCCGGTCTGCGTCATCGCGCCCTGGATGTGCAGGTTGCGGATCGCCGCCGCGCGGACGCCGAGCCCGAGCGAGGCGCCCTCGGGGATCGAGCCGTCGCCGCCGCGATTGGGCACGCCGCGCGAGCGCTCGGTCTGGTAGAGCAGGTCGGTGAACTCCGGCCGCGCCCGCTTGAACGACGTGGTGTTGATGTTGGAGATGTTGTTGGCGATGACCTCGACATTGAGCTGCTGCGCGCTCATGCCGGTGGCCGCGATGGCGAGGACTTTCATCGGTTCGGTCCTCAGATCGCCATGTGCATGAATTCTTGGTAGGCGCCGACGACCTTGTCGCGCATCGCCATGGCGAGCTGCAGCGACTGCTCGGCCGACATCACCGCCTGGACGACGTCCTGAACGGCCGCCTTGCCCTGGATGCCGGCGACCGCCTGGGCCTCGCCCTCGGCGAGCTTGTCGACGAAGTTCTGCGCCACATTGGCGAAGACCGAGCCGAAATCGGCACCGGGCTGGGCGGCGCCCGCGGCAGGGGTCGCGCCCTGGCGCAGGCTGGCGCCGGCGAGGCCCGACAGACCCTGGGTGACCTGGCTCGCGACCGGCGCGAGAGCGGAAATCGCGTTGAGCATCAGCCGTTCCTCAAAAGATCGATGGTCATGGATTGCATCGAGCGCGCCTGCTTGATCATCTGCAGGTTGGCCTCGTAGGAGCGGTTCGCCTCGCGCATGTCGGCCATTTCGAGCAGCAGCGAGACGTTGGGCATCTTGACGTAGCCCTTCTCGTCGGCGGCCGGATGGCTCGGCTCGAACTCGACGCGGAAGGGCGCCTTGTCGACGCCGACGCCCTTGATCTTGACGAGCGAGACGCCCAGCGCCCGGTTCATCGCGCTCTCGAAGGTCACGGTCTTGCGGCGGTAGGGATCCGCGCCGCGGGTCGTGCCGGTGGCCTGGGCGTTGGCCAGGTTCTCCGAGACGACACGCACTCGCGTCGACTGGGCCTGGAGGCCGGCAACGGCGATCTTCATCGAAGCGTCGAGAGGGTCGATCATGGCTTTGTACTCACTCTGGACAGTATTCGAACGGCGAATGCTTGCGCGGGGCTGGTCAGCCCTTGATCGCGGTCATCATCATCCGGTGGAAGCTGCGCACGATGTTGGTCGTGAAGGCGTGGTTGCGGCTGATCTCGCCGGCCTTGAGCATTTCCTGCTCGAGGCTGACCGAATTGCCGGAATGCACGGTGGACCAGCTGTCGGATTTGCGCGGCCGGGCGGTCAGCGCCTCGGCCGGCGTCGAGGAGATATGGTTGGGCTCGGTCGCCGCCAGCGACAGCGTGGTCTTGCGCACCACCGCGTCGAAGGGCTCGACATCGCGCGCGGCGTAGCGCGGCGTGTTGGCATTCGCGATGTTCTGCGAGACGGCGTTCTGTCGAACGGCGAGCCAGCGCGACTGCTGGGCGGCGAGATCGAAGAGATGGATGGGCTCCACCGGAAGCCTCCCTTGTAGTGACCAGACGACACTAGGAGGATTGACTTGCGTGAAGCTGGCCTCGGCGAAGCCTGGAGACAAGAAAGGGAAACGAAGACTGTCCGAAAATTACGGCAAGACCGGCCCCGGCCCAGCGGCCGGGGCGCGCGTCAGGAGATCGTGTAGCCGAGATAGCGCTTCGACTCGATCGGGTCATAGCCGAGCCGCTCACGCAGTTTCTTGCGCAGCTTGCTGACATGGCTCTCGACCACGGCCTCGTCGACCTCCGCGTCGAACAGGCCATAGACCGCGTTGAAGACCTGGGTCTTGGTGACCCAGCGGCCGCGATTGCGCATCAGGAATTCAAGGATCCGCCGCTCGCGCCGCGGCAAGGCCATCGCCTCGCCGGCGACCTCGGGGTCGCTGCCGTCGAAATGGACCTTGATCTCGCCGATCGTGACCTCGTCGTCGCTCGCACGGCGCTTCTCGGCCCGGCGCTGCATCGCGTTCACCCGGGCAAGGATCTCGCGGACATGCACCGGCTTGCGGACCACGTCGTCGACGCCGGCGGCGAAGAGCTCGAGCGTCTTTTCGAGCGAGGAGGCCTCGTTCATCGCGATCACCGGCGCCTGCGAACGGCGGCGGATCATGGTCGGAAAGCTCGACCGCTCGGCACAGTCGCCGATCAGAAAAGCCTCGACGCTGCTCAGATGATCGGCCGAGGTATCCTCGACCCATTCCTGGAAGCGCGAGGGGGTGAAACCGATGGCCGGAACGCCCTCGCCCGTAAACAGAGACTGATATCCTTCGGTGACAAGAACCCGGTCATCGATGACGATATACATGGACACCCCCCAGCATCGGTATAACTCCCCCTCAAAAGAGCTGGAAGCAGCGTGACGCTAGGCATCGTCTTCATCATGGTCAACGAGAGAAACGAATAACAAGACTTGAGATGAAACACTGTGGAAACCTGAGTTAAAGACCGTTATACGGATTTATAAGAAAGCCTATACCTTTCATTAACCCTCGAAATTTAACCGCGACCGGGTTCGACTCCGCATCCAGCGGGGCCTCTGCTGCCCGGGCGACGAGTCGCGGAAACGGGCGCGTGGGAGCGCCTATAGTATAAGGAGTCGATTTTGACGTATTCGGCGGCTCTTTTCGATAAATTTGAATCAAAATACCCGACATAATCAGGCGAAAGCTTCGGGCAAGCAACTCCAGATCAGATGAAGCTCGACAGCTTCGCTTGGAGATCGGCAGATGAGCATTTTCGGGATCATGCGCACCGGCGTGTCCGGCATGGCCGCCCAGGGCAGCAAGCTCGGCGCCGTCAGCGACAACATCGCGAACGTCAATACCGTCGGCTACAAGCGCGCCTCGACCGAGTTTTCCTCGCTGATCTCCGAAGGGAACCACAGCGAGTACAATTCCGGCGGCGTCGAGACGACAACGCGCTACGCGATCTCCGACGAGGGCCTGATCATGGGCTCGACCTCGAAGACGGACCTCGCCATCCGCGGCAACGGCTTCTTCGTCGTCACCGACGCCGGCGGCACGCCCTACATGACCCGCGCCGGCGCCTTCGTGAAGAACGGGAGCCAGGAACTGGTCAATTCGGCCGGCTTCTACCTGATGGGCTACCCGATCCAGAACGGCGACCCGACCGTCGTCGCCAACAGCCTGGACGGGCTGGAGCGCATCAACCTCGCCAATGTCGCCTATGAGGCCAACCCCACCCAGAGCGGTACCCTGAAAGGCGTTCTGGACTCCAACGCCACGGTGATCGCGGCGGGCACCCTGCCCTCCGACAACGTCGCCGGCAGCACCTATTCGAGCAAGGCCTCGATCGTCTCCTACGACAATCTCGGCAACAAGAAGTTCCTCGACGTCTATATGGCGAAGACCGGCACGGCCCCCGACACCTGGCAGGCGGTCGTCTTCGACCAGGCGGGCGCCACCGCCGGCGGCTTCCCCTATGCGGGCGGCCCGCTCGCCAACGTCGCGCTCGCCTTCGGACCGACCGGCCAGCTCACCACCGCGCCGGCCAATTTCACCGTCGCCATCCCCGGCGGCGCCACCGCGACGATCGACTTCAGCCAGGTCTCGCAGGTCGCGACCGGCGAGACCGCGCTCGAACTCGCGGTCGATGGCAACGCGCCGAGCGCGGTCGAGAGCGTGGACATCGCCGAGGACGGCACCGTCTACGCCGTCTTCGAGAACGGCGCACGGCGCGCGACCTATCGCATCCCGCTCGCCACCGTGCCGAGCGTCGACCAGCTGACGCCGCAATCAGGCAATGTCTACTCCGTCAACAACATGTCGGGCGACGTCATCGTCGGCTTCCCCGAGAGCGGCAGCTTCGGCTCGATCCGCTCCGGGGCGCTCGAGCAGTCCAATGTCGACCTCGCCACCGAGCTGACGGCGATGATCGAGTCGCAGCGCAGCTACACGGCGAATTCCAAGGTCTTCCAGACCGGCTCGGAAATCCTCGACGTCCTCGTCAACCTGAAGCGCTGAGCCCAGCCGAAAGCGAGACGGGGACCCATCCATGAGCCTGTCATCCGCCCTGAACGTGGCGCAGTCCTCGCTGACCGCGACCTCGACCCAGACCTCCGTGCTCTCGCGCAACGTCGCCGGCGCCGACGACCCCAACTACAACCGCAAGGCCGGCACGCTGGTGACCACCTATGGCGGGGCGGTGAAGATCGCCTCGATCAGCCGGGCGATGGATTCGGTGCTGTTCGCGGCCAAGCTCGGCTCCACCGCGACCACCTCCGGACAGCAGGCGATCGTCGATGCGCTCGACCAGCTGGAAGCCACGGTCGACGATCCCGAACTCGACCAGTCGCTCGCGGCCAAGCTCGGCGCGCTGACCAACGCCCTCCAGCAATACGGCGTGACGCCGGACGATCCGCTGCTGGCGCAGAACGTGCTGACCAAGGCGACCGAGATGGTCCGCAGCCTCAACGCCGCGAGCGAGGCGGTGCGCACCGTCCGCCAGCAGGCCGATGCCGACATGGCGCTCGGCGTCGAGCGGGTGAACGGCCTGCTCAAGGAGTTCGAGGTCGCCAACCGCGCCATCGTCAAGGGCAGCCAGTCGGGCGCCGACATCACCGACCAGCTCGACACGCGCGACCGCATCCTCTCCCAGCTCTCGGAGGAGATGGGCATCAGCGTGGCGACGCGGCCCAACAACGACATGGTGATCTACACCGATGGCGGCGTGACGCTGTTCGAGACGGTGCCGCGCAGCGTCACGATGGCGCCGAGCTTCGCGCTCGGCGCCGGCACGGCGGGCAACGCGGTCTATGTCGACGGCGTGCCCGTCACCGGTCCCAACGCGATCATGCCGCTGAAATCCGGCCAGATCCACGGCTCGGCGATCGTCCGCGACGAGATCACCGTCACCTATCAGAGCCAGCTCGACGAGATCGCCCGCGGGCTGATCGAGGTCTTCGCCGAGAGCGACCAGACCGGCGTCGGCCCCGACCAGGCGGGCCTCTTCACCTATGGCCCGCCGCCCGGCCCGGCCGCCATTCCGGCGACCGCCGTGACGGTGGCGGGATTGGCCGGCACGATCCGCATCAACGCCAATGCCGACCCCTCCCAGGGCGGCGATCTCGACCGGCTGCGCGACGGCGGCATCTCCGACCCGCTCGACCCCAACTACAGTTACAATGCCAGCGGCGCCGCCGGCTTCCCCGACCGCATTCAGGGCCTGCTGACCGCGCTCGGCACCAGCCGCAATTTCGACCCCGCCACCGACGCCGACCCGACCGACACCCTCGTCGGCTTCGCCGGCTCGTCGGTCGGCTGGCTGGAGGCCAAGCGCCAGACCGCGACGCAGACGCTCGGCTACGAGACCGCGCTGCTCCAGCGCACGACGGCCGCGCTCTCCAACGTCACCGGCGTCGACATCAACGAGGAGATGACGCTGATGATGGAGCTGGAGCGCTCCTTCAACGCCTCGTCGACCCTGATCTCGACCATCGACCGGATGCTCGAGGCGCTGCTGCAGGCCGTGAGGTAACGACCATGAAGACGAGCTTCATCTCGAACTATTCGCTCTCCGGCACGCTGCGCAACGCGGTTGCGAAGGCCCGCGACAGCCTGGCCGACGCCACCACGGAATCGACCACGCTGCGCCATGCCGATATCGGCCTGACGCTCGGCGGCAGCACCGGCAAGACCGTCGGCCTGCGCGACCAGTACGACCGGCTGAACGGCATCGTCGACACCAACGGCCTCGTCGCCTCGCGTCTGGAGGTGACGCAGAAGGCGCTCGACGGCATGCGCGAGACCGCCGAGCAGTTCCTCGCCACGCTGATCAGCGTGCGCGACGGCGACAAGGGCGCCGAGGTCCTGAAGTCGGAAGCGAAGAACAATCTGCAGGCGCTGACGGCGTCGCTCAACGCCTCGTCCAGCGGCCAGTTCCTCTTCGCCGGCATCAATACGCAGCAGCGCCCGGTGACCGACTACTTCGCCACCCCGGTCTCGGGCAACAAGGCTGCGATCGACGCCGCCTTCGCCGGCTATTTCGGCTTCGCCCAGAATGCGCCCGCGGTCGCCAACATCACGCAGGCCGACATGACGACATTCCTGCAGACCGTGCTGCCGGCGGAGTTCGCCAACCCGGCCTGGGGCACGAACTGGTCCTCGGCGCTCGACCAGAACATGACCGGCCGGATCTCGCTGAGCGAAGTCGTTGAGGTCTCGACCAACGCCAACACGCAGACCATGCGCGACCTCGCCATGGCCTACACCATGGCCTACGACCTCGGCACCGAGACGCTCAACACCAACGCCTTCCGCGCCGTCGTCGACGCCAGCATCGAGAGCGTCAACAAGGCGATCCTCGGCCTCACCGCGACGCAGGCGCAGCTCGGCGCCATCGAGGAGCGGGTCAAGGTTTCGAGCGAGCGGCTCACGATCCAGCGCGACATCGTCGCCAAGCAGATCCAGGGCTTCGAGAACGTCGATCCCTACGAGGCCAATGTCCGCGTCACCGACCTGACGACGCAGCTCGACACCGCCTATGCGCTGACCGTCAGGATCCAGCAGCTCAACATCCTGAAATACATGAGCTGACCCCGCGCCCGGCCGCCGACATCGCCGCCGGGCGCCCCGCCATCCGCGCTCGCCTCCCGCTCCGGCTCCGCCGGCGCGACCGGGCGACTGCGCGCCCACGCCCTCCCGTCCACCGTCCGGAGATGCCCCATGTACCAGAGCTCCTATGCGGCCATGGCCGCGGATGACTACGCCCTCGCCCGCGCCCAGGAATGGCGGGCGCTCGACCACGCCGTGACCCTGCTCGAGGAAGCGCGACCCACCGGGGCGGCCTCGCCAGAGACGATCGAGGCGGTCGGCTTCCTGCGCCGGCTCTGGACCCTGCTGATCGAGGATCTCGGCAGCGCCGAGAACGGACTGCCGGAGAGCCTGCGCGCCTCGCTGATCTCGATCGGCCTCTTCGCCCTGCGCCAGGGCGAGGCGCTGCGGCTGGGACAGTCCGACGACTTCGAGTCGGTCATCGACGTCAACAAGATGATCCGCGACAGCCTCGCCTGAACCGGAGGATGGGCAAGCCGATGAACCTCTCTTTGCGCGCCAACGAGAAGATCTACATCAACGGGGCGATCCTGCGCTTCGACCGCAAGGTCAGTCTCGAGCTGATGAACGACGCGACCTTCCTGCTCGAAACCCATGTCATCCAGCCCGACGAGACGACGACGCCGCTGCGGCAGCTCTATTTCGTCGTCCAGACCATGCTGATCGACCCGAAGAACGCCGGCGCCGCCCGGCTGCTCTTCGACCGCATGCTGATGACCACCGCCTGCATCTTCGAGGATGCCGACGTGCTCCTCGGCCTCCAGGCGGTGGACCGGCTGATCGCGGAAGAGCGCCATTTCGAGGCGCTGAAGCAGCTGCGGGCCCTCTATCCGGCGGAAGCCGCGATCCTCGCAAGCTCCGGGCAGGCCAGGGAGCCTAGCCTGCCGGCGACAGTGAGAGCTGCGGCCGTCGCGCCGAGGCCGTGCGAGGCCGCGCTCGCCTGACGAAACCGGGTCCGCCGCCGCCGGCGGGCCACCACACCGGACCCGATGGAGCCGATCATGGACGTGAGCAGCATTCCGAGCACGACGACGAGCTCGAGCTCGAGTTCGACGTCGACGAGCACCAAGAACGCGATGGGCGACTACAACACCTTCCTGCAGCTCCTGATCGCGCAGGCCAAGAATCAGGATCCGACCAACCCGACCGATCCGGCGCAGTACGTCCAGCAGTTCGCGGCGCTCTCGCAGGTTGAGCAGTCGGTCACCGCCAACGCCAAGCTCGACCAGATCATCGCCGGCATCGCGGCGTTGAAGCCCGCCACCACAGAAGCCTGAGGCACGCCGCGTGAACGAGGCCGACGCCCTCGACATGATGCGCGACGCCGTCTGGGCGATCATCGTCGGGGCCGGCCCGGCGGTCGTCGCCGCGATGGCGATCGGCCTGATCATCGCGCTGATGCAGGCCCTGACGCAGGTGCAGGAGGCGACGCTGACCTTCGTGCCGAAGATCGTCGTCATCCTGATCGTGATGGCGACGACCGGGGCCTTCACCGGCGCGCACATCTTCGCCTTCACCGAGCGCGTCTACGGGCGCATCGAGCGCGGCTTCTGAGCGCGCGGCGCCGGGCGCGAATCTCCGACGACAGGACAGGGTGCCCAAATGGCCACGCCCCAGCTCATCACCGGCAAGGTCGCGCCCAAGGCGACGTCCGGCGAACCGCCGGCCAGCCGCCGCGACATCGGCTTCGCCGTCGGCATCGTCGCGATCCTCTCGATCCTGTTCCTGCCGATCCCGGCCTTCCTGATCGATCTCGGCCTGGCGCTCTCGATCGCCCTCTCGGTGCTGATCCTGATGGTGGCGCTCTGGATCAAGAAGCCGCTGGAGTTCTCCTCCTTCCCGACCATCCTGCTGGTCGCGACGATGCTGCGGCTCGCCCTCAACATCGCCACGACCCGCGTCATCCTCGCCCATGGCAACGAGGGCTCGCATGCGGCGGGCTACATCATCGACGGCTTCGCCCGCTTCGTCATCGGCGGCGATTTCGTCATCGGGCTGATCGTCTTCGTCATCCTCGTCACGGTGAACTTCATCGTGATCACCAAGGGCGCGACCCGCATCGCCGAGGTCGGCGCCCGCTTCACCCTCGACGCCATCCCCGGCAAGCAGATGGCGATCGACGCCGATCTCTCGGCGGGGCTGATCGACGCCCCCGAGGCGCAGCGCCGCCGCCACGAGCTGGAGGAGGAGAGCTCCTTCTTCGGCGCCATGGACGGCGCCTCGAAATTCGTCCGCGGTGACGCCATCGCCGGGCTGATCATCACCGCCGTCAACATCCTCGGTGGCATCATCATCGGCGTCACCCGCCACGGCATGTCGCTGTCCCAGTCGGCCGACGTCTTCGTCAAGCTCGCGGTCGGCGACGGTCTCGTCACCCAGATCCCGGCGCTGATCGTCTCGCTCGCCGCCGGCCTGCTCGTCTCGAAGGGCGGGACCCGCGGGACGGCCGAACAGGCGATCCTCGGCCAGCTCGGGCATTATCCCCGCGCCCTCTTCGTCGCCTCCTTCTTGATGGTGATCCTGGCGCTGGTTCCCGGCCTGCCGCTTTTGCCCTTCGCGCTGCTCGGCGGGGTGATGGCCTTCGTCGGCTACACCATCCCCAAGCGCAACGCCGAGCGTGCCGCGGCCGCCGAGGAAATCCGCGCCATGGAGGCCGAGGAGGCCGCGCGCGAGAGCCAGGACACGATCAAGGAATCGCTGCGCACCGCCGAGATCGAACTCAGCCTCGGCAAGCAGCTCGCCGCCGAGATGCTGACCTCGCACAGCGAGCTGGCGCATCGCGTCGGCAAGATGCGCAAGAAATTCGCGCAGCAATACGGCTTCGTCGTGCCCGAGATCAAACTCTCCGACAGCCTGACGCTGCCGCCGAAGCATTACGAGTTCCGCATCCACGGCACCGTCGCCGCCACGGGCGAGATGCGCCCCGGCAGCATGCTGGTCGTCGTCGGCGACGGCCGCCTGCCCGATCTGCCGGGCGAGGAGGTCCGCGAACCCGCCTTCGGCGTCAAGGCGATGTGGGTCTCGGAAAGCTATGCCAACGAGGTCCGGCGCGAGGGCATGCAGCCGGTCGACCGGCTCTCGGTGCTGCTCACCCATCTCAGCGAGACGATCCGCAAGAATCTCGGCCAGCTTCTGTCCTACAAGGACATGCGCGCGCTGCTCGACCGGCTGGGACCCGAATACAAGAAGCTGCTTGACGAGATCTGCCCGGCCCATATGTCGCTCTCGAGCCTGCAGGCGGTGCTGCGCCTGCTGCTGGCCGAGCGCGTCTCGATCCGCAACCTCCACCTCATCCTCGAGGTCGTCGCCGAGATCGCGCCCCATGTCCGCCGCGCCGAGCAGATCGCCGAGCATGTGCGCATGCGCATGGCCCAGCAGATCTGCGGCGACCTCACCCAGGGCGGCGTGCTCAACATGCTCAGGCTCGGCAACCGCTGGGACCTCGCCTTCCATGAGAGCCTGCGCCGCGACGCCAAGGGCGAGGTCGTGGAGTTCGACATCGATCCGCGCCTGATCGAGGAGTTCGCGGCCGAAGCGACGACGGCGATCCGCGCCCGCATGGACCAGGGCCAGAGCTTCGTGCTCGTCACCAGCCCGGATGCGCGCCCTTACGTCCGCATGATCGTCGAGCGCATCTTCCCGGCGCTGCCCGTCCTCTCCCATGTCGAGATCGCGCGCGGGCTGGAGGTCAACCTGCTGGGCACCATCTCGTGACGCCGTTCACGCCCGACACGGTGCTGCATGCCTTCCTGATCTTCTGCCGCATCGGCGCCTGCCTGATGCTGATGCCGGGCTTCTCCAGCCCCCGCGTGCCGGTCCGCTTCCGGCTGATGATCGCGGTCGGCGTCACGCTGGCGCTCGCGCCCTATGTGCTGCCGGCCTTCGCCCATCTCGTCTCGCCCGGCCCCGCGACGCTGCTGCGCGTCGTCCTCGCCGAGACGATGACCGGGGCGCTGATCGGGCTGATGGCGCGCTTCTTCTTCCTGGCGCTCCAGACCATCGCGACCGCGATGGCGACGACCGCCGGCCTCGGCCAGCTGCCCGGCCTGCCGGTCGACGAGGCCGAGGCCTCCGCCCCCTTCGTGACGCTGATCACCCTGACGGCGGCGACGCTGATGTTCGTCACCAACCAGCATGCCGAGGTCATCCGGGCGCTGGCGGGCTCCTACAGCCGCATCGCGCCGGGCACGCCGCTCGACGCCCAGGCCGGGCTGATCCAGATCGCCGACCGGGCTTCGGAGACCTTCTACCTCGCGCTGCGCGTCGGCAGCCCCTTCATCATCTATGCCGTGATCGTCAATCTCGCGATCGGCCTGATGAACAAGCTGACGCCGCAGATCCCGGTCTACTTCATCTCGCTGCCCTTCGTCATCGCCGGCGGGCTGTTCCTGCTCTACTTCTCCGGGCCGGAGGCGCTGAGCCTGTTCATCTCCGCCTTCTCCACCTGGCTGGCGCGGGGCTGAGCGGCCATGCAGGGCCAGCGTCTGAAGGCGATCGAGCGGATGCTGTCGATCCAGTCGCGCATCCGCAAGCTCGCGGAATGGCGCCAGAAGGCCATCGAGCTGCAGGCCGCCGCGGCGCGCGCCGAATCCCGCGCGCTGGTCGCAGCGCTCAACGGCGAGGGGCCGACCGCCGGGCTCTTCGCCGACATGACCGCCAGGCGTCTGCACCGGACCGAGGTCTCGGCCGCGCAGCTAGAGGCGGCGGCGATCGTCCAGGCGAGGCAGGTCCTCGCCGAGACGGGCCGCGAGAAGCGCACCGCCCGCCTCGCCGACCATCTCCGCAAGGTGAAGCTGCGGGCCGATCAGGACGGCGCGCTCGTTGAGATCATGGATGCGCGTGAAGGCCGGCGGGCAGCGACCTTCTGATACCGGTTCCGCCTCCGCCGCCCGCAAGCCTGAAACAAGCCTGATCCGCCATCATCGACACCAGATCGTTCAACGACCCTGGCAGGTGACAATGGCGATTACTCCTCCGTCGGACATCGTGCTCGACGTGGCCCGCGCCGCCGATCCGGCGCGCCTGCAGCTCGCCGTCGACCGGCTCCAGAAGCTCGGCAACGGCATCGCCGGCACGCAGTTCGCCGCCGCGGTGGACGAGGCGGCGCCGCCCGGGCTCGCCGGGGCGCGTGAGAAATTCGCCGCTCTTGCGCCGGCTAAATTAGAGAGCGCCGCGCCGGCCGTGCCCTCGAAGACCGCCAAGACGATGCAGCAGTTCGAGGCACAGGTGATCCAGACCTTCATCGAGCAGATGATGCCCGAGGCGACGGCGAACAACTTCGGCAGCGGCACCGCCGGCGGCGTCTGGCGCTCGATGCTCTCCGAGCAGATCGCCAACCAGATCGCCAAGGCGGGCGGGCTGGGCCTGCGCGCAAAGGTCGAGGCCGCCATCGCCGCCCGCAACAACACGGGATCCGCCGACGGCGCCGTCGCCGCCGCGCACAAGCTGCTCGACGGCCGCATCGCCGGCGCCAATGCGCGCGACCTCGCCATTCCGCTCTCGGTCGAACAGCGCTTCCTCAACCTGACCAAGCCGGCCAGCTCCGGTGGCGTCGCCCGCTCCAACTTCCGACAGGCCTGACCCCATGACCGAGCTGTCCGATACGCCCCTTTCCGCCGAGGTCGCGGCCCTGCTCCCCGCACTTGTCCCGCCGCCCGTGGCGATGCAGGAGGAGCCCGCGGCCCCCAGCGCCGCCTCGCGCGCCATGTGGGCCGTGCTCGACCGCCTCGAACAGGCGATCGACCACGAGACCGGCGAGCTGATGGCGCTGCGCAGCGCCGACTTCAACCGCCTCAACGAGATCAAGAGCCGGCTGCTGCTCGACGCCAGCCGGGCGCTGCGCGCCATGCGCGACGAGGCCGGCGACGGCCCGCTGATCGCGCGCCTGTCGACGCTGCGGCTGAAGCTGGAGCACAACCGCATGGCGATCGGCATGCATCTCGAGGCGGTGCGCGAGATCGCCTCCGCCATGACGAGCACGCTGATCGACGCCGAGTCGGACGGAACCTATTCCGCCACCTCGCGCCTCGCGGCCACCTCGGTCCCGCGGGCCCGCGCTTCATGACCACGGCGCAGCTGCTCGTTCTCGGCGCCTGGGTCTGCGGGGTCACGCTGGTCTCGGGCCACATGGCCCTGACCTGGCGCGCCGAGACGCCGCCGGCCGCCGAGACGCCGTTCTTCGAAGGCCTCGAATACGAGGAAACCGCGCTGATCCATGTGCCGATCATCGCGAATGGCGATGTGCAGGGCTATGTCGCGGCGCAGTTCGTCTTCACCGCCGATGCCCGCACGCTCCGCCAGATGACCGTGAAACCGCACGCTTACGTCCGCGACGAGGCGCTGCGGGCGATCTACTCCAACGGCAAGGTCGATTTCTCCCGGCTGGAGCGCGTCGACATCGACGCGCTGCTGAAGACGGTCAAGACCGGGGTCAACGCCCGTCTCGGTGGCGAGCTGGTCAAGGACATGCTGGTCAAGGAATTCAACTACGTCCGCAAGGACCAGCTGCGCGGCTGAGAGCGGCTGCGAGGCGCATCGGCGCCACCCCACGCATCCGCTACGCGCGCCGTCATCCCGGCTGGAGCGCCGGGATCCATCGGAGGGCCAGGCGCCCTTCGATGGATCCCGGAGCGGCGCCGCTGGCGCGGCTTGACCGGGATGACGGCGCGGATGGCCCTGATGGCGCAGGAAGGAAACCCCTGCCCTCACCCTTGCAGCGTGCTCGCCAGATCCTTGAAGGCATCCGTGCTGAGCGCTGCGCTCATTTCCTGGTGCAGGGCCTCGTAGATCTTCGGCACCAGCACGATCGCCTTGTCGAGCTCGGCATCGGCACCGGCCTGGTAGCCGCCCATCAGCCGCAGGTCGCGCGTGTCCTCGAAGCGCGAGATCAGCGCCTTCATCCGCGAGGCGAGCCCGCGCTGCTCCGGCGTCCAGACATGGTGGGCGAGGCGCGAGACCGAGCCGAGCACGTTCACCGCCGGATAGCGGCCCTGGTCCGCGATGGCGCGGTCGAGCACGAGATGGCCGTCGAGCGTGCCGCGGATCGAATCCGCGACCGGGTCGTTGTGGTCGTCGCCGTCGATCAGCACGGAGAAGATCCCGGTGATCGTGCCGGTGCCTTCGACGCCGGGCCCCGCCCTCTCAAGCAGTTTCGGCAGCGTGCTGAAGACGCTCGGCGTATAGCCGCGGGCGACCGCGGGCTCGCCGGCCGCCAGCGCGACGTCGCGCGCGGCATGGGCGAGGCGTGTCACGGAATCGAGGATCAGCAGCACGTCCTCGCCCTGGTCGCGGAAGTATTCGGCGACCGCCATGGCGGTGTTGGGCGCGAGACGGCGCATCATCGCGCTCTCGTCGCTGGTCGAGACGACGGCAACCGCCTGGGCGCGCATCGGGCCCAGCGTGTCGTCGAGGAACTCGCGCACCTCGCGGCCGCGCTCGCCGACGAGGCCGATGACGATGGTGGTGAAGCCCGGCGCCCGCGCCAGCATCGAGAGCAGGCTCGACTTGCCGACGCCGGAGCCGGCGAAGATGCCGATGCGCTGGCCGGCGCAGAGCGGCGTGAACAGGTCGACGACCTTGACGCCGGTGCGGATCGGCCGCGTCACCCGCGCCCGCTTCATCGCCTCGGGCGGCGGCCCCTCGGCCGGCATCGCGACGTCGCCGGCCGGCAGCGGCCCGCCCTCGTCGATGGGCTCGCCGAAAGCGTTGACGACGCGGCCCTTCCAGCCCTGGGAAGGGCGCAGCACGAGCGGCCCGGCGAGGCTGGCGCGGGCACCGAGCCCGACGCCGACCGTCGTCGCGAAGGGCTTCACCAGCACGCCGTCGCGGTCGATCCGGATCGCCTCGCCCAGCTCGGCGCGGCCTTGGGTCGAGAGCGCGATGCGCTCACCCAGCCGCACGAAGCGCGAGAGGCCGCCGACGCGCAGCGCCGCCGGCGTGACCTCGCTGACGCTGCCGCTGACCTGGACCAGATCATGCGGCTGCGGCCCGCCGGCCAGGGCCTGTTCGAGACGTGTCAGGGCGTTCATGGGGATGCCGTCCGACCGCTCAGCTCTCGCCGAGCGAGCGGATGGCGCCATCGACCGCCTTCTCGCCCTTGTCGATCGCATTGGCGGCGCTCTCGAAGGCGCGCGTCACCGCGATCAGCTTGGTCATCTCGCGGATCGGGTTGACGTTCGAGCCCTCGACGAAGCCCTGGCGCACGCCGTTGCGGACGAAATCGAGGATCGGCGTCGCCGGGCGATCGGGGATCACGCCGGAATTGTCGTGGCGCTGCAGCTTGGCAGCGGGGTCGATGGAAAAGAGGCCGATCGCGCCGACCTGCTGGTTGCCCTGCCAGATCATGCCGTCGCGCGCGATCACCAGAGGCCCGCCTTCGGGGTCGAGCTGCATCGGCGCGCCGCCGGCATCGAGCACCGGATGGTCCGAGAGCGTGCGCAGTTCGCCCTGCGGCGTCATCTTCATCCGCCCGTCGCGGGTGTAGACCGTGCCCGCGGGCGTATTGATGGCGAGCCAGCCCTCGCCCTCGACGGCGACGTCGAGCGGGTTGCCGGTCTTGTCGAGCCCGCCCTGGAGGCGGCTGATATAGGTCTCCCCCGCCGAGGCGAAGGAGACCGCATCCGGCCCCTTCTTCGACAGGAAGGTGCTGAACTTGACCTCCTCGGCGCGGAAGCCGGCCGTGTTCATGTTGGCGACGTTGCGCGCCAGCGTCTCCATGCGCTTCTCCAGCACGAGCTGGGAGGACAGGCCGACATAGATCGAGGACTGCATGGTCACACGCCTCCGAGGCGGAGATTCTGGATGCTGAACAGGACATCGGTGCTGACGCCCGCCGCGACCGGCGGGCCGACGAGGATGGTCAAAGCGTTGTTGGCCGCGCTCTGGCTGGCGCCGATATCGGCGAGCGAGGTGAAGCGCAGCAGGAAGCGCTGGACGCCCTCGGCGTCCTTCAGCTGGTCGAAATCGAGTTTCTTCGAGATCATCTCCGCCTGCTTGTCGATCGGCATCATCGAGGTCGAGGCGGGGATGCCCAGCGCCGTCTGCACCACCTTCAGCAGCGCCGGATCGGCCAGCACCTCATAGGCGTTCTTGAGGCCAGGCGCCTTGCGTTCGAAATAGAGGGCGAGCCGGACATTCTCGTTCTGGCTGCCCTGCTGCTCCTCGAAGACCTGGCGGACATAGCGCTCGGTCATCGGCTTCTGCGTGCGGTCGAAGCTCGTCGTCGCCGTGCCGTAACGGGCGAAATTGAAGGTCGTCGCCAGCTCCTTGTAGCGCGGGTCGGTCAGCTTGTTGGCGAAGCTGGAGGACGAGTCGACGCCCTCGGTCAGGACCTTGCGGATCAGCCCCTTGGCGTAGGTCATCTCCTCCAGCCCGAAGGCTTTCATCGCGTAACGATAGATCCGGTCGTTGCCGAGGAAGTCGTCGATCGATTTGATCTTGCCGATATTGGCGAGATAGTAGGCGCTCTCATTGGCCGTCTGCGGCACCGCGGCCGCCCGCTCCAGCGATTTGGGCAGGTTCCGCGCCACGGCCTGGAACGCCATCGTCGTCGTGGTCATCGTCGCAATCCCGGCAGTGATCCGGGCCTGCGCCCGGACCTTCGTGAGACGTCACGCTCCCGCGCAAGGCTTGCGCGGACCTGACCTTTGTCCCGCGACAGTCGTTTCAGCCTCGCGCAAGCCAGCTCCTCTAGCGCTTCACTTGCAGATTGCGAGAAGGAGCGGCGTCTTGAGCGTATTGGTCGGACTGTTGATTGCGATCGGCTCGCTCATCGGCGGGTTTGCCGCGATGGGCGGGCATGTCGCCGTGCTCTGGCAGCCCTGGGAACTGGTGATCATCCTCGGCACCGCCATCGGCACCTATTTCGTCGCCAACCCGATGAAGACGGTCACCGACACCGGCGCGGCGGTGATGGAGGCGATGCGCAACACCACGCCGAGCCAGGCGCATTACTTCGAGGTGCTCGGCGTGCTCTATGCGCTGATGCGCGAGCTGCGCAACAAGGGCCGCGCCGAGATCGAGCAGCACATCGAGACGCCTTATGAATCGGCGCTCTTCGCGGCCTATCCCAGCGTCCTCGCCGATGCGCAGCTCACGACGTTCATCTGCGACTATTTCCGCCTGATCATCGTCGGCAAGGCGCAGGCCCATGAGGTCGAGGCGTTGCTGGACGAGGAGATCGGCAGCCAGGTCCAGGACCGGCTGAAGCCCTATTATGCGCTCGGCACCGTCTCCGAGGCCCTGCCCGCGCTCGGCATCGTCGCCGCCGTGCTCGGCGTCATCAAGGCGATGGGCGCGATCGACCAGTCGCCCGCCCTGCTCGGCGGCTTCATCGGCGCGGCCCTGGTCGGCACCTTCGCCGGCATCTTCTTCTCCTACGGGGTGATCGGGCCGATCTCGCTCAAGATCAAGGCAGTGCGCGAAAAGCAGCTGCGCGTCTACATCGTCGTCAAGCAGACCCTGCTCGCCTTCATCAACGGCGCCGCGCCCCAGGTCGCGCTCGAATATGGCCGCAAGGTCATCTCCGCCGCCGAGCGGCCCTCCATCGACGAGGTCGAGGACAAGACCATCAGCGGCGCTGGCCAGCGCGCGGCGCCCGCCAATGACCGCGCCCAGAAGGAAGCCGCCTGATGAGCACCGCCGCCCAGGCCATCCGCGAGGACAAGCTCCTCGAATCGACCGGCATCTCGATCGACCGGCTGCCCATGCTGCGCATGGTCTTCGACCGGCTCGCCACCGGCTGTGCCGACGCCGTGCGCCAGATGTCGACCTCGCCGACCTATTTCTCCGTCGCCAACGTCCAGAGCCAGCGCATCGGCGACGCGCTCAACGCCCACGCCCACAACACCATCGCCGGCATCTTCCACTCGCCGGAATGGGATTCGCGCATCCTGATCGGCTTCGACCGCGACTTCGTCTTCACCCTGATCGAGGTGCTCTTCGGCGCCGACGGCAGCGAGCGCCCCTACAAATACGAGCCCGACTTCCCGGACGACGAGCGGCCCTACACGCCGATCGAGATCCAGGTCGCGCAGGCGCTCTGCGAACTGGCGGCGCAGAACCTCAAGGCCGCCTTCAGCCCGGTCGCCGATGTCAGCTTCATCTTCGAGCAGATCGAGACGCGGATGTATTTCGCCGCCATCGGCAGCCGCAGCAACCTGGCGGTGAAGTCGCAGCTTCTGGTCCAGGGTCTCGACAATTGCGGGCAGATGTTCGTCATCATCCCGCAGACGGCGCTGAACCCGATCCGCCAGAGCCTGACCCGCGTCGTCTCCGGCCACACCACCGTCAAGGACCAGCGCTGGACGCGGCAGATCCAGACCGAGGTCCACAAGACCGAGGTCAGGCTGCAGGCGATCCTCGAGGAGCGCCCGATGACGCTGGGCGAGATCAGCGCCCTCAAGATCGGCCAGGTCATCGAGCTGCAGGCCTCGCCGCGCTCCCCCGTCCGCCTCCAGTGCAACGACGAGACCGTCTTCTGGTGCCAGCTCGGCCAGCGCGACGGGTCCTATGTCCTGCGCGTGCAGGACAGCGCCAACCAGGAACAGGAGTTTTTCGATGATCTTCTATCTCGGTGAAGCCGTCCTCTTCGTGGCCCTGCTGCTGACCAGCCTCCAGGTCTTGCGCATGCGCCGCGAGCTGCAGCGCATGCGCGCCTACCATGCCGAGTTTCAGCAGGTCTTTGGCAAGACCGAGACCGCGCTCTCCGCCATCCAGGCCACCATCCGCGAGCTGCATGCCAGCGGCCGCGACGTCGTCGAGGAACTCGGCCAGCGCATCGATGCCGGCCGCCGCCTCGCCGGCGAGCTCAAGCGGATCGGCGCCGGCCTCGACGCGCCCCATGCCGCCGGCCGCAAGGCCAACGCCGCCTGACGGCCGTTTCCGATCGCTTCCCGCCGGGAGACCACCATGAAGAAGCCGACCAAACCGATGAAGCTCTCCGACCTCGCCCTCTCCGAGGAGCAGGCCGATGTCGCCCTGATGGAGCCGCAGGCCACGGCCGAGCCCGAGGCTGCGGAAGCTCCGCCGCCCGCCGACGACCCGCTCAATCTCGAAGCGGTGATGCGCATTCCCGTCACGATCCAGGTCGTGCTCGGCAGCGCCTCAATGCAGGTCGCCAATCTGATGAAGCTGCGCCGTGGCGCCGTGGTGCCGCTCGACCACCGCGTCGGCGAGCCGGTCGACGTCGTCGTCAACGGGCGCATCGTGGCGCGCGGCGAGGTCGTCATCGTCGAGGACGACAACAGCCGCTTCGGCGTCTCGCTGACCGAGATCGTCGGCGTCCAGGCCAAGTTCGAAGAATGAGGCGAGACGCACGATGACGGCGATCGCGAAGGACAACCGGGCCGCAAGCCCCGCCATGCCCGCCCCGGCGGGCAAGACGGCGGCGCTCGGCGGCGCCGGCAAGGCGGCCGTGCTCGTGCTCGCCATGGGCAAGCCGCTGGCCGGACGGATGCTGAAGCATCTCGACACCGCCGAGGTCCGCGCGCTGATGCGGCGCGCCTCCGAGCTCGGCCCGGTCGCCGCCGACGACATCGCCGATCTCGTCGACGAGTTCAGCGACCAGTTCTCGCGCGGCATGAACCTGGTCGGCTCGCCCAGCGAGGTGCAGAAGCTGCTGACCGGCGTGCTGCCGCCCGAGGAGATCACCGAGATCATCGGCGAGACCGCGGAGGCCGCCAACCGCTCGATCTGGGACCGCATCTCGCAGATGCCCGAGAGCGCGCTCGCCGGCTATCTCGCCAAGGAGCACCCGCAGACCGCGGCCTATGTCCTGTCCAAGCTCAAGCCGGCCTGCGCCTCGCGCGTGATGACGCAGTGGCCGGCCGACAAGCGCCACGAGCTGATGCGCCGCATGCTGAACCTCAAGCCGGTGGCCGAGCAGCCGGCGGCCATCGTCGAGAAGGCGCTCTACGAAGGCTTCACGCTGAACCTCTCGCGCAACAAGGGCGCCGACACCCATGCCCGCATGGCCGACATCCTCAACAAGATGGACAGCCAGGACATGGAGGAGGCGCTGGGCAGCCTGCAGCGGATCCGGCCGGAATCGGCGGAGATGCTGAAGGGCCTGCTCTTCACCTTCGACGATATCGTCAAGCTCTCCGCCCGCGCCCGCATGGCGATCTTCGACCAGGTCCCGACCGACCGGCTCGTGCTCGCGCTCAAGGGCACGGAGGCCGCCTTCCGCGACCAGATCCTGTCCTCGCTCGCGGCCCGCGCGCGCCGCATCGTGCAGCAGGACCTCGAGAACGGCGAGCCGGCGCTGCAGCGCGACGTCGTCGACGCCCGCCGCGCCATCACCGACATCGCGCTGGAGATGGCGAGCCGCGGCGAGATCGAACTCAACCCGGACCGCGAGGAGGGCGCCTATTTCCAATAATCGGCAGGATGCCGACGGGGAGGTGACGATACGTGTCCGAACAGGACCAGGAGAGCAAGACCGAGGAAGCCTCCGAAAAGAAGGTGCGCGATGCCGTCGAGCGCGGCAACACGCCCTCCTCCAAGGAAGCTCCGATCTTCGCCGCCATCGCGGCGACGCTGATCGCCGGCGTCTTCCTGATGCGCGACGGCGCGGCCGCCATGGCGCGCCATCTCTCCGACTTCCTGGCCGACCCCGCCGGTTTCGACATCTCGACCAGCGGCAACACGACCGCGCTTCTGCTCCACGCCGCGATGCAGGCCGGCCTCTTCCTGTGGCCCGTCTTCGCGCTCTTCCTCGTCTTCGGCCTGAGTGCGGCCTTCCTGCAGCATCCGCCCCAGCTCGCCCTCGAACGGATCACGCCGCAATGGTCGCGGCTCTCGCCGTCCAAGGGCTTCACGCGGATCTTCGGCAGCCAGGGCCTCGTTGAATTCGGCAAGTCGTTGGCCAAGTTCGCCGCCATCACGGTGACCGTCTGGCTGATCCTCAAATCGGACAAGAACACGGTGGTGACGGCCATGCTGAGGGACCCCAGCGCCCTTCCGGAACTGATCCTGACCATCGCGATCCGCCTGCTCTCGGCGGCTTGCGTGGCCACGATCGTGATCGTCGCGATCGACCTGGTCTGGACGCAGAAATTCTGGCGCCGCTCGCTGCGCATGACCAAGCAGGAGGTCAAGGACGAGCACAAGCAGGCCGAAGGCGACCCGATCCTGAAGTCGCGCCGGCTCTCGCTCGCCCGCGACCGCGCCCGCAACCGCATGATGGCGGCCGTGCCCCGCGCCACCGTCATCATCGCCAACCCGACCCATTACGCCGTGGCGCTGCGCTATGTGCAGGAGGAGGGCGGCGCTCCCCTCGTTCTCGCCAAGGGCACGGACCTGATCGCGCTCAAGATCCGCGAGATCGCGGAAGCCAACGACATCCCCGTGGTCGAGGATCGCGCGCTCGCCCGCTCGCTCCACGCCGCCGTCCAGCTCGACCAGATGATCCCGCCGGAATTCTACAAGGTCGTCGCCGAGCTGCTCTGCCTCGTCTATGCGAAGAAGGTGGCGTGACGGCGCGCAGCGGCCCACCAGCCCCGCGCAAGCTTCGCCCGCTACACCAGACCCATGGCAGGTTGACCCGATGGGTGCGTCCCCGGCGTCAAAGGCATGAAGCCGCCCTGCCATCCCGGTGCAAACCCGGAATGTTCCCACCAATCCCTTCCAGATTGAGGAACATCATCATGACCAGCCTGCTCACCAACACCTCCGCGATGACTGCGCTGCAGACGCTGACGCAGACGAACAAGAACCTCGCCCAGTCGCAGAACCGCATCGCCACCGGCCAGCGCGTCTCGACCGCCTCCGACAACGCCGCCTACTGGTCGATCGCCACGACGATGCGCTCGGACAACAAGGCGCTCGGCGCGGTGCAGGACGCTCTCGGCCTCGGCGCCGCGACCATCGACACGATGTATACCGGCCTGAACGGCACGGTCGAAGTCGTCTCGGAGATCAAGGCCAAGCTCGTCGCGGCCCGTACCCCCGGCGTCGACCGCGACAAGATCCAGAGCGAGATCAAGGAGCTCCAGAGCCAGCTCAAGAACACGGCGGACTCCGCGGTGTTCAACGGCGAGAACTGGATCTCGGTCGACTCGACGGCGTCGAGCTACAACGCCACGAAGTCGGTCGTCTCGTCCTTCTCCCGCGCCGGCGGCCAGGTCCAGGTCGACACCGTCACCGTCGATCTGAACGCGATCAAGCTCTACGACGCGAACCTCGACACGGCCTATGCGGCGCAGACCTTCCCGACCGCCACCACCGCGGCCCGCGATCCCCTGCTCGACGTCGGCGGCAACATCACCGTCACCGTCGGCGCGGCTCCGGCTCTCAACATCGCGGTGGCCGCCGGCACCTCGCTGAAGGACATCGCGAAGGAGATCAACAAGCTCGGCGTCGAGGGTCTGTCGGTCGGCATCAACGCCGCCGGTGACGCCCTGGCGTTCAAGAGCCGCAACGATGCGAACGTCGTGATCGACGCCAGCGTCGCCGGTCTCGGCGCGGCGGTGACGCTGACGGCGCTGGCTGCCCCGGTCGACAGCAACAAGGGCATCCTGGACAAGACCTACGATGCCTATACCGGCACCGCCTGGGAGACCTTCTCCGTCGCCGACATCGACATCTCCAAGCTGACCGACAATGCCACGGACCTCGCCAAGCTCGAGACCTACATCTCGGCCGTCGACGATGCCCTGGGCACGATCACCGATGCCGCCACCAACCTCGGCGCCATCAAGAACCGCATCGGCCTGCAGCAGGACTTCGTGAAGGCCCTGAAGGACTCGCTCGATCGCGGTATCGGCCAGCTCGTCGATGCGGACATGAACGCCGAATCGACCCGCCTCCAGGCGCTGCAGACGCAGCAGCAGCTCGGCATCCAGGCGCTGTCGATCGCCAACTCCGGCAGCCAGAGCATCCTGTCGCTGTTCCGCGGCTGACGCGAAAGGCACCTCCAAACGACAGACAGGGCCGCGCTCTCCCCCGGGAGCGCGGCCTTTTCCGTCGTCGCCCGGCGGGACGCCGCCTGAACCCGCGCAATGCTCGCGCAAGGCTCGCCCAGCACAGTGGCGTCATCACCTGCCACGCATGAAGGAACGACGATGCCGGGCCGGCAATACGCGGAAGAGATCTGGCTCAACCTCCAGCAACTGGGTCCGAAGCGACTGGCCGCTCTGGCCGCGATCGGCCTCTTCGTCTTTGCCGCGATCGGCATCAGCGCCTATCAGCTGAGCCGGCCCGAGCTGACCGTGCTTTACAGCGGGCTGCAGCGCGAGGACGTCAACCGCATCGGCGCGGCGCTGCAGGAATCCGCCGTCGTCTTCGACGTCAATTCCGAGGGCACGCAGATCCTGGTCAAGCCGTCCCAGGCCGCCCAGGCCCGCATGCTGCTGGCCGAAAAGGGCCTGCCGCGCAGCACCAGCGGCGGCTACGAGCTCTTCGACAAGCTCGGCTCGCTCGGCCTGACCTCCTTCATGCAGGAGGTCACCCGCGTGCGCGCCATGGAGGGCGAGCTCGCCCGCACCATCCAGCTCATGCGCGGGGTCAAGGCGGCGAGCGTGCATCTCGTCCTCGCCGACAAGGGCTCGTTCCGGCGCGACCAGCAGCCGGCCTCCGCCAGCGTCGTCGTGCGGACCGAGACCTCGGGCGCCGGCCATGTCGCGCAGGCGATCCGCCATCTCGTCGCCTCGGCCGTGCCGGGCCTCTCGGCCGAGAAGGTGACTGTGCTCAATACCGACGGCACCCTGCTCGCGACCGGCGGCGAGCCCGGCCAGATGGCCTCCTCCAAGCTCGCGGGCCTGCAGCAGAGCGTCAGCCGCGAGATCCAGGACAATGTCCGCAAGGCGCTGACGCCCTATCTCGGCCTCGAGAATTTCGAGATCAGCGTCGCCACCGAGCTGAACACCGACCGGAAGGAAACCAGCGAAACGGTCTTCAACCCCGATTCCAAGGTCGAGCGCTCGGTCCGGGTCGTGCGCGAGAACGACACCTCCCAGAACGCCGCGACGCAGGAGCCGACCACGGTCGAGCAGAACGTGCCGGAGCGCGCCGTGCGCGCCGATGGCGGCCAGCGCTCCAGCGAGGAGAAGCAGCGCCGCGAGGAGCTGACCAATTACGAGATCTCCTCCAAGCGCATCCAGACCGTCAGCGACGGCTACTCGGTCGCCAAGATGTCGATCGCCGTGCTGATCAACCGGCCGCGCCTCGTCGAATCGCTCGGCGCCTCACCCAGCCCCGAGGCGATCGAGGCCAGGCTGGAGGATGTCCGCCAGGTCGTGGCCTCCGCCGCCGGCGTCAACAACCAGCGCGGCGACGCGGTCAAGGTGCTGGCGGTCGACTTCCTCCAGGGCAGCCGCACGCTGGAGCCGACGCCGCCCGTCGGCGTCGCCGAGGCGCTGCTGCGCCAGTCGGGCACGCTGATCAACGCGGTCACCATCCTCGGCCTCGCCGCGCTGATCATCTGGTTCGGCCTGCGGCCCTCGATCAACGCCATCCTCAAGCGCCCGGCGCCGGCCGCCGTCGCCGCGATCACCGAGGACGCGACCGTCTCGGCCGTCGATCCCCAGCTGCAGATCGCCGGCGGCGAGATCGGCCTCAACCTGATCGGCGACCTCACCAACGCCTCACAGCGCTCGCCGCTGCGCAAGCTGGAGCAGCTGATCGACTTCAACGAGGCCCAGGCCGCCGCGATCCTGAAGCGGTGGATCCATGAGGGAGAGCGCGCGTGAAGCACCGGTCCGCCGCCGACTTCATCCCGAGCTTCGAGATCGACGAAAGCGAGCTCGCCCTCCTGCCGGAGGCCGGCACGGCCGCGCCCGAGCCCGAGATCGAGCTGCCCGCCTTCCTGCCACGCACCCCGCGCGAACCGCCACCGGATCTCGACGCCATCTTCGAGAACGGCCGCCAGGCGGGTCTCGCCGAGGCCCGCGCCGAAGCGCAGGCCGCAGCCGCCCGCCAGACGCAGGCCGCCGAGGCGGCCCTCGAACAGGCGCGGCTCGCCTGGGCCGAGGCGGTGGCGACGCCGCTGGCCGCCGAGCTGCCCCGGGCGCTCGCAGCTCTGGGCGAGAGCCTCGCCGAGACGACCGGGCGGCTGCTGCGGCCCTTCCTCGAGCGTGAACTCAGCGACGCCGCGAGCCGCGCGCTGATCGACCAGATCCGCCCGCTGCTCAGCGGCGGGGACGGGGCCGTGATCCGCGTCAGCGGCCCGGCCGACCTGCTGGCGACCCTGCGCGGCGTCTTTCCCGCCGGGACGGCGGTCGAGTTCGCCGAGACCGAGGCGGTCGATGTGTCGATCGTCCTCGGCGAGACCGTCATCGAAACCCGCATCGCGGCCTGGGTCGCGCGGCTCCGCGGCCAGGGCCCGGATCGCCGCCGCCGGCCCGCCGCCTGAACCCGCACGTCCGCATCGGAGGCCGCTCCATGGACACCGACCGCCAGGATTTCATCATCCTCCGCCGCAGCGCCGGCCGCCCGACGGATCAGATCAAGACCGGCGTCTGGAAGATCGCCCATGCCGACTTCATGACGGCGATGATGGCGCTCTTCCTCGTGCTCTGGCTGGTCAACTCGACCAATCGCGAGACGCGCCAGACGGTCGCCCAGTATTTCAACCCGATCAAGCTTTCCGACACGACCTCGGACCGCAAGGGCGTGCGCAACCCGCAGGACGCCGAGCCCGGCGAGGTCGACAGCACCAGCCGCCATGACGGCGACGAGGTCGGCGCCGCCAAGACCGGCTCCGACCGGCGGCCGAGCGCGACGCTGAAGGATCCACGCCAGGGCAAGGCCGCCTTCGAGGATCCCTATGCCGTTCTCGCCGAGGTCGCCGCCGCCAAGCCCGAACCCGGTTCCGACCGGGCCTCGACGCTGACGCTCGGGGCTACCGGCAAGCCGGGGATGAATGGCGGCGAGGCAATGCGCGACCCCTTCGACCCGAACTTCTGGCGCCAGACGCCCCAGACCGACAGGCCCGAGCGACAGCAGGCCTTCGCGGGAGACGCCGCCCCGGCGCCAGCGGCCGCGAGCGAGTCCGCCCCGAAGCCGCAGCCCTCGGGCGAAGCCATGACAACTGTCGCCGCGAACCCGCCCGTCGCCGACCCACCTTCGGGGGTGGCGGTGGCAACCCCGGCCGTGTCTCCCGCGATGTCGCCGCGCCCGGGGCTCGCGGCCACTGCCACGACCACCACCGCCATGGCGTCGCGCGCCGACGAGGCGATGGCCTCGGCCATTGCCTCGGCCATCGCCAGGGGCGGGCCCCAGCGGGCCGACCAGCCGCAGGTCGATGTCCGCAAGACCGACGAGGGCGTGCTGATCAGCCTGACCGACAACGCCAATTTCGGCATGTTCGGCATCGGCTCGGCCGAGCCGCATCCGCAGACTGTGGCCGCGATGCAGCGCGTCGCCGCCGTGCTGAAGGAGCGCGAGGGCGCCATCGTCATCCGCGGCCATACCGATGCGCGGCCCTTCCGCGATGGCCGCAGCGACAACTGGCGGCTCTCGACCTCGCGCGCCCATACGGCCCAGGACCTGCTGGTTCAGGGCGGCATCAGCCAGTCCCGGATCGAGCATATCGAGGGCCATGCCAGCCGCCGGCCGCGCGCCAGTGACCCCAACGCCGCCGAGAACCGCCGCATCGAGATCCTGATCCGGGAGAAGCGCGCATGAGGCGCCTGTTCCTGCTGGCCGTCGCGCTCGCGCTGGCGACACCGGCCCTGGCGGCTCAGGAGTCCGCGCCGGCGCCGGCCCCGCCCTATCAGCTCGTGCGCACCCTGCAGTCGCTGCAGAACGAGGCGGCCGCCGGCAACCGGGCCGCCCACGCCGCCCAGACCAAGCTGCTGCGCGATCTCGAACAGGCGATGGCGGCGCAGCCTGCCGCGGTCTGGGACGATCCCCGCAACACCCGCGCCGCCGTGCAATATGTGCTGAGCGGCGGCCAGCCCGGTCCCCTGGCCGAGCTGGTCAGGCGCGGCGAGCCGGTTGGGCTGCCCAAGGGCCTGGCCGAGGGCGCGCTCGCCTATGTCATGGGCGATGGCGCCCGGGCGAAGGCGCTGCTGATGCCGCTCGACCCCGCCGGCCTGCATGAATCGCTGGCCGGCCATCTCGCCCTCGTCCAGGCCACGCTGATCCTGCGCGACGACCAGAAGCGGGCGCTGCAGCTGCTCGACCAGGCGAGGCTGGCCTCGCCCGGCTCGCTGGTCGAGGAGGGCGCGCTGCGCCGGGCCGTCTTCATCGCCGCCGAGATCAACGATCTCGACCGGCTGGAGAAGGGCACCGCCCAGTACATGCGGCGCTTCGACCGCTCGGTCTATGCCGAGCATTTCCGCCAGAGCTTCGCCACCGGGCTGGTGCGCTTCGACATCGGCCGCGACCCGGCCAAGTTTCCCAAGCTGGTGGCGACGTTGCGCGCCTTCGACCGCGAGCAGCAGCGCGCCGTGCTCCTGATCATCGCCCGCGACGCACTGGTGCGCGGGCGCTTCGAGCAGGCGCGCCTCGCCGCCGAGGAGGTGGCGCGGATTCCCGGCGCCGATCAGGCCACCGTCACGCGCGCCTCCTTCTACCGCGCCGCCTCGCGCATCGGCCTCGACCGGAGCGGCGGCAGTCTCGACACGCTGAAATCCATCGACGCCAAACGGCTGCCGCCGGACGAGCAGGACATCCTGCGCACCGCCCTGCGCGTCGCCGCCGAGATCGTCGATGCGCCCCCCGGCGGCGCCCAGACTCCCGCCCCGGCCGTCACCGCCGAACCCGCCGGTCTCGACCCACGGATGAAGCGCCTGCTGTCGGGGGCCGAGCGCAGCCTCGCCGAGGCGCAGAAGCTGCTCGCCGACCCCGTCTTCACCCCCGTCCGCTCCGGAGAAGCCCGGCCATGAGCCAGGTCGAGACACCCGTTCTGCCATCCCCCCGCGGCGCCGAGGCTGCGAAGAACCCCAAGACACGCCTGACGGCCGGCGGGCGCGAGGAGCGTGGCCAGGCCTTCCGCTCCCTGCTGCAGACGCTCGACAAGGGCGCCGGCAAGGGCGTTGCCGAGAAGCCCACGGAGCCGGGCCGCGCGGAGCCCGGGGACAAGGCCGAGGCCTTCCCCGCCGAGCGCCTCGCCGATCTCCTGGCCACCGCCCCGACGGAACCGACCATCCCCACCGACGGCGCGGCCGATGCGGCGCGGCTCCTGCTCGGCGCAGCCCAGCCCCCCGCCCCGGAGACGCGGCCCGAACCACGTCGCGAAACCGGCCCGCGCCGCGACGGATTCGCCGCGCTGAACGGCGTTCTCGCCCGGGCCGCCACCGGCGCGGCCGATGCCCTGGAACCGGCCCCGCGGCCCGCGACGGCAGAGGCAGGTATCGCGCTGCCGACGGAGGAAGTCGCCCTGCCCGATCTGCCGGACGCGACGGGCTTGCTCGATCCGAAGCCGGCCGCCGCCGAGGTCACAGCGAAGGACGCAGGCCCGGACAAGCCCTTCACCATCGCCGTTATCCGGCAGGAGACGCATCTGCCGCCGGTCATGCGCCTCTCGCCGCTGCAGCAGGTCGCCGAGCCGATCCGGCAGGCGGCCTCCGAGCTTTCGGCGTCGCGCGCGGAGGAGGTTCCAGATCTCGGGACGGCGAAGCCCGGCGGCATCGCCGAGCCGACGAAGATCCTGCACATCCAGCTCAGCCCGGTCGAACTCGGCAGCATCGTCGTCAAGCTGCGCATCTCGCAGGGCGGCATGGAGGTACGACTGGAGGCCAGCCGCGCCGAGACCGCGCAATTGCTCGCGAATGACCGCGAGGCCCTGCGCGAGATCGTGCGGGCGAGCGGCCATGCGCTCGATCAGGTCTCGGTCGAGACCGTCCATGTCGAATCGGCCGGCGCCGATCCACGCCCGGGCCAGGACGCGCCCCGCGACGGCACGCGCGAGGAGGGGGCCGGCCGCAACGGCCGCGGCTTCGACCCCTCGCGCCAGCAGGACAGGCAGAACGACCGGCAAAATGACCGGCCATCACCGCAACGACAGGACGCCCGCAACGAGGCCCTCATCAGCACGGAGGACACCCATGATCGCCGCGAAAGCCATCGCCCTGGCCGCGACCCTCTTCGCTATCTCTAGCCTGTTCACGCCGGCCGCCGCCCAGACGGTCTGCGAGGAGCATATGATCCGCGTCTCGAAGGCCTATGACATCCCCGTCGGCGTGCTCTATTCGGTCGGCCTGACCGAAAGCGGCAGGCGCAATTCGCTGCAGCCCTATGCGCTCAACATCCATGGCCGCGCCTTCTTCGGCGCGAGCAAGGAGGAGGCGCTGGCCGAATTCCAGGCCTCGCGGGCCCGCGGCAAGAAGCTGATCGACATCGGCTGCATGCAGATCAACCATCATTACCATCGCGACCAGTTCCCCAGCCTCGACGCGATGTTCGACCCGGCGCTGAACGTCGAATACTCGGCCAAGTTCCTGAAGCGGCTGAAGGCCCGCCATACGAGCTGGACCATGGCGGTGGCGCGCTATCACGCCGGGCCGCACAACAACCCGGCCCAGCATCGCTATGTCTGCACCGTCATCCGCAACATGGTCGCCACCGGCTTCGGCCAGTGGACCGACAATGCGCGCTCCTTCTGCGGGGCCAAATACGCCCGCTCCTGAGGCGCCGCCCTCAGCGCAGGAAACGCCGGAAGCGCCGCAGCGACACGGCAAAGAGCGCCGCGCCGATGCCGATCAGGGCGAGCAGCTGCGGCCAGACCACGTCGAGCCCCGCCCCGCGGAACAGCACCGCCTGGGCGAGGATGACGAAATGGGTGTTGGGCGCCGCCAGCATGATCGTCTGCACGATCTCGGGCATGCTCTCGCGCGGGGTCATGCCGCCCGAGAGCATCTGCAGCGGCAAGAGCACCATCATCAGCAACAGCCCGAACTGCGGCATCGAGCCGGCGATGCTCGCCAGGAAGATGCCGAGCGAGGTGGTGGCGAAGAGCAGCAGCGCCGCGCCCAGCAGGAAGAGCGGGATGCTGCCCTCGATCGGCACGCCCAGCATCCCCTGGACCACGACGATCAGCGACAGCGCCGAGGCGGCGAGCACGACCAGCCCCATCGACCAGACCTTGCTCGTCATGATCTCGAAGGGCGTCACCGGCATCGCCAGCAGGTGTTCGATCGTGCCGTGCTCGCGCTCGCGGATCAGCGCCGCGCCGGTCAGCACGATGGACAGCATGGTGATGCTCAAAACCACGTTCATCACCGCGCCGAACCAGCCCTTGTTGAGCTCCGGATTGAAGCGCAGGCGCTGGACGAGCTCGACCGGCGAGGCCGCCGTCCCGCGGGCCCGCTGACTGAACTCGGTGATCTCCGCCCCGACGATGCTCTGGATGTAGACATTGCCGCTGAAGGCCTGGGTCATCCGCGTCGCGTCGACATTGAGCTGGATCGCAGGCTTGCGTCCGGCGAGCAGGTCGCGCTGGAAATTGGGGGGAATGTCGAGCGCGAAGGTGTCGAGCCCGGCATCCATGCGCCGGTCCATCTCGGTGGCGGTGATCACCCGCGGCGGCGTGAAATAGGGCGGATAGAACGCCGTGACGATGCGCGAGGAGAGCGGCGAGCGGTCCTCGTCGACGATCGCGATGGCGGCGCGGTTGAGCGTCTCCGGCACCGCCTTGGTCTGGCTGTAGATCGCCAGCGTGAAGCTGTAGACGATCAGCACCAGCAGGGTCGTGTCGCGCAGCAGACCGCGGATTTCCTTGATCCCGAGATGCAGGATGTTCGCCGGCCGCATCGCTCACCGCGCCTGTTTCTTGAGGAGGAACGTGGCCAGCCCGAGCAGCACCGGCACGGCGATCAGCAGGGGAACGAAGCTGCCCCCGAGATCGCCGAAGCCCAGCCCCTTGGAGAAAGTGCCGCGCGAGATCGTCATGAAATGCGCGGTCGGATAGATCCGTCCGACCAGCGCGCCCACCCCCTGCAGCGAGGAGACCGGGTCGGTCATGCCGGAAAACTGCGTCGCCGGCAGCAGGGTCAGGATCGTCGTGCCGAAGATCGCCGCGATCTGGCTGGTCATGAAGCTGGAGATCAGCAGCCCCATCGCCGTAGCCGCCACCACATAGACGAAGGCAGCAGTGGCGAAGGCGAGGAGATCGCCCGTGAAGGGCACGCGGAAGACGAAGACGGCGAAGAGCGTCAGCAGCAGCGCATTGGCGAGCGCGAGCGCGATATAGGGCAGCTGCTTGCCGAGCAGGAATTCGAACCGCGTCACCGGGGTGACATAGAGGTTGATGATCGAGCCCAGCTCCTTCTCCCTGACGACGCTGAGCGCCGAAAGCATCGCCGGGATCATCAGCAGAAGCAGTGGGATCACCGCCGGCACCATCGCGACGAGGCTCTCGATATTGGGGTTGTAGCGATAGCGCGTCTCGATGCGGAACGAGGCGCTGGCCGCGTCCTCGCCGAGAAGCAGGCGCATCTTCTGCGTCAGCCAGGCACTGTGCAGGCCCTGGACATAGCCCTGCACGGTCTCGGCCCGCTGCGGCATCGCCCCGTCGATCCAGGCCGCGACCGCGACGGGACGTCCGCGCGCGAGATCTCGCCCGAAGCCGGGCGGAATCTCGATGGCGAGCGCCAGTTCGCCGCGGCGCATCCGCCGGTCGAGATCGGCATAATCGCTGATCGGCGCGGTCTCGACGAAGTAGCGCGATCCGGCCATCCCCAGCGCGTAATCGCCGCTGGCGAGCGTCCGGTCGTGATCGAGCACGGCGAAGGACAGCTTCTCGACGTCGAAATTGATGCCGTAGCCGATGACGAACATCAAAAGCAGGCTGCCGACCAGCGCCAGCGTGGCGCGGATCGGGTCACGCCTGAGCTCCAGCGCCTCGCGCCGCGAGTAGCTGAGCATCCGGCGCGGATCGAACAGGCGGCGCTCCGCATGGGGAGCGGCCACCGCCACGGCGGTAGGCTGCGGAGCCACCGGCGCGGGTTGCGGCGGCGCCCCTGCCTCCCCGATCGCCTCCTCCAGATAGCCGATGAAGGCGTCCTCCAGCGTGGCGCTGCCGCGCTGCGCGACGATCGCCGCCGGCGTGTCGCTGACCAGCACCTTGCCGGCATGCATCAGCGAGATGCGGTCGCAGCGCTGCGCCTCGTTCATGAAATGGGTCGAGATGAAGATGGTGACGCCGTCGCGCCGCGACAGATCGGCCAGGATCTGCCAGAGCCCGTCGCGGGCGACCGGATCGACGCCAGAGGTCGGTTCGTCGAGGATCAGGATTTCCGGCGCATGGATCAGCGCCACCGCCAGCGACAGGCGCTGGCGCAGGCCGAGCGGCAGCGCGTCCGGCAGCGCATCCATCACGGAAGCGAGGTCGAACCGCTCCACCATCTCGGCCACGCGGGCCGGAATGCTCTCCGGCGGCAGCCGGAACAGGCAGGCGTGCAGGTCGAGATTCTGCGCCACCGTCAGCTCGGAATAGAGCGAGAAGGCCTGCGACATGTAGCCGACGCGCTGGCGCACGCGCATGTCGCGCGGGTCGACCTCCGCACCGAACAGCCGGGCCCGGCCCTCGCTCGCGGCCAGCAGCCCGGTCAGCATCTTCATCGTCGTCGACTTGCCGCAGCCGTTCGAGCCGAGGAAGCCGAAGATCTCGCCGCGCGGGATCCGGAAGCTGACCCGGTCGACCGCGACGAAATCGTCGAAGCGCATCGTCAGATCCTCGGCCTCGATCGCGATCTCGGCATGGGTCTCCGCGTCGCGCGGCGCAATGACGACGGCATGGTGGAGCTTGCGCTTCTCCTCCGGCAGCAGCGCGATGAAGGCCTCGTCGAGCGTAACAGCGCCGGTCTGCGCCAGGAGGTCTGCCGGCGCACCCGTGGCGAGGACGCGTCCTGCATCCATCGCCACCAGCCAGTCGAACCGTGCCGCCTCTTCCATATAGGCGGTGGCGACGACGACACTCATGCCGGGTCGCCCGGCGCGGATCGTGTCGATCAGCTCCCAGAACTGGCGCCGCGACAGCGGATCGACGCCGGTGGTCGGCTCGTCCAGGATCAGCAGATCGGGATCGTGAATCAGCGCGCAGCACAGGCCGAGCTTCTGCTTCATCCCGCCCGAAAGCTTGCCCGCCGGCCGGCCGGCGAAGGGCGCGAGCCCCGTGCTCGCCAGCAGCTCGGCGATGCGCCGTTCGCGCTCGGCCCGGCCCTGCCCGAACAATCGCCCGAAAAACTCGACGTTCTCGAACACCGACAGCGTCGGATACAGGTTCTTGCCGAGGCCCTGCGGCATATAGGCGATGCGCGGGCAGGCCGCGCGCCGATGCGCCGCATTCGCCATGTCGCCGCCGAGGACCGTGACCGAACCCGTCTGGATCATGCGCGCGCCGGCCACCAGGGACAGCAGGCTCGATTTGCCGACGCCGTCGGGACCGATCAGCCCGACCATGCAGCCCGATGGAAGATCGACGGTCACGCTCTCGAGCGCCCGGGTCTGGCCGTAGCTCAGGCCGACGCCGGCGAGGCTGACGACCGGCGCCCCGGCCGCGGCCGGAAGCGCGCTCATTGAACCAGGCCGGTCTGGAGGCGCTGCGGCCAGGCCGCTTGCGGATCGAGCTGGACATAGGCCACGCCCGGCAGCCCGGTCTTCACCTGCTGGATATGCTTGCGCAGCAGCTCGGGCGGGATCCGCGCCTTGATGCGGAACATCAGCTTCTCGCGCTCCTGCGTCGTCTCCACCGTCTTCGGCGTGAACTGGGCGACATCGGCGACGAAGGAGATCGAGGCCGGGATGACGAGCCTCGGCGCCGCGTCGAGCACGATCCGCGCCGGGGCGCCGATCGCGACGCGGCCCGCCTGCCCGGTCGGCAGGAAGAAAGTCATGAACACGTCCTGCAGATCGACGAGATTGAGCACGCGCCCGCCTGCCGCCACCACCTCACCCGGCTGGGCGACGCGATACTGGACGCGCCCGTCGCGCGGGGCCTTCAGCGCGCTGTCGTCGATATCGGCATCGAAGCGCCGCACCGTCGCCTGCGCGGCCGCCACCGCGGCCTGCGCCCCGACGACCTGCGATACCGCCGAGCTGATGGCAGCGTCACTGGCAGCGAGCTGCGCCTTGGCGGCGCCGACGGCGGCCGTGGCGCCCTGGGCCCGGGCCCGGTCGTCGTCGAGCACCTGGTCGGAGACATTGCCGCGCTCGGAGAGCTGTTCCGACCGGCCGAGCTTGCGGCGGGCGGCATCGAGCTCGGCCTCGCGCTGGGCGACGACGGCGGTCGCCGCAGTTTTCTCGGCCTGCCGCTGCACGACAAGGCTCTTGGCCGTATCGACCGCGATCACCGCCCGCTCATACTGCGCCTGCGCCTCGGCGCGTTGGGCCTCCAGCGTCTCGGTGTCCATCCGCGCGACGATCTGGCCGGCCGTGACGAAGTCGCCCTCATTGGCCAGCATCTCCTTGATCCGGCCGGAGACGCGCGCGGCGACGTCGATCTCCACCGCCTCGATACGGCCATTGCCGCTGGCAAGCCCCTCCGGCAGGTCCCCGGCACGCAGACGCTGCCAGGCGAGATAGCCGATTCCGGCTGCGAGGAGGGCGACGACCGGCAGCAGCCAGCCGGCTTTCGGGAGTTTCATCGGATCGGCCTTCCGCGGACGGGACGACGGGCAAACCGCATCCGCGGCGCAGCGGCACCACGGAGGGTCGGAGAAAGACTTGCGCGGGGACGGCTTCGCCCGTCTCGTCCCCGCGACTGCAGGGTCCGACGGGCGCCGCCCGTCAGCATTGATCGAGGTCAACACGCGCGGCTGGCGGTGCAGCTAGCGTGGCGACAACCTGCGACGATGCCTGTGGCGGTGAAGCCGATCGGCCGGTCGGTCCGGTGCACTCAGATGGTCGAGGTTGAAGGATTGCCGATGACCGTCCCTGATGCGCTCCTGCCCTCGCCCACCGGGACGCAGGCCGATGCGCTCGGGCTGGAGGCCTTCGCCGCGATCGACCGGATGCGCGAGGCGCTCAGCGCCCAGTTCAGCGGCGGCCTTTCCCCGGCGGCACTGGCGCTGGCTTGCCTCGACTGGTCGACCCATCTCGCGGCCGCGCCGGGAAAGCGCGCGGAACTGGTCTGGAAGGCGGCCCGCAAGGCGACGAAGCTGGCCGGCCATCTCGCCGCCTGCGGCCTCGGAGCCGGGGATGGCGCCTGCATCGAGCCCCTGCCGGGGGACGAGCGCTTCGCCGGTGAAGCCTGGCGGCACTGGCCCTACAATCTGTGGGCACAGTCCTTCCTGCTGACGCAGCAATGGTGGCACAACGCCACCCGCGAGGTGCCGGGGGTGACCCCGCATCACGAGGAGGTCGTCGCCTTCGTCGCGCGCCAGCTGCTCGACATGATGTCGCCCGCCAACACGCCCTTCACCAATCCGCAGGTGGCGGCCCGCACGCTCGAAACCGGGGGCGCCAATCTCCTCGCCGGCTTCCGCAACGCGCTCGAGGACGCAGGCCGCGAGGCCTCGGGCCAGGGGCCGGTCGGCAGCGAGGCCTTCGTCGTCGGGCGCGACGTCGCGGCGACGCCAGGCAAGGTCGTCTTCCGCAACCATCTGATCGAGCTGATCCAGTATGCGCCCGCGACGGAGACGGTGCAGGCCGAACCGGTCCTGATCGTGCCGGCCTGGATCATGAAATACTACATCCTCGATCTCTCGCCGCGGAACTCGCTGATCCGCCATCTCGTCGCGCAGGGGCACACGGTCTTCTGCATCTCCTGGCGCAATCCGACGGCGGCCGACCGCGATCTCGGCCTCGACGACTACCGCTGCCTGGGCGTGATGGCCGCGCTGGACGGGATCGCCACGATCCTGCCGGGCCGGGCGATCCATGCCGCGGGCTACTGCCTCGGCGGCACGCTCCTGACCATCGCCGCCGCCGCCATGGCGCGGGCCGGCGACCGGCGCCTCGCCTCGCTGACCCTGCTGGCCGCGCAGACGGACTTCACCGAGCCCGGCGAGCTCGCCCTCTTCATCGACCACAGCCAGGTCCGCCTGCTCGAAAGCATGATGTGGAACCGCGGCTATCTCGCCTCGGACCAGATGGCCGGCGCCTTCCAGATGCTGCGCTCGAACGACCTCGTCTGGTCACGGCTGGTCCACGACTATCTCATGGGCGAGCGCACGCCGATGAACGACCTGATGGCCTGGAACGCCGACGCCACCCGCATGCCCTACCGGATGCATGCCGAATATCTGCGCCGGCTCTATCTCGACAACGAGCTCGCGACCGGCCGCCTGCTCGTCGACGGCCACCCCGTCGCCCTGCAGAACCTGCGCCTGCCGCTCTTCGCCGTCGGCACCGAGCGCGACCATGTCGCGCCCTGGCGCTCGGTCTACAAGATCCACGCCCTCGCCGACACCGACGTCACCTTCGTCCTGACCAGCGGCGGCCACAATGCCGGCATCGTCAGCGAGCCCGGCCACCCGCACCGGCACTATCGCATCGCGACGCGCCGTCACGATGATGTCCGGATCAGCCCCGATGAATGGCTCGAGCAGGCGAGGTCCTGCGAGGGCTCCTGGTGGGAAAGCTGGGTCGCCTGGCTCGGCGAGCGCTCGACCGGTCGCGTCGCGCCGCCTGCGATGGGTGCCACAGAGGCGGGCCTCGCGCCCGTCGCGGACGCGCCCGGAACCTATGTGCTGCAACGCTGAGGACGCCATGGACCAGATCATCCTCAGGAACCGCACCTTCGACGAACTGGCCGTCGGTGAGAGCGCCTCGCTCCAGCGCAGTGTCGGACGCGACGACATCGACCTCTTTGCCGCCGTCTCGGGCGACCTCAACCCGGCGCATCTCGATGCCGGCTTCGCCGCGGGCGAACGCTTCGGCCATATCGTCGCCCACGGACTATGGACCGGGGGCCTGATCTCGGCCCTGCTCGGCACCCGCCTGCCCGGCCCGGGCACCATCTATCTCGGTCAGGACCTGCAGTTCCGCCATCCGGTGGCGCCGGGCGACACCATCACCGCCACCGTCCGGGTCCGCGAGAAGCGCGCCGACAAGCGCATCGTCGTCCTCGATACCACCTGCACCAACCAGGACGGGGCACAGGTGCTGGCCGGCACCGCCACCGTGATCGCGCCGCAGGCCAGCGTCGCCTGGCCGAGCCCGCATCTGCCCGAGGTCGCGCTGCGTCGGCACGACCGCTATGACGCCTTCGTGCGCGACGCCCGTGCCCTGCCCTGGCTGCGCGTCGCGGTGATCCATCCCTGCTCGCCGGAGGCGATCATCGCCGCCGTCGAGATCCGCGACGAGGGCCTGCTGGCGCCGATCCTGGTCGGGCCGGAGGCGAAGATCCGGGCCGCCGCCGAGGCCGCCCGCGTCTCGCTCGACGGCATGCCGATCGAGGCCGTCGAGCACAGCCATGCCGCCGCCGCGCGCGGTGTCGAACTCGCCATGGCCGGCAAAGTCTCGATCCTGATGAAGGGCAGCCTGCACACCGACGAACTGCTCGGCGCGGTCGTCGCGGCCGGTTCGGGCCTGCGCACCGAGCGCCGCGTCAGCCATGTCTATGCGATGAGCGTGCCGGCCTATCCCAAGCCGCTGATCGTCACGGACGCCGCGATCAACATCCTGCCGACGCTCGAGCAGAAGCGCGACATCTGCCAGAACGCCATCGACCTGCTGCACACGCTCGGGATCGCGGAGCCGCTGGTGGCGGTCCTCGCCGCGGTCGAGACCGTGAATGCGCGGATGCCCGCGACGCTCGACGCCGCGGCGCTGACGGTGATGGCCGCCCGCGGCCAGATCACCGGCGCCCGCGTCGACGGGCCGCTCGCCTTCGACAATGCGATCAGCCCCGAGGCCGCCCGCACCAAGGGCATCATCTCGCCCGTCGCCGGCCAGGCCGACATCCTGCTGGTGCCCGATCTCGAGGCCGGCAACATGCTGGCCAAGCAGCTGATCTATTTCGCCGGCGCCGACGCGGCCGGCCTGGTGCTCGGCGCGCGCGTGCCGATCGTCCTGACCAGCCGCTCGGATTCGCTCAAGACCCGCATCGCCTCGGCCGCGCTCGCCAAGCTCGTCGCCTCGCGGCGCGGGCCCGGCATTCCCGCCAAGGGAGCCGGTGCGTGATGGGGAGTGACGACGGCCGCATCCTGCTGACCTTCAATGCCGGCTCCTCCACGGTGAAGCTCGGCCTGTTCGCGCTCGGGCCGCAGGGCCCGCGGCGCATCGGCAAGGGCATGATCGACTTCCGCCGCGCGCCGCTGCGCTTCGAGCTGACGGAGGGACCCGACCGTTTCGACATCGCCCTGGAATCCGGGCCAGGAGAGGAACTGGACGACGTGCTGAGCGAAGCGCTGCGCCGGCTCTCCTGGCATGTCGATCTCGACGCCGTCGCGGGCATCGGCCACCGCATCGTCCATGGTGGCGACGGTTTCGCCGGTCCCGTCCGCATCGACGAAGCGGTCGTGACCGCGCTCGAAGCCCTGACGCCGCTGGCGCCGCTGCATCAGCCGCAGGGCCTGCGGCTGGTCCGGGCCGTCGCACGCCTGCGGCCCGGCCTGCCGCAGACCGCCTCCTTCGACACCGCCTTCCACCGCAGCCAGGCCGACCTCGTCCGCCGTTTCGCGATTCCCCGTGCGCTGCACGACCAGGGCATCAAGCGCTACGGCTTCCACGGCCTGTCCTACGCCTTCGTCGCCGCCGAACTCGCCCGCCGGCGCCCCGATCTCGCCGAGGCAAAGGTCGTCGTCGCCCATCTCGGCAGCGGCGCCAGCCTCTGCGCGCTGGAAGGCGGCCTCAGCCGCGACACCAGCATGGGCTTCTCGGCGCTGGACGGCATCCCGATGGCGACACGCTGCGGAGCGATCGACGCGGGCGTGCTGCTGCATCTGCTCGGGCCGAGGGGCCAGAGCGTCGCTGAGGTCGAGGACCTGCTCTATCGCCGCTCCGGCCTGCTCGGGGTCTCCGGGATCAGCGCCGACAGCCGCGAACTGCTCGACAGCGAAGCGCCGGAAGCCGCGGAAGCGCTCGATCTCTTCACCTTCCGGATCGCCGGCGAGGTCGCACGGCTGGCGACGACGCTCGGCGGGCTCGATGCGCTGGTCTTCACCGCCGGCATCGGCGAGCACCAGCCGCGCATCCGCGCCGCGATCGCCCGCCGCCTCGCCTGGCTGGGGCTCACGCTGGACGAGAGCGCCAACGCCGGCAACGCCGCGACGATCTCGGCGCCGGGCAGCCGCGTCGAAGCCTTCGTCATCGCCACCGACGAGGAGCAGATCATCGCCGAGGAGGCCTGCGCGCTCCTCGGCGCCGCCTGAACCGGCTCAGGCCAGCCGCTCCAGCGCACCGCGCAGCAGCGAGACCATCTCCTCGATCTGGGAGGGCTCGCAGATCAGCGGCGGCGACAGCGCGATAACGTCTCCGGTGACGCGGATCAGCAGCCCCTTCTCGAAGCAGTCCACGAAGGCCTCATAGGCGCGCGCGCCGACGGCGCCGGGCCGCGAGGCCAGTTCGATGCCCGCGACGAGGCCGATGGTTCGGATGTCGATGACATGCGGCACGCCGCGCAGCGCATGCAGCGCCTCCTCCCAGAGCGGCGCAAGAGCCTGCACCCGCGTCAGCAGCCCCTCGCCGGCATAGATGTCGAGCGTGGCGAGGCCCGCCGCGCAGGCCACCGGATGCCCGGAATAGGTGTAGCCGTGGAACAGCTCGATCGTGGCTTCGGGCCCGTTCATCAGCGCGTCATGGACCTTGCGCGCGGCGAAGACGGCGCCCATCGGGATCGTGCCGTTGGTGATGCCCTTCGCGGTCGTCATCAGGTCCGGCATCACGCCGAAATATTCACTGGCGAAGGGGGTGCCGAGTCGGCCGAAGCCGGTGATGACCTCGTCGAAGATCAGCAGGATGCCGTGGCGCGTCGCGATCTCGCGCAGCCGCTCGAGATAGCCCTTGGGCGGCACCAGAACGCCGGTCGAACCCGCCATCGGCTCGACGATCACCGCCGCGATCGTCTCCGCCCCGTGCAGCGCGACCAGCCGCTCGAGATCGTCGGCGAGTTCGGCGCCATGGTCGGGCTGGCCCTTGCTGAAGGCGTTGCGCTCCAGATCATGCGTATGACGCAGATGGTCGGCGCCCGGCAGCAGCGGGAAGACGCGGCGGTTGTTGACCAGCCCGCCCACCGTGATGCCGCCGAAGCCGACGCCGTGATAGCCGCGCTCGCGACCGATCAGCCGCGTCCGCGTGCCCTGGCCGATGGCGCGCTGATAGGCGATCGCGATCTTCAGCGCGGTGTCGACCGATTCCGAGCCCGAGCCGGTGAAGAAGATCCGGTCGAGCTTGCCGGCGCCCTCGCCCGGCGCGATCGCCGCCAGCCGCTCGGCGAAATCGAAGGCGATCGGATGGCCCATCTGGAAGGACGGCGCATAGTCGAGCGTCGCGAGCTGGCGCTCGACGGCTTGCGTGATCGGCTGGCGGCCATGGCCGGCATTGACGCACCAGAGGCCGGCCGTGCCGTCGATGACCTTGCGCCCGTCCTCGGTGGCGTAGTGCATCCCCTGCGCCGAGGCGAGCAGGCGCGGCGCCGCCTTGAACTGCCGGTTGGCGGTGAAGGGCATCCAGTAGCTGTCGAGCGAACGGGCGTTCTGCAGGGCCTGCGGTGGCGTGGCGATGGTCATGGGTGATCTCCTCTTCCGGCAGGGAGCACCGTTTGACCAATCCGAACAAGTCTGTTTCGGATTTCCAGCAAGCGCTTGTTTTTGCTGAAAACAAAGTGAGAATGGTGCGGATATCGACCAGGGAGACCACGCCCCCGTGAGCGACACCGACATCGGCGCGCGGCTGCGCTATCTGCGCACCCGCCACGGGCTATCGCAGCGGGCGCTGGCGAAGCGTGCCGGCGTGACCCATTCCACCGTCTCGCTGATCGAATCCAACGGTGTGAACCCCTCCGTCGGCGCGCTGAAGCGCATCCTCGACGGCATCCCGATCGGCCTCTCCGAATTCTTCGCGCTGGAGCCGGACCGCCCGCGACAGGCCTTCTACCGCGCCGACGAACTGGTCGAGATCGGCAAAGGCGGCATCTCCTACCGCCAGATCGGCGAGAACCTCTTCGGCCGCGCCCTGCAGATCCTGAAGGAGCGCTACGAGCCCGGCACCGACACCGGCCGCGTGCCGCTCTCGCATGATGGCGAGGAGGGCGGCATCGTGCTCTCCGGCCGGCTAGAGGTCTCAGTCGACGACGAGCGGCGCATCCTCGGCCCCGGCGACGCCTATTACTTCGAGAGCCGCCGGCCGCACCGCTTCCGCTGTGTCGGCCCGGTCGCCTGCGAGGTCGTCAGCGCCTGCACGCCGCCCTCGTTCTGATCGAGGTTCTTGACCACCACCCGTCACGCGCCCACCTTGAGCTTCAGTGACTAGAGCTTTGGAGTGAGCCGATGCCGACCGCAACTGTCGAGCGCGTGATGCCGATCGGGGCGCTGGCCGAGCGCACCGGGGTCAAGGTCGAGACCATCCGCTATTACGAGCAGGTCGGCCTGCTGCCGCCGCCCGAACGCTCGGGGGGCAACCAGCGGCGCTATGGCCGGCGCCATGTCGAGCGCCTCGCCTTCATCAAGCATGCCCGCGACCTCGGCTTCGCGGTCGAGGCGATCCGCGCTTTGCTCAGGCTCTCCGACAATCCAGCCATGGCCTGCGACGAGGCCCATGCCATCGCGGTGGCCCATCGCGACGAGGTCCGCCGCAAGATCGCGCGGCTGCGCTCGCTTGAGGCCGAGCTGGAGCGCATCGCCGCGACCTGCTCCGGCGGCGTCGCTGCCTGCGACTGTGCCGTCATCGAGGCACTGGCCGACCATGGCCGCTGCAGCCACGCCGCGCATTGACGCTGCGGCTCTCGCCCTCACCGGGCAAGAGCTCCCAACGTCGCCTGTGGAGAAGCGCAATCCCGGGCTGCAACAACCCGCGCGGGCATTGCGGCCAAAGCCCGTCGAACGCTAGCCTCGCCTCAATTCTGTCGGGAGCCACTATGTCCAGCGACTTCGCCACGCCGCCCGGCCTGAGGCATCGCCAGATCGCGGTCCGTGACACGACGCTGCATGTTGCCGAGGTCGGTTCCGGGCCGCCGGTGCTGCTGCTGCATGGCTGGCCGGAGTTCTGGGCGACCTGGCTGCCCCTGATGAACCGGCTCCATGGCGGCTTCCGGCTGATCGCGCCGGATCTGCGCGGATTCGGCGACAGCGCCAAGGCGGCCGCCCCCCGCAGCGATGTCGGCGCCAACAGTCATGCCGACGACATGGCGTCGCTCGTCGTCGCGCTCGGCCTCGACTCGGTGGGCGTGGTCGGTCACGACGTCGGCGCCTATGCGGCCCAGGCGATGGCCCGGCGCCATCCTCAGCTCGTCGAGCGGCTGCTCTTCTTCAACTGCCCGACCCAGAGCATCGCCGGGCGCTGGGTCCATGACGGCCATGTCAACGAGGTCTGGCACCAGTCCTTTCAGCAACTGCCGCTGGCGGAGGCGCTGATCGGGCTCAGCCGGCAGTCCTGCGCGCTCTACTTCTCCCATTTCCTGACGCATTGGTGCCATCGCAAGGATGCCTTCGATCCGGCGCTGGAACTCTGGATCGATAATTTCATGAAGCCTGGCAATCTGCGCGGCGGCTTCGACTGGTATCGCAGCCAGAATGCCGCGCGGCTGGCGGCGATCGACGGACATCCGACGCCCTCGGTGCGCATCCACCAGCCGACGCGGGTGCATTGGGGCCGCCATGACCCCGTGCTGAAGTCGGAATGGGCCGCCTATGTGCCCGAACATTTCGACGACGCAGAGATCACCTTCTGCGAGAGCGCCGGTCATTTCGTCCATGTCGAGGCGCCCGACGAGGCGGCAGAGATCTTTGCCGATCTCTTCGGCTGAGCGCCGCCTGCTCTTCAGACCCTCGTTTCCCGACGAACCATGCCTAGATAGGCTCTGCGGCGGATGACGGGCGTCCGGTGCGCGACCATCGGAGGACAGGCGATGCCGAGACAGCGATCCCGACCCGGAAGGCGCAACGCGGCCCGACTTGCAGGCTGCGAGAACAAACCCCGATTCCCACCGCGTCAGCGATTCGGGCCCGCTTCGTTCGGGACTCGTTCCGCCTCCTAGTTCCTGCTGGCACCATGCCGCAGCGGCCCGCTTGAGGGACGCCCGGCCCGGCACTCACCACGATCGGCGTCGGCCTTGCTCCCTCCACGCTCCCTGCCGCCTTCGGCCCGCTCCAACGGCGTCACCGCCGTCCTCGGGCCGACCAATACCGGCAAGACCCATCTCGCCATCGAGCGGATGGTCGCCCATCCGACGGGCATGATCGGCCTGCCGCTGCGCCTGCTGGCCCGCGAAGTCTATCAGCGCGTCGTCGAGAAGGCCGGTGTCGAGGCGGTGGCGCTCGTCACAGGCGAGGAGAAGATCAAGCCTGCGCGCCCGCGCTTCTGGGTCTGCACCGTCGAGGCGATGCCGCGCGATCTCGCGGTCGATTTCGTCGCCATCGACGAGATTCAGCTCGCCGCCGATCTCGACCGCGGCCATGTCTTCACCGACCGGCTCTTGAACCGCCGCGGCCGCGCCGAGACCATGCTGATCGGCGCCGGGACGATGAAGCCGGTGATCGAGCAGCTCATCCCCGGCGTCAACGTGGTGACGCGTCCGCGGCTCTCGCAGCTGATGTTCGCCGGCGACCGCAAGATCACAAGGCTGCCGCCGCGCTCGGCCATCGTCGCCTTCTCGGTCGAGGAGGTCTATGCCATCGCCGAGCTGATCCGCCGGCAGAAGGGCGGCGCGGCGGTGGTGCTCGGCGCGCTCAGCCCGCGCACCCGCAACGCGCAGGTCGAGATCTACCAGTCGGGCGACGTCGACTATCTCGTCGCCACCGACGCGATCGGCATGGGGCTCAACCTCGATGTCGACCACATCGCCTTCGCCGCCGACAAGAAATATGACGGCCACCACTTTCGGAAGCTGCACCCCGCCGAGTTCGGCCAGATCGCCGGCCGGGCCGGGCGCCATCTGCGGGACGGCACCTTCGGCACCTCGGGTCGCTGCCCGGCTTTCGAGGCCGATCTCGTCGAGGCGATCGAGAATCATCGCTTCGAGCCGATGCGGCAGCTGCAATGGCGCAACACGGATCTCGACTTCCGCTCGGTCGCCCAGCTTCTCGACAGCCTGAACCTTCAGCCGGGCGAGGCCGGGCTGACGCGCGCTCTGATCGCCGAGGACATGAACACGCTGGAGATCCTCGCGCGCGATCCCGACATCAAGGCGCTGGCGCAAGGCAGGCCGGCGGTCGAGAGGCTCTGGGAAGTCTGCGGGCTGCCCGATTATCGCAAGATCGCACCGCAGCAGCATGCCGACCTCGCGACCACCCTCTATCTGCGCCTGATGCGCCATGGCCGACTCGATATCGACTGGTATCGCACCCAGCTGGCGGCTCTCGACCGCACCGATGGCGAGATCGACACGCTCTCCGCACGCATCGCCCAGGTCCGCACCTGGACCTTCGTCGCGAACCGCCCCGACTGGTTGCCCGATCCTGAGCATTGGCAGGGGGTGGCGCGTCTTGTAGAGGACAAGCTCTCGGACGCTCTGCACGAGCGTCTGGCCAGCCGATTTGTCGACCGGCGCACCAGCGTGCTGCTGCGCCGTTTGCGGGAGAATGCGATGTTGGAGGCTGAGGTCACCACGACGGGCGACGTGCTCGTCGAGGGCCAGCACGTCGGAATGCTGCAGGGCTTCCGCTTTACGGCGGACCCGAAGGCCGGCGGGCCGGAGGCGAAGGCCTTGAACCTGGCCGCCCTGAAGGCGCTGGCGAGCGAGATCGAGGCACGCGCCGCGCGCGTCGTCCTCGCCGCGGACGACGCCTTTGTGCTCTCGCATGACGGGCTGCTGCGCTGGGTCGGCGAGCCGGTCGCCCGTCTCGTCGCCGGCGAGAAGGCGATCGAGCCGCGGCTGCGCCTGCTCGTCGAGGAACATCTCACGGGTCCGGCCCGCGAGCAGGTCGAGGCGCGGCTGCAGCTCTGGCTGAAGAACCACATCACCCGCCTGCTCGGCGCGCTGCCGCTGCTGGAGGAGGCCTCGACCCTCACCGGCATCGCCCGCGGCATCGCCTATCAGGCGGCCGAGGCGCTCGGCGTGCTCGAGCGCGCCAAGGTCGGCGAGGAGATGAAGGCGCTCGACCAGGAGGGGCGCGCCGCGCTGCGCCAGCTCGGCATCCGCTTCGGCGCCTTCCACCTCTATCTCCCGGCCCTGCTCAAGCCTGCGCCCCGCGCGCTGGCCGCCCAGCTCTGGGCGCTCAAGCATGGCGGCCCCGAATTGTCGGGGCTGGACGACATCGCCCATCTCGCCGCCTCGGGCCGGACCTCCTTCCCGGTCGACAAGGCGGTGCCGAAGGGGCTCTACCGCGCCGCCGGCTACCGCGTCTGCGGTGAGCGGGCCGTGCGCGTCGACATTCTGGAGCGCCTGGCGGACCTGATCCGTCCTGCCATCGCCTACCGCCCCGGCGTCACGCAGGGCACCCCGCCTGCGGGCTCGGCCGATCAGGACGGCTTCGTCGTCACCGGCGCGATGACCTCCCTCGTCGGCTGCGCGGGCGAGGATTTCGCCTCGATCCTGCGCTCGCTCGGCTATGTCTCGGTCAAGCGGCCGGGTCCCGCCATCACCGTGCCGCTCGCCGCGGCCCCCGTGAAGCCCGCGGCTGCCGAGACCGTGGCCGAAGCGCCCGTCGAAGCCGGTGAGGCTGTCGCCTCCGGCGAGACGGTCGAGGCGCAGGCCCCTGCGACAGCCACCGACCTGGACCAGGCGGCGGCGGACGTCGTCGCCTCGGACGCGCCGGCTGCCGAGACGCCCGACGCCCCGATCCTGACGGCGCAGGAGCTGGAGCCGGCCCCAGAGCCCGTGCCGGCCGATCTGCTCTCGGCCCTGCCCGCGACGGCGGCGGAACCGGTCGCCGAGCCTGCCGCAGAGGCGCCCGCCGCCGCCCCGGCGGCTCCGGCCGAACCCGAGATGATCGAGGTCTGGCGCCCGCACCGCCACCAGGGCGGCCGGCGCCCCGAGCCCGCGCGCGGTGCCCGCGAGGGCGCCCCCGGCGAGCGCCAGCCCGGCGGACGCCGCGGCGACCGGCCCAACCGCGGCCCGCGCCCCGGCGGTCCGCGCCGCGAGGGCGAGGCACCCGTCCCCGCCCAGGCCGCCTCCGGCGATGCCGCAGCCGCGACGCCCCGTCCGGAGCGTGAGCCGCGTCGCGACGACCGGCGGCAGGATCGGCGCGACGACCGGCGCGGACAGCGGCCTGACGGCCCGCGCCCGGAGGGTGGCGGCCGGCCGGAGCAAGGCCGTGGCCCTCGGCCCGATTTCAAGCGCGACGGACGCCCCGGTGGCGGCGGCCAGCGCCGCGACGACCGCGGCGGCGAGCGCTTCCAGCAGCCGCCGCGCCCGCGGCCGGCCGATCGCGAGCCCGATCCGGATTCGCCCTTCGCCAAGCTGGCGGCTCTCAAGGCCCAGATGGAAGGCCGCAAGGGCTGACGCAATGCCGGGCCGCCCCTGAGACGCGATGCGCGAGGACCGCCAAAGGCTCGACAAATGGCTCTGGTTCGCGCGCTTCGCCCGGACGCGCCCCGCCGCGGTGCGTCTCGTCGAGGAGGGCCATGTCCGCCTCGACGGTCGCCGGATCCTCAACCCGGCCCAGGGGCTGAAGCTCGGCGACGTCCTCACCCTGGCCTTGCCGCACGCTACCGCCGTGGTGCGGGTTATCGGCCTTGGCGAGCGGCGCGAGGCGTATGAAAGGGCAAAACTGCTTTATGAACGCCTCGACGAGGGCGGGCGCGGCGATCCGCCTCTTGCCGAGGACGAGGGCGGCAGCTAAAACGAAATTCATTTGTACACAAACGATCCCCGCGGAAGCTCGGCGGGGTGCGCCGTGGCGGGACGGGACAAAAGAGAGGGTCCTGCTCTCGGGACGACCCAAACGGTCTTGAACCGGACGGGTTTGAGCGCTTTATGGGCGGCGCTGGGAGACGGGAAGGACCTGCGACATGACCTATGTGGTCACCGAGAATTGCATCAAGTGCAAGTACATGGACTGCGTCGAGGTTTGCCCGGTCGACTGCTTCTATGAAGGCGAGAACATGCTCGTCATCCATCCCGACGAGTGCATCGATTGCGGCGTCTGCGAGCCGGAATGCCCGGCCGAGGCGATCAAGCCGGACACCGAGCCCGGCCTCGAGAGCTGGCTGCAACTGAACGCGAAATACGCGGCGAGCTGGCCCAACATCACCCAGAAGAAAGACGCCCCGCCCGACGCCAAGGCCTTCGACGGCGTCGCCGGCAAGCTCGAGCAGTTCTCGCCGAATCCCGGCGAGGGCGACTGACGCGGACCGCGCTCCGGACCTCGACCGCGGCGTTAACCACAGAGCCGCTGTTCGGGCGGGGCTTGCGCCGAGCTTGCGTTTACCTTTGATTCGGCGTGTTTTTTATGCTACATCATAGCACCAGTCGCATTCGTTCCGCATGCCCCTGCGAGGTTTTTCACAAACGGGGCGCCCCCAGCCAGAGATGATGAGAGCCGCCGGCGTCGTTGCCGGAGCTTCCCCTGTCTTTGTCTCGGCGGCATATCAGAAACGACCGGCTGAGGGAGCGTGGGGCGAGGGCGAAAGCCTGCGTCCCAGGCAGAGTGTTTCCGGTCGGTCGGCCGGAGATTGAGCATCGCGAGCCCGCGTCCAGCGGTCCGGTCAGGAGTCTTAACGGCATGTCCACGGTGAAGAAAGCTGTCGTGCGCCAGGGTTTCAAGACGGGCGAGTTCGTCGTCTATCCGTCTCATGGCGTCGGCCAGATCACGGCGATCGAGGAGCAGGAAGTCGCGGGCTTCAAGCTGGAATTGTTCGTCGTCAGCTTCGCCAAGGACAAGATGACGCTGCGCGTCCCCACCGCCAAGGCCGCCAGCGTCGGCCTGCGCAAGCTCGCCGATGCCGAGAGCGTCACCAAGGCGCTCACCACGCTGACCGGCCGCGCCCGCGTCAAGCGCACCATGTGGTCGCGCCGCGCCCAGGAATATGAGGCGAAGATCAACTCGGGCGATCTCGTCGCCATCGCCGAGGTCGTGCGCGACCTCTATCGCTCCGAGGCGCAGCCGGAGCAGTCCTACTCGGAGCGCCAGCTCTACGAGGCCGCCGTCGACCGCATGACCCGCGAGATCGCGGTGGTCGATGACGTCACCGAGACCGAGGCGCTGAAGAAGATCGAGGCGCAGCTCGCCAAGTCGCCCCGCCGCCCGGCCAAGGGCGAGGTGGTGGAAGCCGCCGAGGGCGATGTCGAGGGTGACAACGACGACCTGCAGGAAGAGGCCGCCTGATCGGGCCCTCTCCTTCGCGAGACCAGACGAACCCGGCGGGCGACCGCCGGGTTTTTTCATGTCAGGAACCCTTCGCTACAACGTTCCGGAGCGGTCCGGAGCCGTTACGCCGCCCCCGTCTCCGCCGCCAGGAAGGCGACCGCCTTGTCCCAGGCCTGTTTCGCCGCCGCGGCATTGTAGCGCTCGGCGCTGGTATCGTTGTGAAAGGCGTGGTCGACGTCGGGATAGACGATCACCTCATGGCGGATGCCGGCGGCCTTGAGCGCCGCCTCATAGTCCGGCAGTTGCTGGACGAGGCGCGTGTCGCGCGCCGCATGCTGGATCAAAAGCCGCGCCTTGATCTGCGGCACCTTCGCGAGGTCGGGCGAGCGGCCATAGAACACGACGCCCGCCGCCAGCTCCGGCACCGAGACGGCGAGGTCGTTCACCACCCCGCCGCCCCAGCAGAAGCCGACCGCCCCGGTCTTGCCCGTCGCATCCGGCCGGGCGGCGAGGAGCTTCAGCGCCGCCCGGCCCTGGCGCAGCACGTCGTCGGCAGCGAGCTTGGGAAACAGCGCACGCGCTTCGTCGGGATCCTTCGGCGTCCCGCCCAGCGGCGTCAGGAAATCGAGGCCGAGCGCCGTGAAACCCGCCAGCGCCATCCGCCGCGTCACATCCTCTATATGCGGGTTGAGGCCGCGATTCTCGTGGATGACCAGCACGCCACCGCGGCGGCCGGCCGCCTTGGGCGCGACGAGATAGCCCCTGAGGGCGACACCATCGACGCTCGTCTCCAGCCGCTCGCTCGTCAGGCGGCCATCGTCGGGCGCGATCTGCTGGGCCTGGGCGTAATTCGGCTCGAGCACAGCGAGCGCCGCCTCGGCCGCCGTAGCGGACCCGGCCAGCACCATCAGCCGGTTGAAGAAGACCCGACGGTCGAGCGGCTTGTGGGTGTATTCGTCATAGAGTTCGACGATGCGACGATCGAGCGCCATGGCCATCTCCCGCTGCGACGAGGGCCACCCGCCCCGCCGCCGATCGCGCCAGCTTAGCCGCTCGCGCCCGCAGGTCACGGCCCGACACCGCGCATCGCGCCTTCGTGAAAGAGCGTCGCCCCGCTACTCAGCGACGATCTTGTAGCGCTGGCCCGGGACGAGGGCGCCGCCCCGCTCGATACCGTTCAGCACCATGAAGAGCTCCTGCGCCCGCTCCTGCTCCGGCATGCGCGCTGCCATGGTCGCCGGTGTATCGCCGGCGGCAGCCGTCACGATCCGCACCGTCACCGGCCGCACCGCCTGCGCCTCCTCCGGACTCAGCACCCGGAAGCCCGACAACAGCGCCCGCATCGGCCGCTCCGGATCGGCGCCGCCTTTTGCCGCGAGGATAAATCGATAGACGCGATTGCCCGCCTGCACGGCGGCGAGGCGGAAAATCCAGTCCGTGCCCTTGCCGACCGCGATGACACCCGGCTGGCCGGCGATCTCAAGCGGCTCGATCGCGCTCGTCTCGACACCCTCGATCCAGCCGGCGGCGACATAGGATTCCAGTGTCTGATCGGGCTTGAGCGTCACCGAGTCGAAGCGCAGCGCCTGCGCCCCGTTGGCGCTCAGCCCGATCACCATGTCGCGCGCCGCCTCGAGGCTGAAGCCCTCCGGCGCGGTGAAGCCGATCCGCAGCGCACTGTTGACGTAGCGCCGGCCCCGCACGACGCCGTCCCGCGATTCGTCGCCATAGGCGATGCCGTCGATCGCGGCGAGCCAGCGTCCGGCATCACGCTCGCCGAGGCCCGGCGCGCCGATCTGCCGGGCCGAGGCTGTGACGGCAGCGATCCGCTCAGGCGTCTGCGGGTGGCTGGAGAGCATGTCGAGCCGCTTGTCGTCGGCGGTCTGGTTCTGGCCGCTGTTGCGAAACGCGGTGTTGCGCCCCAGCGCCGCCAGGAAGCGACCGGCGCCATAGGGGTCGTAGCCGGCTCGCGCGATGGTCCGGACGCTGATCTGGTCGGCGTCGAGCTCCTGCTGGCGCGAGAACTTGGCGAGCGAGAGTTTCGACACGGCCTTGACCGCAGCGCCCTGCTGCGGATCGTTCAGCACCTGAGACACGACCTGGCTGACCAGCGCCGATTCCAGCTCGCGCTCCGCCCGCTCGACCGCATGCTGGGCGGTGACGTGGCCGATCTCATGGGCGAGCACGGAGGCGATCTCGGAGGTGTCGTTGGCCAGCGCCAGCAGGCCGCGGGTGACGTAGAGCCGGCCGTTCGGCAGTGCGAAGGCATTCACCGCCGGCGAATTCAGAATGGTGATCTCATAGGTGCCGATCCGGCCCTCGCCGGCCTTGGACAGACGCTGCACCACCTCGTCGAGCAGGGCGCGGGCGCGCGGCGCGCGATATTCGCCGCCGAAGGCCGCCAGAAGACGCTGATGCTCGCTTTCCGAGGCGCGCTGGATCGTGCTGACCCGCGGCGCGATCTCGCCGTCGGAGGCCTGCTGCGGCGGCAGCAGCACGCTCTGGTCGCCCGCGCAGCCGAGCAGCAGCAACGCCGGCAACGCCAGCGCGGCCATCCTGGCCCTCGGCCACCGATCCTGTCGCCAGAAGGCCCGCATGCGTCAGTCGATCAGGTCCAGAGCGAGCGGGGACGCCACGTCGAGCAGCAGGCCGTCCCGCCCCGAGAGGACGCCGCGCGCGCGCAAGCGTTTACCGCCGAGCCCGCTCGCGGTCCAGCCTGCGTCCTTCAGCTCGCGCCAAAGCGACTTCGACAGCACGATCGAGGCGGCCTCCCCACGCCGGCGCGAGAAATTGACATAGGTTCGCTGACCACGCTCCGCCACGGAGGCGACGCGCCCGGTCAGCAGGACCAGACGCCCCTCATGCGCCCGGAGCGCGGCGAGATCATGGCTGTCCAGCGCGATTTCGGCCGAGGACGCAGCAGGCACAGCCGGCGGGGGTTTCGCGTTGGCGGCGGCCTGACGGCGACGCGCTCCCGCGGCGAGCGCCGGCGGCGGCGTACAGCGGGCCGGGCGCGCCTCCGGCAACGCCATCGCGGCGCCCTCCGCGACGAGCGCCTCGGCCAGTCCGCGCGCCGGCTCCGCGCCGCTTTCAAAGAGCCGTGCGGGCAGGCGCCCCCAGCGATCCGCTTCGCCCAACAGCACGAGAGCGAAATCGGCTCCGCGCCGACGCAGCACGCCCGCGGCGAAGCGCTGCGCCTCCGCATCGTCCTGCCGCGGCGCCAGGCCGACGAGCCGCAGCCGGCGCCCATCCGCCAGCACCGGATCGCCGGCCTCGTCCACACCGGCGAGCCGCACCACCGGGCTGTCGGGCGACAGCTCCGCACAGCCATCCGCCGGCTCGGCGGCGGCCGCGAGCGCGGGCAGGAGCAGGAAAGCGGCAAGAAGAGGCTTCACCGTCATGCCGATTATGCTACACGGATCGACGCGCGTCCCGGTAGCTCAGCAGGATAGAGCAACGGTTTCCTAAACCGTAGGTCAGGGGTTCGAATCCCTTCCGGGACGCCAGATCTGCCGCTGCCGGCTCTCCCCCATCAGCCGTCTCACAGCTCGGACGTCCGCCCGTCTTCCTCGTCGCCACCATCACGCCAGGCGCCCGTCAGGGTAAGGCTCGCGCTGTAGATGACCCGCCCGCCCGCGTCGCGCACGCGGACAGCGAATTCGCGCTGATCGCCGTCGGGCAGAACCTCGCGGACCATGTCGGGCAGGGCATCGAGGGCGAGATAACGCGCCGCTTCGTCCCCCGTCAGCTCGACGCCGTCCTGGTCGATATGGGAGAAGCTGCCATCGGAGCTGTCGATATAGTAGCGGGGCATCTGGCAGCAATCTCCGGGCAGGGGCATCGGTTCCGTCAGCGCGGCATCCTGATCAGGTTGAGATAGGTCGGGTCGAACTGGGACATCCGCGCCAGCCCGTCGAAATCGAGGATGCTGACGGCGCTGCCCTTCCAAGACACAAGGCCGGTCGCCCGCAGATCCTGCAGCGTGCGGTTGACGTGGACGAGCGAGAAGCCGAGCGCGTCGGCCAGTTCGTTCTGCGGAACCGGAAACTCGAAGCGGCCTTCGCTGGCGAGCCCGACGGCCTCCAGCCGCAGATAAAGCTCGCAGATCAGATGGCCGAAATGGGCCGTCGCCGAGCGCCGCCCCGCAGAGGTGATCCAGGCGCGCTGAATGGCCCCGTCGACGACGGTGGACAGCCAGAGCAGCCGGCCGAGATGAGGCGATCGCTCCATCACCCGCAGCAGATCGCGATGCGGCACATAAGCCGCCTCGCAATCGGTGAGAGCGACGACGCTGTGGTCCATCACCTTCAGCAGAAAGGCATGGAGATCGACGAAGTCGCCGGGGATGTGGAGCGCGGTGATCTGGCGCTTGCCGTCATCGAGCAGCACCTCGCGCGCTGTGACGCCGCTCAGAACCACGCAGCTCTCGGTCGGTCGCGAGTGCTGCGCGACGAGTTCCTCGCCCTTGCGCAGCTGGCGGCGCCGGAAACTCAGCCCGTCGAGCAGCGCCGCCTCTTCGAGATCGATCTCGTCGCGCAGGGACAACGACGTGACGAGGGCGTGCAATGGTCCTGTCTTGCCCATCTCGGCCATGAGCGGTTCAACGCGGCGGCCGCGGCATCGTTCCCCGCGCAGCCGCAGCGACGATCAGGCCAAGGTCCGCGCCTTCGCCAGCTCCGCCTCCAGCAGCAGGATTCGCCTGTCGCGTTCCGCCAGCGCCGCCGCGACGTCTTTGGCGGGAATCAGCTGCGGAATGTGTTGCGGACAATTGGCGTCCCAGGCCGCGATCGTGAACAGCACCGCCTGCTCCGGCGTGCCCGCATAGCCTTCGGGCCGCAGCCTTTCGAGCAGGGCGGGATCGTCCTCGACCACCCGCGCCGTGCCCCAGATCTTGATCCGCTGCCGGCGCGCATGATCGATCAGGAAGATATGGGCCTTGGGGTTCTCGGAGAGATTGCCCTGGCTGACATATTGCCGGTTGCCGCGGAAATCCGCGAAGCCGAGCGTCCGCTCGTCGAGAACGCGCAGAAACCCGGCCGCCCCACCGCGATGCTGGATATAAGGCTGGCCATCGGCGCTGGCTGTCGCCAGGAAGAAGCTGTCGCGCCCGGCGATGAAGGCGGCCAGCTCCGGCGTGACCGTCGTCTTGAAGCCGCCGCGCTCTTCCATTCGACGATAACCGCCGCGCGAGCCCTTGCGCTGCTGCACCGCCTTGACGGCAGGAGTAAAGGCGACGTCGCTCGAAATCCTGTCTTGATCCATGACACCCTCCCTGGCCCCCACGCGATCGGCGGCCACGGCGAGAAAATGACAATTGCGCGCTGAGCGGATAATATGGTCAATCTGCACTTCATTATTGCGCCAGGCGGAGCAATTGATGGACCGCTTCGCGACATTGCAGGCTTTCGTCAAGGTCGCCGAGGCCAAAGGCTTTGCCCCGGCTGCCCGAGGTCTGGGCCTGTCTCCGTCCGCCGTCACGCGGCTCGTCGCTGCGCTCGAGGACCGGCTCGGCAGCCGCCTCCTCCAGCGCAACACCCGCGCCGTCACCCTCACCGACGAGGGCGAGCGCTATCTGCCGCTGGCGCGGCGCGTCTTGGCTGATCTCGACGAGGCGGATGCGTCATTGCTCGCGACGCGGGCCGAGCCGTCGGGCCGCCTCGTCGTCGCCGCGCCGCTCGCCTTCGGGCGCGCCCATGTCGGCCCGCTGCTCTCGGCCTACCTCTCGCGCCATCCCGCGGTGCAGGGGGAGTTGCGGCTCGGCGACCGCATCGTCAATCTCGTGGAGGACGGGATCGATCTGGCCGTCCGCATTGGCGATCTCGGCGATTCCAGCCTCAAGGCCAGGCGTGTCGGAGCGACGCGGCGCGTGCTGGTGGCCGCACCGTCCTATCTGGCGGCGCATGGCGAGCCGATCCGGCCGGACGAGATCTCGGCCCATCGCTGCATCCATTTCGCCGGCTTCAACGCAGTGCCCGAATGGGTGTTCGAGCGGCAGGGCCAGCGGCAGCGCATCGCCTTCTCACCGCGTTTCGTGACAAACGCCGCCGAAACGGCGGTTCAGCATGCCATCGACGGCGGCGGGCTGACGCTGGTTCTGGCCTATCAGGCGGCACCGGCGATCCGGGAGGGGCGGCTGCGCGTGCTCCTGCCGGACCATGAGCGTCCGCCCTCGCCGATCCAGATCGTCTATCCCTCGGCGCGGCTGCTCTCGGCCAAGGTGCGCGCCTTCATCGACATGGCGGCGCGTGAGACGCGCTGGTCCTTTCTCGACCTTGGCTGAAGCGATGGACGGCGCTGCGCTCAGAGCAGGCCGCCCTCCTCGACCGAGCGGATGCCGATGCGATCAACCGCGCCGCCGCCCGACGATCCCGTCTCGATGGCAAGTTCGCCGTTGCGGACGCGTAAGCGGATCGTCGGCGTGCCGTCGCCGCGCCAGTCGGCCGTCTCCCCGTCGTCCTCGTAGAGCTCGCCGGTCGCGCCCTCGACCAGCCCGCAGGTCAGGACCTCGCGCTCTGCGCTGATCCCCGTGGCATCGCCCAGCGGGATCAGCGCGCCCGCCCGCAGGAAGACCGGCAGCCGTCCGAGCGGCGCCGCGACGGTCGCCAGCTTGCCGCCTGCGAAATGCCGGCCATCATGCCCATCATACCAGCCGCCCGGATGAGCCGGCAGATAGACGATGCGCTGCGTCGCGCCTTCTTCCAGCACCGGCGCGACCAGCACGTCCGGCCCGAGCATGAAAGCGTCGTCGGTCCGCACGGCGGTCGCATCCTGCGGGAAATCCCAAAGCAGCGGCCGCACGGCCGGGATGCCGTCACGGCTGGCGCGCCACATCTGGGTGTAGAGATAAGGCATCAGCCGGTAACGCAGCGCGAGCGCCTGACGCACCTGCGGCACCATCTCCGGATACATCCAGGGCAGGTTGACCACGCCGTCGTCGTTCCAGGAGTTCATCACCATGCGCGGCCACAGCGCGCAGAATTCGTTGAAGCGCACGAAGAGCTCCGGCCCCGGCGTGGGCCCATGGAAGCCGCCGACGTCGTGGCCGATCGAGAACATGCCCGACAGGCTCATGTTGAGGCCTTGCGTCAGGTTGTAGCGCAGCGTCTTCCAGGCGGTCTCGTTGTCGCCGGACCAGGTCTGGGCATAGCGCGAGATGCCGGCGCAGCCGCCGCGGGTGATCGCATATTGCCGCTTGCCGGGCGCCCGCGCAGCCTGGGTCTCATGCGAGAGCTTGGTCATCAGCAGCGCCTGGGCGGGGCGCGCCAGCGCCTGCCGGAAGGGACGCCCGTCGCCGTCGCAGAGCGCGTCCTCGTCCCAGATCTCGTATTCGTTGTTGTCGTTCCAGACGACGGAGAAACCGTAATCGAGCAGCGCCGTCTCGATCCCGTTGCGCCACCAGGCCCGGCCCCTGGGGTTGGTGTAGTCGAGATGGAAGCCCAACCCGTCCCAGAACTGCGCCACGGCCGGCTCGCCACTGTCGCCGTCCCGCACGAGGAAGTCGCCGGCGAGCGCCTCCTGCAGGCGCGGATGGTCGTCGAGCAGGCAGGGCTTGAGATTGGCGACGGTGAAGATGCCCGCCTCGTTCAGCCGGGTCATCGTCGCCTTGGGATCCGGGAACTTGTCGCGATTCCAGTTGAAGGCGTAGCGGCGATGGCCGATCTGCGTGTAGCCCGAGCCGAAATGGAACGAGTCGCAGGGGATGCGATGCGTCTCGAGCTTGCCGATGAAGTCGCTGATGCGGGCATCGGCATCGGGTGCATCCGCGATCGCCATCGAGGTCACGCCGAAGCCATAGGACCAGAGCGGCGCGAAGGCCTGCCCGCCGGTCAGCCAGGAGAAGCGCTTGACCACGTCCGGCACCATCGGCCCGGCCATCACATAGTAGTCGAGATCGCCGTCATCGCCTTTCCAGGAGCGGAACAGGCCGTGGTAATTGTCGAGCGTACAGCCGAAATCGACGCTGCCGGTCGAGAGGTTGTCGTAGAAGACGCCATGCGCGCCCACAGGCCCGTCGACGATGAAGAAGGGCAGCATCTTGTAGAGCGGGTCGGATAGCTCGGCATCGAAGCCGCAGGGATCGACCGCGTCGATCGCGAAACGCCGCCCCGTCCGGTCGAGCGGGCCGGCCTTGTCGCCCAGCCCGTAATGCCGCTCGGTGTAGTCGCGCGCCATGTAATGCGCGAGCGCGCCGGTGCGCGGCGACATCAGATAGGCCTGGGTCGTGCGGTCCTGCAGGAAAGGCTTGTCTTCCCCGGCGCGGAACCAGGCGATGCCGAAGGGCGAGAGCGTCACCTCGGCCGACAGCCCCGCCGTCGACAGCACGACCTTTCCATCGCTTTTGACGAGACTCGCCTGCGGGCAAGCGAAGCCTTCGAGGCTGTCGCGCGGGCGCCCCTCATAGGGCGGCTCCAGCCCGCCGGGCGCGATCGACCAGCCCCGGTCCAGCCGGTAGCCATCGCGCGGCTTCAGCGTCACGCGGCCGATATCGCCCTCCAGGATGCGGACGGCCAGCGTCGCCCCGAGGCCAACATCGAACAGGGCAGCTTCGCCGTCGCGGCCGAGATAACGGCCTTGCGTGAGGGCTTTCATGGGATGGTCTCCGAATCAGAAATTAAATCCGCGCCGTCGTCCCGGGCGACCGGAGGGAGACCCGGGACCCATTCCGGAACCTCACCTGCACGCGCTCCGGAATGGATCCCGGATCGGCGCCGCTGTGCGGCTTGTCCGGGGTGACGGTGTGTTTCCAAGACAGTCGATTCAACGGCGAACCGCCCGGCCCGCCTCGTCGAAGAGGTGGATCTGGGCCGCGGGCAGCGCGAGCTGGACGGTCTCGCCGCGCTGATGGGCGCTCTGGCCCTCCAGCTTGAGGGTGATCTGCGGCAGGCCGGGCGAGGCGCCATAGAGATAGCTTTCGCCGCCGAGACGCTCGACCAGTTCGATCGACAGCGGCAGACCCTCGCCCGACGCGAGCCGCACATGCTCGGGCCGGATGCCCAGCGTCGCGGCCGCGCCCGGAGGGACCGCCCCCGTTTCGCAGGCGATCTCGTGGCCATGTTCGCCGAGACGAACGACGCCCACCCGCGCCACGACACCGGGCAGGAGGTTCATCCGCGGCGAGCCGATGAAGCCCGCGACGAAGAGGTTGTCCGGCCGGTTGTAGAGCTCGAGCGGCGTGCCGACCTGCTCGATCCGGCCGCCCTGCAGCACGACGATGCGGTCGGCCAGCGTCATCGCCTCGACCTGGTCGTGGGTGACGTAGATCATCGTCCCGCCGATCTCGGCATGCAGCGCCGCGAGCTCCTTGCGGGTCGCGACGCGCAGCTCGGCATCGAGATTGGAGAGCGGCTCGTCGAACAGGAAGATCTTGGGGTCGCGCACGATCGCACGGCCGATCGCGACGCGCTGGCGCTGCCCGCCCGAGAGCGCACGCGGCTTGCGCTCGAGATAGTCGGTCAGCCGCAGCATCGCCGCCGCGCGCCGCACGCGCTGGTCGATCTCGCCGCGCGGCAGGCCCATATTCTCCAGCGCGAAGGCCATGTTCTTGTAGACGCTCATATGCGGGTAGAGCGCATAGGACTGGAACACCATGGCGAGCCCGCGCTCGGAGGCCGGCAGGCCGGTGACGTCGACGCCGTCGATCATGACGGAGCCGGCCGTGACCTCCTCCAGCCCCGCGATGACGCGCAGCAGGGTGGATTTGCCGCAGCCCGAAGGCCCGACGAAGACGACGAATTCGCCGTCGCTGACGGTGAGGTCGATGCCGTGCAGCACATGCGTGGCGCCGAAGGATTTGCGCACGCCGGAAAGGGTCAGGCCGGCCATGACTACTTCATTCCCGTATTGGCGATGCCGGTGGTGATGAACCGCTGCAGGAAGACGAATACCAGCGCGACAGGCAGCAGCGTCACCACGGTCATCGCGAGCAGGTAGTGCCACTGCGTCTGCAGCTCGCCCTGGAAGGCGTTGAGGCCGATCTGCAGCGTGTAGGATTCGGTCTTGGTCAGAACCGCGAGCGGCCAGAGGAACTCGTTCCAGCGCCACATCACCGAGAAGATCGCCAGCACGGCGAGTGCCGGCATCGCCAGCGGCATGACGATGCGCCAGTAGATCTGCCACTCGGAGGCCTTGTCCATGCGCGCGGCCTCGATCAGGTCGCGCGGGAGCGTCAGCATGTATTGCCGCAGCAGGAAGACGCCGGTCGGCGTCGCCGCGCCCGGCAGGATCACCGCCCAGAGCGAGTTCACCAGCCCGAGTTCGGTGATGACCAGATAGACCGGGACGAGGATGATCGTGATCGGAATCATCAGCGTGCCGATCACCATCAGCATCACGGTATTCTTGCCGCGGAATTCGTAGATCGACAGCGCATAGGCCGCCATCGAGTTGATGATCAGCGTGATGATCGTCGCCACCACCGTGACGAAGACGGAGTTCCACAGGAATCGCGTGAAGGCGAAGCGATCGAGCGGCTCGGTGTAGTTCTCGGTCGCGAGCTTGAACGCCCGCACCGGCGTGCGCCTGTCGATCGGCACGCGGATCACCTCCGCCGGGTTGGCGGGGTCGACCATCTGCGCCTGGATGCCGATGCGCCGCACCTGCGCCAGCACCCGCGTCGTGCCGTCCGGCATCGTCACCTCGAACAGCGGCAGCGGCTGGGGGTGGCCGGGGACCGCGACCTCCTTCTGCGACATCGGCAGCAGCGAGGGCGGGAATTCGAGCAGCCCGGCCTGCGTCTTGAACGAGGACAGGGCGAGCCAGACCACGGGCCCGAACATCAGCACCACGCCGAGCGCGAGATAGGCGTAGGCCGCGACATCGGTCCAGTGCCAGCGGCCGGGCTTGCGGCGCGCCGTGGCGAGGCGGGTCACGAGGCTCATGCCTCACCTCTGCGGCGGCTCGCGGCGAGCTGGGCCAACGTCAGCGCGAAGAGAACGACCCCGAGCACGACGGAGGCCGCCGCGGCCAGCCCGAAATTCTGGACCTGGTTGGAGAAGGCCGTCTCGTAGATGTAGTGGACCACCATCAACGTCGCGGTGCCGGGCCCGCCGCCGGTGAGGACGAAGACCTCGTCGAAGGTCTGCACGCCTTTGATCAGCGCCAGCACGATCACGACGATCATGTTGGGCCAGAGCAGCGGCAGCGTGATGCGCCAGAACACGCGCCAGCGCGGCGTCGCGTCCATCTCGGCCGCCTCGTAGAGATCGGCGGGGATGGCCTGGAGACCGGCGAGCAGGATCAGCGTGTAGAAGCCCATATGGGCCCAGACCGAGACGAAGACGACCCAGAACATCGCCCAGCTCGGATCGACCAGGAACAGGATGCGCTCGCCGCCGAGCGAGGTGATGCCCGCATTCAGGAGGCCGTCGCGCTGCAGGATCCATTTCCAGGTCAGCGCCACGACGACGGGCGAGAGCAGAACCGGGAAGAAATAGACGGCGCGAAAGAAGCCGCGCGCCTTGATCTTCATGTTCAGCACCACCGCCGTCACCAGCGAGAACAGCACCATCGCCGTCACCTGGAAGACGGTGAAACGGGCCGTGTTGGCGACGCCGCGCCAGAAATGGTCCTCGCGGCAGGAACCGGGATCGAGGAAGGAGCCGCAGTCGAACAGATAGGCGTATTGCTGCGCCCCGACATAGGGCCGCTGCGAGGGAAACAGCTCCGTGCCGCCGGTCACCGAGAAAACGACGTTGATGATCAGCGGCAGGAAGACGAACAGGCCGAAGAAGCCGATATTCGGCAGGAGGAAGACATAGGCCATCCGCCGCTCGCCGATGAGACGCTGCAGCGCGCTCATCGGCCAGTCGACGAGCCGCATCAGCAGGGACAGCGGCACGGCGAAGAGGCGTGCGGCGCCGCGAGGCGCCGCCGTATCGGCGGAGGCCATGCGGGCTTACTTCTTGTTGCGCTCGGCGATCTGCTGCTCGACGTCCGAGGCGATGCGCTTATAGGCCTCGTCGAGGCTGGTCTCGCCCGAGATCGCCTGGCCCACCCGGCTGATCGCCGCATTGAAGATGATGCGGTTGTTGACGTAGCCCTGCAGCTTGTAGGCGACGGGCGAGAGGTTCGCGACCTGGTCGGAGAAGACCTTCAGCGCGGCCTTGGCCTGGGCGCTGGCGTCCTTGTAGTCGAGGCCCTTGGCGGCAATGCCGAGATGGCCCGGCACGAACAGCGAGCGGGCATAGAACTCGCTCAGGACGGGCTCGCTGGCGAGATACTCCATCACCTTGGCGACGGCCTCGGGGCTCTTCGTCGCCTTGATCGCGACGAGGCCGGCGCCGCCCGGCATGCCGGTGCAGGCGGCCGCGCCGCAGGGCGAGGGCGCCGCCACCCAGTCGAAGGCGTTGCCGACGGTCTTGTCGAACTGCGCGATCTGCCAGGAGCCCGAGACATACATCACGACCTGGGCGTTCTTGAATTCGTCATTGGCGCCGCGATAGGCCGCGCCGGAGACCGAGCCCCAGAGCTCCTTGGCCATGACGCCGTCCTTGTGCCAGTCGAGCACGCGCTGCGCCGCGCGCTTGAAGCCGTCGTCGATCACCGCCGGCTCGCCCTTGGCGTCGAAGACCTGCGCGCCCTCGGAGATGGCGAGACCGAAGAAGCGGTGGCCGGAGCGATCCATCGCGATCGGGAACGGCGCCTGCACCTTGGTCGCGACCGCCTTGGCGGCCTTGGCCCAGTCGTCCCAGCTCGCCTTGGCGCCGGGCATGGCGATGCCGGCCTGCTCGAACAGCGTCTTGTTGACGAGCGGCCCGGTGACGGTGAGCTGCGTCATGAAGCCGGTGATGGCCTTGTCGTCGCCGGCCGGCCGCATCCAGGGCAGGAACGGCCCGAAATTCTTGTCCCAGTAGGCGGCGTCCTTGAGATAGGGCCGCAGATCCAGCGCATAACGGGCGATGCCGCCGAGATCGACAACGCGGGCGATGTCGGGACCCTGGCCGGAGGCGAGCTGGACGGGCAGGTTCTCGGTGATCGCCTTGTAGGGCACCTGGTCGAGGACGACCTTGATGTCCTTGTTCTGCGCCTCGAAGCGCTTCAGCAGGTCGGAAACGACCTCGCCCTCATTGCCGTCGGAATACCAGGCGATGCGCACCGTGGTCTGCGCCTGGGCGGCGCCGGCGATGAGGCTCGCGCCGAGCGCGAGCGCGGACAACCAGTGTTTGCTCTGCATGTGCGTCCATCCCTGATCGTTGGCGGCGCCTCTCGGGCGCTCTGCCCAAATTAAGGCAAACGTTTGCCTTGCTTGTCAACGCGAGAAATCTGCATGATGGATTCAAGACGCCGCCCGAACCGGCGTCCCTGCCACGGACCCATGACGACCAGACCCGCCCGCGCCGAAACGCCCCTCGCCTCGCTCGCCACCGTCGCCCGCGCGGCGGGCGTCTCGGTCGCGACGGTCTCACGCATCGTCAACGGCAAGCGCGGCCGCGCCTCGGCCGAGACGGTGGCCCGCGTCGAACAGGCGGTGGCGAGGCTCGGCTATCGCCCCAACCCCGTAGGCCGCGCGCTGAAGCAGCGGGCGAGCCGCGTCGTCGCCCTGCTCGCGCCCAATCTCGACAACCCGGCCATGGCGGCGATCGCGGTCTCGACCGAGGCCGCGCTGCGCGACGCCGGCTACGTCACCATCCTCTGCGACACCCATGACCGGGCGGAGCTGCAGGACGAATATCTCGCCGCCATGCGCAGCCAGTTCGTCGCGGGCTATGTCATGGTCAGCGCCGTCGCGAGCCGGGGCCTCGAGGCCACGCTGCGGCGCGGCGACCCCATGGTCTTCGTCGCCCGTCGCAGCCCGCTCGGCGGCGGCGCCTTCGTCGGCATCGACGACCGCGCCGCGGGGGCGGAGGCCGCCGACCATCTGCTCGATCGTGGCGTCGCGCGCCCGGCCGTGCTGATGGCGGCGCAGAACGCCTCCAGCACCGGCGAGCGCGCGGCCGGTTTCATCGCCCGGCTCGAGCAGCGCGGGCTCGCGCCGCAGGAGATCCGCCGCGCCAGTGCCCAGGGGCTGAACCATATCGAAATCGGCTATGCCGCCGCGCGGGCGCTGGTCGCGGAGGGCGGCTGGCCGCAGGGCCTGTTCTGCGTCAGCGACCTGATCGCCTACGGCGCCTATCGCCTCGCGAGGGAGGCCGGTGTCGCGGTGCCCGGCGACTGCCGGATGGTGGGGGTCGACGGCAACGCGATCAATGCCTGGCTGGCGCCCTGGCTCACATCGATCCGTATTCCGTACGAGGCCTTCGGCGGGCATATCGTCGCCCAACTCGGCCAGCTCTGGGGCGGCGGCACGGGCTCCCATGTCCATGTCCGGCACGGCCGCATCGGCGACGAGCCGCCAGCCGCCTGAGACGACAGACAGCACAGCGGAAGACATGGACTGGGAAGTTTGTGCGTCCGGCTGACCGGAGAGCCAGGCCGGACCGGATCATATCACGGTCAACAGACTGGGAGATAATGGCGCGCCATTCAGGATAAAACTGCGAACACTTATGTATTTGAAATATCGATATAATTTAAGCCGATCTTGTGTCCGTCGTCAGATGATTTGAGACTGTTTCGGCGTCTCAGGAACGGAGGTTCTGGCTCATCTGGGTTTGAGGTTATGCGGCCTGCAGCTGATGCTGCAAGCGTCTCTCCTGGATGGTCTGGTGCTTGATCCTTTCGCGTTCGGTGAGGATGGCTTGCCCGCGGCTGAAGTAGACATCGGCGGGCGTTAGGTTGCCGAGGCTCTCGTGGTATCGGGCATGGTTGTAATGCTCGACGAAGGCGGCGACCTGCCGTTCGAGATCGCCGGGCAGATAGTAGTTTTCCAGCAGGATGCGGTTCTTCAGGGTCTGGTGCCAGCGCTCGATCTTGCCCTGCGTCTGGGGATGATAGGGCGCGCCGCGAACGTGTTTTATGCCCTTGCCGTCGAGCCAGGTGGCGAGGTCGGCTGAGATGTATGAGGCGCCGTTATCGCTCAACAGTCTCGGCTGATGTGCGACCGTGATCTGGTCGAGCCCCGATGCCGCCAACGCCAGATCGAGCGTGGCGGTGACGTCGTCAGTGCGCATCGTGGCGCAGAGCTTCCAGGCGACGATGAAGCGGGAGAAGTCGTCGAGCACGGTCGAGAGATAATACCAGCCCCAGCCCGTGATCTTCAGGTAGGTGAAGTCGGTCTGCCAGAGCTGGTTGGGCGCCGTCGTCTTGTCCTTGAACTCGGGCGCCGCCTTGATGACGATATAAGCCGGGCTGGTGATCAGATTATGCGCTTTCAGCAGCCGATACACCGATGCTTCCGAGACGAAGTAGCGCTTTTCGTCGGTGAAGCGCACCGCCAGCTCGCGTGGGCTCAGCTCCGTCTCGCGCAGCGCCAGGTCGATGATCTCGGCCCGGATCGGGGCGGGGATGCGGTTCCAGACACGATCTGGCCGCGAGCGATGATCTGCGAGCGCCTCGACCCCGCCGGTGAGATAGCGATCGTACCAGCGATAGAACGTGGCGCGCGGGATGCCGAGCTTGTCCAAGGTGCGCGGGATCGTGATGGCGAAGGGACGGCGCAAGCTCGAACTTCGACTGGATCAACTCCTTGCTGGCGAGGTGGCGATCAGCCGTCGGATCAGACAGCTCGTCGAGGACATGCGGGCCCAGTGGCGCGCCCTTGACGAGCGGATCGGCGCCTTCGATGCCGAGTTCGTTGCGATCGCGCGCGAGGATGCCGCAACGAAGCTCCTGGCGACGATCCCGGGGGTCGGCCCGTTGAATGCGACCGCCTTCGTCGCCTCGGTGGGAAGGGCGGAGACGTTTGGCCGGGGCCGGGATCTTGCCGCCTGGCTCGGCCTGGTACCTCGCCAGATGACGACCGGCGGCAGACCTAAGCTTCTCGGGATCAGCAAGCGCGGCAACGGCTACCTTCGCAGGATGCTGATCCACGGCGCGCGAGCGGCATTGCCGTCCCTGGCGAAGGGGCGGACGTTGCTCGGCGAATGGCTGCGGGGATTGCTCGCGCGAACGCATATCAACACCGCCGTGGTCGCGCTCGCGGCGAAGATGGCCAGGATCATCTGGGCCGTGTTGAGAAGCGGGCGCCCCTTCCAGGTGGAGGCGATGCCATCGGCTGGATGATCAGAGTTCGGCCTTAGGGGAGCGTCCTTCAGGCCAGCGTTGTCTGTGAGTGGATTGGAAAGATGGCCTGACAGTCGAACGGCGTGCCGTGATCCTGATCAAAAAAATGGCGTTAGACGCCGACGGCTTTATGAGGATCGGTACGCGCGAAAGCTCCATCTTGGCCGAGGCACGACCTCGAGACCGGATACGTTGGCGCAGACTGAAGAGCCGGAAAGAAATCCCTTGCAGGCGGGGCGAGCCATACGTTTTTTAAGCAGGCGGTTTTCCAGGGTGAGATCGGCCACGGCCTCCTTCAGCGCCTGCGCCTCGCGGCGCAGCTCCTTCACCTCGTCTGACGTCGCGGCGCGAGCCGTGTCACCGGCGAGACGGCGCTTGCCGGCGTCGAGGAACTCCTTCGACCAGCCGTAATACATCGACGAGGCAATCCCCTCGCGCCGGCACAGCTCGGCGATGCTCTCCTCGCCGCGCACGCCTTCCAGCACGATGCGGATCTTCTCTTCGGCCGAGAACTGCCGACGCGTCGCTCGGCGAATATCCTTCACGACCTGCTCTACCGGTGCTTTCTCCGGCCCGGATTTCTGTCTCATCTGCGCTCCTGAATGGCTGCGATGATCCAGAAATCCTCCCTTCCCGAAAACCCCTAAACTGTCTCAAGAGCGCTGACGGCAGACAAGCGGAAGCGGGCCCGCTCGCCGTAGCGCAGCACGATCGGCTGCGCCTCGCTGAACTTGCGGCCGTTGATCGACCAGATGTAGCGCTGCATGTTGCCGGTCAGACGCATCTCGATGATGCGGTCGTAGGGCTTGTAGGGATAAGGCTTGATCGCCTTGAGATCGCGGTAGGACAGCACCTTGGCGCCGGGCGGCGCGCCCGTCCGGTTCACGAGGGGATCGGGCATGGCGTTCTCAAGCGTCGGACCTTCGTTCGGCATGTCCTCGCCCCCCTGGAGCACCTTGGCCTGCGGTCCTTGCTGCAGTCCCCCGTTCAGGGCCGCGAACATCCCTTGGTTCTGGCCGGGCGAGGCGCCCGATCCCATGCCCGGCATGCCGCCGTGATCCATACCCGGCATGGAGCCACCGCTTCCGCCCTGCATCGCGCCATGGTTCATGCCCTGCCTCTGCGCCCCGGCCGTCGTTCGAGCCTGACGCCCCTGGCTCATCCCCGGCATGGCGCCGTGGTCCATTCCCGGCATCGCAGGAGAACCGGCCGGCTTCCTCGCCGTGGCGCTCCTGCCGCCCTGCCCCGCACGGCCCTGGCCCATGCCCGACATGCCGCCCTGAGGCATTGATCCGGCCTGCATGCCGGCCATACCGCCGTGCCCGCCTTGCTGGCCGCCCATACCACCCATGCCGCCCATGTTCATGTCGCCCATCCCGCCGATCGCCATCGCGAGGGGGCTCTCGGGCTGCACATGGCCGGGCATGTCCTGCTCGGGCTGGGGCGTCCCCCGGTCGCCACCTTTGGGGCCCGGGTTCATGAGCATTTCGGACATCTGCGTGAGCGGGCGGACGCGATGGGGCGGCAGTTCGCCCACCATCCCGGGCCGTGTCGCCAAGGTGGCGCGGGCGAAGCCGGTGCGGTCCAGGGGCTCGGCCACGATGGTGTAGGCCCGATCCTCCGTCGGCTGCACGATCACGTCGTAAGTCTCGGCGTTCCCGAAACGGAACTCGTCGATCGGCACCGGCTGGACGTTCTGGCCGTCTGCCTGAACGACCGTCATCTTCAGCCCCGGGATGCGCACGTCGAAATAGGTCATCGCGGAAGCGTTGATGAAGCGCAGCCGGATCCGCTCGCCGGGCTTGAAGAGGGCCGTGAAGTTGCGCTCCGGTGTAAGGCCGTTCACCAGGTAGTGGAGACCACCGACATCCGCGATGTCGGTCGGGTCCATGCGCATCACCCTCCAGGCGACGTGGCTCCTGATGACGGCCTCCCGTGCCTCGGCGTTCGGAGCTTTGCCGAGCTCCTGGAACAGGCTCACGAGGGTGCGCTGGTTGCGGTTGTACCAGCCGCTTTCGCTTTTCAGGTTCTTGATGATCCGCTTCGGGTCCTCGTCGGTCCAGTCCGAGAGCATGATCACGTAATCGCGGTCATGCTTGAACGGCTCGCGCTCGCGGGGCTCGATGATCAGGGGGCCGTAAATCCCGAGCTGCTCCTGCTCGCCGGAGGAATGGCTGTGGTACCAATACGTTCCCGCCTGCCGGATTTTATAACGGTAGGTGAACGTCTCGCCCGGCTTAATGCCGTTGCCGAATCCCGGCGAGATGCCGGGCACGCCGTCCATCTCGGCCGGCACGATCAGGCCGTGCCAGTGGATCGAGGCATTCTCTTCGAGGCGGTTGGTGACGTTGATCACCACCTCCTCGCCCTCCTTGAACCGCAGCGTGGGCCCGGGAAGCTGGCCATTGATGAGCATTCCGACGCGCTCGCGTCCCGTGACGTTCACCGTGCGGCGCTCGAGCACGAGATCGTAGGTCCCGGCATGGGCGGAAACAGGCACAAGAACCGTGAGCGCGAGCGCGGCCCCGAGAAGGCAGGCGGAAAGGCGGGGGAATAAGTTCGTCATGATCTGATCCTCGAGGCTCTGACTTGGACGCGCGGCCGATGATGAATTCTGACGTTGCCCCCAGTTTCTATCCAGCCTTGAGTTCGTTCCGGCGGTTGGTTTGGCCCTCTCGGGCGGGTTGAGCGGCGGGGGCAGACGCGGAGCTATTCACGTAGCGTAGCGTTTGATCCCGCCGCGGCTGGAACGTGGCCGCGAAGTCGATGGGCGTCTGCCAACCGAGCTTCGAGTGTGGCCTTGTAGTGTTGTAGTCGAGTTGCCACCGCAAGAGCGCGGCTCTGGCCTGGGCCAGGCTGGAGAACAGTGTCTCGTTCAACAGCTCATCCCGCAGGCGGCCGTTGAAGCTTTCGATGAAGCCATTCTGCATCGGCTTGCCGGGCGCGATGTAGTGCCACTCGATCCTTGCCGCGTCAGCCCAGGCCAGGATGGCGTTGGAGGTCAGCTCGCTGCCATTGTCGCTCACGATCATCTTGGGCCTGCCGCGCTCTGCCAGCAGCCTGTCGAGTACGCGCGCAACCCTCACACCCGATAGCGAGGTGTCCGCTACCAGTGCCAGGCACTCGCGGGTGCAGTCGTCGACGATCGCCAAGATCCGAAAAGCACCTGCCGTCCGTCATCTGGTCGGCCACGAAGTCGAGCGAAGCGCTCGTTCGGTCGCATCGGGATCATCATCGGCGCCCGTGTCCCGATCGCCCGCTTGCGCCACCCCGGCGGCGGACCGTCAGGCGCTCCTCGCGGTTGAGCCGGAATAGCCGCTTGTGGTTGACCTCGAAGCCTTCGCGCCGGAGCAGCACATGCAGGCGCCTGTAACCGAACCGTCGCCGTTCCCGGGCGATGGCCTTCATGCGCTCGCGCAGCGAGGCGTCATCCTCGCGTGTGGGTTTGTATCTCACGGTCATGCGGCAAAAGCCGGTGGCTTTACACGCCCGCCGTTCGCTCATCCCATGGGTGCCCATGAGGTGGGCGACAGCTCTCCGCTCGGCAGCGGGCGTCACCACTTCTTTCCCAAGAGATCCTTCAACGCGACGTTGTCCAGCATCGCGTCGGCCAACCTGCGCTTCAACTTGGCATTCTCGTCCTCGAGCGCCTTCAGCCGCTTGGCCTCGGATACGTCCATCCCGCCGAAACGGGCCTTCCACTTGTAGATGCTCGCGTCGCTGACCCCGTGCTTGCGGCACAGGTCCGAGACCGGGATTCCGGCCTCGTGCTCCTTCAGGATCCCGATGATCTGCTCTTCCGTGAAGCGGCTGCGCCTCATGTTCTGGTCCTCGCAATGGGCCAGAACGAAGTTCAAACTGGATTATCTCAGAGGGGCAACGTCAATTCGCCCTGACGCTATGGACGCGGTCGCTAGCGGTAAAGACGGAGACCCGCTTGAATCTTTGATTCAGGTCGGTTCAATGCGCGAATGCCGCCCTGTGTGTCTTGGCCGCAACTCGTTCTGTTTTCACGCGTTTTTGCGTGCGGCGCCGTCGGACGAGGGCATAGAAAACATATAGACGGGGACCGGCGAGGGTTCTTACGGCTTGCAGAACTGAATTCTCCGACTGATGCTTCCCAGCACCGGCCACGCTGCAGCGCGGCCCTGATGGCTTGCCACTCCAGCGGCCGCGCACGACGATCCTTGCTCAGATGAGCAGGCAGCGGTTCGCAGGGCAGGAATGGCGAGCGGTTGTCGAGAAGACAGGTCGTGTCCCATAGCGTGGTGTAGCTGACGGTGGTCACCGGCGATTGCCGGTTAGGTTTGGGTTGTGAACGCCAACCCTGAACCGAGAGATCCCC